>JAYUBY010000500.1:0-1549 GCA_043740635.1 Alphaproteobacteria bacterium
CGCAACGAGGACTACACCGACCGGGACGGCGTCAAACGCTACGCCACCAAGATCGCCACCTCCGAATGGGAGCACGGGATCTACGTCGATCCCCGCGGCGATAAGCGCGAACCTTCCGACCAGGGCTGACCGCCCTCCCCCGCCCGGGAAACCGGGCGGGGGTTTCTTGCTTTCAGGCCGCACCCCCGGAGGGGCGTGGCCTTTGGCGCGTTTGGGCCCGACAGGGCTCGCCGCAGGATTTTTTCCAGTCTGTCTAGCGTGGGATCGACTCGGCCTGCCGTGAACTCTCGACCCGCCTCGTGACCGATTGCAGGAGGGATCAGTGGGGCTTTCGGGCGGCGTTTCGGTCTCTCCGAGCGCAGGTATCCGGGCAAGGTCCCCTCGCCTCTTGTCGTTTCGAGGATGAGTGTGCCGCGCCCAGGTTCGTAATCTGGGGGTCCGGCGCGCGCTGAACGGTGAATTCCAGAGCCAGCCATGAGCTGCATGGGGCCGCCAGCATCGTCATTGCGGTGCGCGCGGGCACAGCCAAACCGCGATCAATCCATCGACTTTAGGACGGGGAGCCAAGGCCAAAGGCGACCCCGCTGGCGCGGGGCGCGGCCGGCGGAGCCTCCGGTCTTCCTCAAGAGCTGCGCTCGTGCAGACCGGTTTCCACCCGCCCCGACCTTGGCCCTCGCCCCCTCTCCGTCCTGCCCGGTCTCAAGATCGCGGGATTGGCCGTGATCCTCACCACCACAAGGAGATGACGATGGCGACCCTGAGCATGGCCTTTTCGGTTCTGGAACACGCCGAACACTACAGCGCCGTCGGACGCTGGCACACCGTCGCCGACCTCTGGAGCGCCGAGGAAATCCTCGAAGAACTCAACAGCGTCGAGGAAGCGAGACAGACACCCTTCCTTCTGGACGTCGGCGCCATCTCCCACTTCGACGGCCTCATCCACACCCACCCAGCCTGCCGACGGAGGTGGTGAGAGGCAAGGCGCTCGGCCTCTCGTCTGGTCGGCAGAAAGTAAGCAGAATCAATCTCATTAGGCTTGGTAACTGCGTCAAGTTCACGATATGTTCAGGCACCGATTTGCAGTCTGATTTGGGGTGTCACGCGACCATGAACCTCGCCTTCTCGACCCTGCTGCACGCCTGCGATCCCGCCCGAAAACACTGGCGGGCGTATCGAGTCGAGGCCGGTCAGGACCTTCTTGGCGACTGGCTGGTTGAGGTGACTTTCGGGCGCATCGGCCCCGGCGGGCGGATCGTCCGCTACGTCGCCAGCAACGAAGCGGACGCGCGTGGCCTGGCCAGGGCCTGTCTCAGGCGGCGAGCCTCGGCGCCGCGGCGCATCGGCGTCGCCTACGAGGAGCGCAGCCGGTTCGATCCCAATGGTTGGATCGCCGGATAGGCCAAACGGTCAAACTGCGGAAACTCGGCCAGATTGATCGCGACCGCGAATGGAACCAGCCGCCGAGTGTCTCGCATCACTGGCCGTCGAGCTCGCTATCCGCGGCTGCCGTGACCGCGTCCAATCGACGTGTCCCCTCCTCAATGTCGAT
>JAYUBY010000501.1:0-2045 GCA_043740635.1 Alphaproteobacteria bacterium
GTTCGCGTGGATCAGCAACTCCCAGGCATTTGAGAAAGCCTTGGCGGACGGATAGCCGCCGACGGCCCATGCGCGGCATCTTTTAAGCGCAGAACTCTAGATATTTCATGTCCGATACTCAGGAGCGGACCTTATGGACGACGGCTACGGGTCGATTCTCCCCGTTGGCCTCCGCGCAGAAAGCGGACGTCGCCGGGACCGGACGCCAGGTCGGCTTGATCTCGTGTCGGGCTACGGATCATTCGCACGCCAGTACAGCTAGGCGGCGGCAAGCGCCTTGCCGGCGGCGCTCTTGCGCCACGCTTGGAAACCCCGATCGGCCTCCATGAAGGTCGCCAGCATATGCGGGACGAGCTGGTCGAGGTCGATCGGCTGGCCGTTGGTCTCGACGTAAGCGCGCAGATAGTCTGCCAGATCGACGGCTAGCTTGCCCTTCAGCCGCAGCTTCAGATCGGTCGTTTTCTCTTCGGTCTCGATCCGGGCGACGGCCAGGGTGGTGTTAGAGGGGCGCGACATCTTCCACATCCAGCCGCATCTGATCTCCCGACCCGGACTTTGCACCCTGCGGGTCGGGGCCCATGAGGCGTAGGCGGTCGCCACCCGGCAGCCTGACGAGTAGGGGAAGGGAAGGGCCAATTTCGGGCCCTCCCAGGTTGCCTTGTCAGTACCCTCGCGTCGACCTGCGGCGCGTCGTGGCCGATGGCATCGTCACTTTCCGCACGCGCTCGCGTGAGACTGCTGCAGGTAAGGGGCGGTGTTCGCCGCCAGGGCTGTCCACTGGGCGTCGCTGAGCGCCAGCGCGTCCTTCTCGTCCTCGTAATAAGGCTTCAGGTTCAGGCCCGCGGTCCAGTCCGAGGCCAGCAGGAACCGCTCAAGGCCGATCTGCTGCATGAGCCTCTTTAATTCACTGAGCTCGGCTGGGCCGGCCTTCAGCTTCTCGGTGTTGGACATCGCATCCGGCACCATGGCGAGGTCGAACATCAGGTTGCGGGTCCTCGCGGGATCGCGCCGGATTGCCTCAGCGAACGCATTAAGCGCGTTTAGGGTATGGCCGTTTACCCCACCCCCGCCGCCGGCATGGGCGATCTGGATGGTGACTTTGCCGGCGGCCGGCGCAACGTCCTTTAAGAAGACAGCGACGTCCTGCGCGCCATAGTCATCAGCCCGGGTCTCCAGGTGGATGATGATCGGAAAACGCGCTCGGCCTGCGGCCCTGAATACCCTGCCCAGTTTCTTGACGTCGTCCGGCGCGCGCAAGTCGACGGCGGAGTTCCCCATATGCAGCTTCACGCCGGTTGCCCCGCCCTTGCGGCCCCAGTAGGTCACCTCAGAGACGGCGTTCGGCGACAGGGGGTCGACGCCGATGAAGGCGACCAGCCGCCCGCACGACTGCCGCGCCTGGTCGACCACATAGGCGTTCTCCCGCCGCGTCTCCTTGGCCACATCGAGGTGCAGATCTTTGTAGTTCGGCGAGCCAAACATATAGCCCAAGGAGAGCAGGACGCCGCGCTTGATCCCCGCTGCATCTAGCGCCTGGATCGCTTCCTCTCCCGTGGAGGCGGCCTTGGATGTGAGGGGCGGACACTTGACCGGCCCAAGATGCGCGCAGCTGACTTGGGAGACCCGGGATGCTATGGGCGAGCGCAGGTGCATGTGGTGATCGACGAGGGGCCCCGCGAACGGCCCCTCGGCCAGGGCCATGCTGCTTGACGCCGCCAGCAACAGGGCGCCCAGGCCAGCCGTCGCGAAAACCCGCTTCACCGACATCAGCACGTTCCCTTCATGGTCGCCGAGAGCCGCCTCCACCACTTCACGATCAAGGCCACCCCCAAGGTGTCCGCGGCTGGATGACCGCGGAGATGAATGGCGGATTTTAGCGCTCGAAGGCAGTGTCATCTGTGGATGGCCCCTGCGCTGCAAGTGGTGATTTGAGCTAATTGGATCTGCCAGGGTGCGGTCATCTGTCCGGCCTGTTGGTGCGGCCTTTGACGCCGCTGGCCCTGATGGTGTCCGCTGATCAGGTCCCTATCAGCCCAACGAGCACT
>JAYUBY010000502.1:0-6362 GCA_043740635.1 Alphaproteobacteria bacterium
CCTCTGGCTTGCGGTTCATGATCTCAGCTTCGCTCATCAAACAACTGTATGACTGCTCGCGGGCCGGAGGGAAGGGCGCCTTTGCGGAAGCCTCTCGCCGCGCCATCATGCCGCGTGAGCCGGGAGGCCAGAATGACCGACAGTGGCGACAGGAATGTCACGGCCCACGAGACGATCGACGAGCGCCTGCTCAACCGAGTGATCTTCTTCACCGACGCAGTCTTCGCGATCGTGCTGACGCTAATGGTCCTGGATCTGAAGCCGCCGGCCTTTCAGAGCCCAATTGGCGATGCCTCCGCAATGTGGGGCATGGCCAGTCACTTCTTGGCGCTAACGATGAGTTTTGTCGTCATCGGGATCTTCTGGATCGCGCATCTGTCGACCACCCGCCGCTTGCGTCATTTCGATTGGGCGAGCGCGGTCGCTAACCTGATATTCATGTTCCCGGTCTGCCTCATTCCATTCGCTACCGCCTGGTGGGGACGCGATCTCAGCTCGCCTTTCCCTTGGGGAATCTATTGCGGGACCATGGTGTTTAGCTCGCTCGCCAATCTTGGGTTGGTGCTCACTGTTTCGCGCGATCATGGACGGTTGCTTGGGGGCATTGCGATGGGCGAACGCCTCTATCGTGCGGCGCGCGCTGCCAGCCCGGGCGTCGCATTTGCCCTTGGAATCTGGATGATGGCCTTAGGCCATCTCCACTTGGCGCAGTTCTGCTGGGTGCTGATCCCGGTCTTCCTGATCTTCTGCCGGTTGTTCCTGAGGCCGAAGAGCTGACGCCTAGCGTCGGGGTCCACCCTTTTTGCCGGTGCGTATGTTCTTCGGTCGGCCCTGAGGGCCCCGCTTGGGCCCGCGGAAACCGCCGGGGCCGCCGGGGCGTCGGTCGCCACGCTCGCGCATGCCGAGCCGTGGACGAGGTGCGGTGGGATCGGCCGCGGCGGGCTCGCTTATCATCTCGAACAGCAGTCCGCCGGTCAGCGGGGTCGCCTCGGTGAGTTTGACGGCCACCGGCATGCCCAGCGGCCAGCGTGCGCCGGTCCGCTCGCCCACCAGGGCGTGACTCTTATCATCGTGGATGAAGTACTCACCGCCCAGCTTTGACACCGGGCAGAGGCCATCAGCGCCGGTCTCGTCCAGGCGCACGAACAGACCGAACCGCGTGACGCCGGTGATACGACCCTCGAACTCGGCGCCCACACGGTCGGCCAGGAAGGCCGCCACATAGCGGTCGGTTGCGTCACGTTCGGCCGCCATGGCTCGGCGTTCGGCGAAAGTGATGCTCTCGGCGGTGTCTCTCATCTTCTGAATGTCGCGATCGCTAAGGCCATCCGAACCCAGTCCCAGCGCTGTGACCAGGCCTCGATGAACGATCAGATCGGCGTAACGGCGGATCGGAGAGGTGAAGTGAGCGTACTTCGCCAGGTTCAGGCCGAAGTGGCCGATGTTCTCAGTGGAATAGATCGCCTGCATCTGGGTGCGTAGGACCACCTCATTGACGATATCGCCGTTTTCGGTGCCGCGCGTGTCGTCCAAGAGCTTGTTGAAGCGCTCGGTTCGCGGCGCTTCGCCCTTTGACCAGGCGATGTCCAACGTCTGCAGGAAGTCCACCAGCGCCTGGACCTTCTCCTGGCTGGGCGTGTCGTGGATCCGATAGATCAGCGGCGTCTTCTTGGCCTCCAAAGTCTCGGCGGCTGAGACGTTGGCTTGGATCATCATTTCCTCGATCAGCTTGTGAGCTTCGAGGCTGGCGCGCGGCGTGATCGAGGCAACCTCGCCCTCGGCGCTGATGACGATCCGACGTTCGGCGCTTTCGATGGCCAGAGGTGAACGGATGTTGCGTCCCTTCTTGAGCACGGCATAGGCGGCGTAGAGCGGGCCGATGATGGTTTTGGCAATGGGACCGGTCTTGTCGTCCGGTGTCCCGTCGGCGGCGGCCTGGGCCTGCTCGTAGGAAAGCTTTGCAGCTGAGCGCATCAGGCCGCGGACGAACTTGTGCGACCGCTTGCGGCCGTCAGAGCCGAACACCATCCGCACAGCCATGCAGGCGCGGTTTTCGCCCTCTCGGAGGCTACAAAGTCCGTTGGACAGCACCTCCGGCAGCATTGGCTCCACGCGGTCGGGGAAATATACGCTGTTGGCCTTTTCTAGCGCGGTGTCATCGAGCGCCGAGTTGGGACGGACGTAGGCTGCGACATCGGCAATGGCCACCCAGACGATCCAACCACCGAGGTTCTTTGGATCGGTGTCCGGCTCGGCGTAGACCGCATCGTCGTGGTCGCGGGCATCGGCTGGGTCGATCGTGATGAAGGGGACATCGCGCAGGTCTTCGCGGCCGGAGAGGGTCGGAGGCTGGGAAGCTTCTGCCTCGGCTTCGGCAGGCGCGCTAAACCCGGTCGGGATGCCGTGGGCGTGGATGGCTAGCAGGGAGGCGGCGCGAGGTTCGTCCTCACGGCCGATGACCTCCAGAACCTTGCCGCGCTTGGGCCCGAAACGGGTCTCGGCAGCTGTCGCCTGGGCAAGCACGAGGTCGCCGTCGCGCAACTCTTGGGCGGCAGGGTCGGTGAGCAGCAGGCTCTCCTTCGAGCGGCGGTCGACCGGCTCGACGCGGACTTCGCGGCGAGCCTTTCGGATGACGCCAAGAATGCGCTGCGCGCCGGCGCCCAACGACTTGATCACGCGGGCCTCGTGCTCGCCGTTTTCCAGTTTCACGAAGCGGACGAGCAGCCGATCGCCCATGCCGGGCGCAGGGCCGGTGTCGTTCGCGCGGCTGGAGGCTAGGATCACCAACGGCGCGTCATCGCCCTTGGTGAGTTTGACGAAGAGTTCGCCATCCGTGTCGCGCTCGACCACGTCGACAACGCCGATCTCGGGCAGGGCTCCGACTTCGGCGAAGCCGCGCCGACCTCGCTTGGCGAGCGCACCATCTTCTTGCAGGGTCTGGAGCATCTGGCGGAGCGCCCGGCGTTCTTCGCCCTTCAGGCCAAAGGCCTTTGCCAACGCCGCCTTATCGGTCTCGCCGCCGTCGCGGATGTATTTCAGCAGGGTCTCGGGGTCGGGAATGCCCCTCTGCGGCCGAGGGCCGGCCCCCTTGGCCTGTTTTGGCGCGGCCGGTTTTGCGGTTTTTGCGTCGACGGGCTTGGCGGTGGGGTTGTTCTGGAAGCGGGAGCCCTTGGGGGCACGTGTCTTAGGCATATGGGTGCTTAGCACCTTTCGAAGGTGTTCTTGAGAATTGGGATGGGGTGCGAGAACCCCTGCGCGGCTCTTGTTGATTTTCGGAGCAGGGCGGTCGTCGCGACCGAAGCGGCCAGCGATACACGAAGGTCATATAGGCGTTCTGGATCAAGATTGCACCCCAGTCATCGCCCGGGTTTAGGTGAGCTGCAGGTCCGGGCCCCTAGCCTCCCGTCAGGAAATCGGTTACCGCCCGGGCGGCCGTGCGATCCTGGATGATGAACAGGTGGCCGCCCTCGAACCACTGAAGTTTCGCGCCGCGGATGCGTTCGGCTATCTTTTTCTGGGTCGCTGGCAGCGCGATGCCGTCATAGCGCCCGGCAGCGATCGGAGTGGGGCAGGCAATCCGTGGCAATCTGTTCCACGTGTCATGCGCTGCGCGGGCCTCAAGCTGGCGATGCGCGCCCGCGGCGTGGCCGGGCTCGTCGGCATAGGGGTCAGCTGCTCCCATAGTGACGAGAGCGTGTTGGTCGGGATGAGCCGCCGCCCATGCGTCGTCGCGGCGCGTGTCGCTGATCGGGATCATGTGGCGGGCGCGGGCCTCGCCCTTCAGATGCTCGATCTCGTGGAATGGGAACGATGCGCCGCCTTAACCGCCCGGCGAAGTGCAGGCCAGGACCAGGCGCTTCACCCGTTCCGGATGCCGGAGCGCCAGCTCCTGGGCCACCATCCCGCCACAGGAGACACCGATAACGAGCGCCTCATCCCAGCCTTGGCTCGCCATCAACGCCGCGGCGTCGTCGGCATAGTCCGACATGAAATAGGGGACATTTGGCTTCCCCGACTGGCCGAGTCCGCGTTGGTCGTAGGTTAGCAGGTCGAAGGCCTTAGCCAGCGGCCCATCGAAGACGTTAGGCTTGTTGCGCAGGTCTCCGCCCGTGCCGGAGATGAACAGGAGAGGCGGGCCAGACCCTGCGCGCTCGAAATAGAGGCTGAGACCATTGGCCTGCGTTACGGGCCTAGAATCCCTCTCATTCCCGCGACGTCAGGGACCCAAGCCGATTTCGAAACTAGACACCCGCGTTGGGGACATCCGCAAGCGCGCATGGGCTCCGCCTCGCGGGATGTCCGGAAGAGGGTGCTAGGCGGTGGCCTTCTTCTTCGGTGCGGACTTCTTCTTTGTTGCCGCCCTTTTTGCCGGCGCTTTGGCGCTCGTGGCCTTTGGTGCGGCCTTGGCCTTCGCTCCACGTGCCGGTTTTTTCTTCTCGCCGCCCTTAGCTGCGCGCTCGGCCAGAAGCAGAACCGCCTGTTCCAGCGTTACGTCCAACGGGTCGGTGCCGCGCGGAACGTTGGCATTGGTTGCGCCGTGTTTGATGTAGGGGCCGTATCGGCCGGAAAGCACCTTTACCGCCGCACCGTCCGTAGGGTGGGCGCCCAGTTCTTTCAGCGCCGCGGTCTCGCCCCGTCCGCCTTGAGCGCCGGCCCGCTTCTCGGCGAGAAGTGTCACGGCGCGGTTCAGGCCCACCTCGAACACTTCATCAGCGCCGGAGAGGTTGGCATAGGTCCCGGCATGCAGCACAAACGGCCCGAAGCGGCCAATGCCCGCCAGGATGGGCTGGTTGTCTTCCGGATGCAGACCTACCTCGCGTGGCAGGCGCAGTAGACGCAGTCCCTTATCCAGGTCCATGTCCGGCGCCGACCAGCCCTTAGGCAAACTGGACCGTTTGGGCTTTTCGCCATCGCCGAGCTGCACATAGGCGCCGAAGCGGCCGGATTTCAGGAACACCACGAGGCCGGTCTCAGGATCGATCCCAAGTTCGCGGTCGCCTGAAGTCTGTTCGCCGTCCTCGGCCTGGCCGATCGGGCGGGTGTAGCGGCACTCCGGATAGTTAGAGCAGCCGACGAAGGGCCCAAACCGGCTGGTTTTCATGCTGAGCCGGCCTGCACCACAGGTCGGGCAGGCGCGGGGGTCGGAACCGTCGACCTTCTGCGGATAGAGAAACGGCGCCAGCGCCTCGTCCAGGGTGTCTAGAACCGAGCGTGTGGTGAGGCCGAGAATCTCTTCCGTCTTCGGATAAAAGTCCTGCCAGAACTCGCGCAGCAGCACCTTCCAATTGAGGTCGCCGGCAGAGACTAGGTCGAGCTTTTCTTCAAGGCCCGCAGTGAAGTCGTACTCCACGTACCGGAGGAAGAATTCCTCAAGGAAGATGGTGACCAGGCGCCCCTTGTCCTCGGGCACGAACCGGTTTTTGTCCATCCGCACATATTCGCGGTCGCGCAAGACGGTCAGGACCGAGGCGTACGTCGAGGGTCGGCCGATGCCGAGCTCTTCCATTTTCTTGACGAGACTGGCTTCCGAGTATCGCGGCGGCGGCTCGGTGAAGTGCTGATCGGCGCGGGCAGCGATGGTCTTGGCCGATGCGCCATGCGTCACAGCTGGCAGCTTGGAGACGGCCTCTTCCTCGGCGTCGTCGCGACCTTCCTCATAGACCGCGAGGTAGCCGTCGAAGAGGGTCACGTCGCCGGAGGCTCGCAGCGCCGTCTTCCCATCGCTGGACTCCAGATCAATGGTTGTTCGCTCGATGCGCGCGCTTTCCATTTGCGAGGCGATCATCCGCTTCCATATGAGCTCGTAGAGCCGGCCCAGGTCGGGATCGAGGCGTAGCTTGCCGGGATTGCGGTCGAGGCTGGTCGGACGGATCGCCTCGTGGGCCTCTTGAGCGTTCTTAGCCTTGGTTGAGTAGATTCGCGCCTTCTCCGGCACGTAGTCTTTCCCATAGAGACCACCGATTACGTTGCGGGCTTCGTCCAAGGCCTCGGGCGCGGTCTGAACGCCGTCCGTTCGCATGTAGGTGATCAGGCCGACGGTCTCGCCGCCGATGTCTATGCCTTCATAGAGGCGTTGGGCCGCCTGCATGGTCCGCTGCGCATTGAAGCCTAGCTTGCGCGAGGCTTCCTGCTGCAGGGTCGAGGTCGTGAAGGGCGGCGGCGGCGAGCGGCGGGCGGGTTTCTTTTCTACCGCGGCGATTGTGAAGGTCGCGGCCTTGACTGCGTCGCGCGCGGCAAAGGCCGAGGTCTCGTTGCCCAGGTCGAACTTGGTGAGGCGCTTGCCTTCATGCTTGGTCAGGCGGGCGAGGAAAGGATCACTTCCGGCCGAGACGTCCGCCTCGACGGTCCAGTATTCCTGGGTA
>JAYUBY010000503.1:0-7282 GCA_043740635.1 Alphaproteobacteria bacterium
ATCCAATCCCTCGGCGCGCGGACATGGGCTTGCTGCGGTCAGGATTAGCGGCGGTTGGTATAAGCCGCCTCGCCCGCCTGTTGGGAAGAGGCCGCACCAGGGTGGGTAAATCTATGAAATATCGCGTAATTCTGTTCGCTGCGGCCTCGGCAACGACGTTGCTTGCCACGGGTGCTATGGCCCAGTCCAAAGGCGCTGCGACCCCCACCTCCGCTGCGGTGGCGGTTGCTGAAGAATTAGTCGTCACCGGCAGCCGCGCCGAGGCGAAGTCTCGCCTCGAAACCCTCGCGCCGGTCGACGTTGTGACTGCCAAGACGTTGGAGAAACGCGGCTCCATGGAGCTGGCGAGTGCGCTCGCCGCAACCGTGCCGTCAATCGACTTCCCGCGTCCGTCCAACACCGACGGCACCGATTCCGTCCGCCCGGCCGTGCTGCGCGGCCAAGGCCCTGATGAGACCCTGGTTTTGATCAACGGCGTGCGCGCCCACACCTCAGCCCTGGTCAACATGAACGGTTCCGTCGGTCGCGGCTCGGCCGCTGTTGACTTGAACACCGTTCCCGAGATCGCCATCGACCGAATTGAAGTCCTTCGAGACGGCGCCTCGGCCCTTTACGGTTCCGACGCGATCGCTGGCGTGATCAACCTGGGCCTCCGCCAAGCCGATCACGGCGGTGGCGCAACGGTGACCTACGGCGAGCACAACACCCGCATCAACTTCTTCAACGCCGGCGACCAGAACATCACCAATGGCGCCACCACGACCGTCGAAGCCTGGCAGGGCTTCAAACTCGGCTCGGACGGTTTCCTGACCGTCTCTGGCGAATATAGGAAACAGGTCCCCACCAACCGCAGTGACGTCGACCCTCGGTTTACGCCGCGCGTCGTCGACTCCCGCTTCGGCGACGGCAGAGTTGAGGAAAAGACTGTCTATTTCAACGCTGGAAAGCCCCTGGGCACCGGCTGGGAAGCCTCCGCCTGGGGCGGCGGCCAGGAGCGGCATACATAAACCGCAGCAACGTTCCGCGCGGCCAACGATGCCACCCAGAACATCCCATCAGTCTACCCCAACGGCTACCTGCCGTTGATCAGCACCTACTCCAACGACTTCAGCCTTGGCGGCGCGCTCAAGGGCGAGATCGCTGGCTGGAAGTCCAGCTTCAGCGTCGACTACGGCTGGAATAATTTGAAGTACGGGGTCGAGCACACTCTGAACCCGTCGCTCGGTCCGACGTCGCCTCATTCCTTCTACGCCGGCCAGATGACCTACGATCAGACGGTGGGCAACGCCGACTTCAGCCGCGACTTCGAGGTGGGTCTGGCCGGTCCGCTGAACGTGGCATTCGGCATTGAAGCCCGCGATGAGCAGTTCAAAATTGGCGCAGGCGAGCCGGGCTCCTATCAGCGGGGAACCGTGGCGCCGACCCTGTCTCTTGGGTCGCGCGGCTTCTCGGGCTTCACGCCTGAGAACGTCGTCGACAAGAGCCGTACGAATGTCGGCGCCTACCTGACCGTGGAAGGCAAGCTCACCAGCTGGTTCACCGGCTCGGCCGCTGTCCGCCAGGAACACTACTCCGACTTCGGCGACAACACGTCCGGCAAGGTCGCCGGCCGTATCGACGTGACGCCGAACTTTGCCTTCCGCGGATCCGCCGAGAGCGGCTTCCGGGCGCCCAGTCTGCAACAGGAATACTTCACCTCGACGTCGATCCTGTTCATCAACGGGGTCCCGTTCGATACCGGAACGTTCCCCTCGATTAGCCCGACCGGAAAGGCGCTCGGCGGCCAGCCTCTGGGGCCCGAGAAGTCCAAGAACTATTCGATCGGCACGATCTTCCACCAATGCGGGCTGGAAGTGACGATCGACGCCTACCGGATCGACGTCGACAACAAGGTCGTTCTGTCCGAGACGCTGACCGGCAGCGGCCGGTTCGAACGCTTTGACGATCTTCAACCTGCTCCAGCCGTTCGGCGCCTCGGCCGCCAGGTTCTTCACCAACGGCGTCGCCTCCAGCACGAAGGGGGTCGACTACAGCGTCAGCTATCACATCCCGAACGACGATCTTGGGGACTTCAACCTGACGGCCTCTGTGAACACGAACAACCTCAAGATCACAAAGACCCCGGCTTCCGCGACGACAATCCTTCCCGTGCCGGTGTCGCTGTTCGCACGCCAGGCCGTGCTCCGCTTCCAGGAAGGTACGCCTCCCTACAAGGTCGTGCTGCAAAACGACTGGATCAAAGGCAATCTCGGGGCGACCCTGCGTTCGACGTTCTATGGTGACGTTGTGTCACCCGGAACGCTCGCCGACGGCGGCGCCGACGTTCACACCGGCAAGCGAAGCGTCGGGGATCTGGAAGGCCGCTACAATTTCCCCCACGACGTCACGCTCGCCGTGGGCGCCGATAACCTGTTTGACGGCTATCCACGACAGATCCCAGTGGCGCTCAACGCCACCGGCGCCGCGCCGTTCACGTCCTTCGGCTTCGATGGTCGCTTCGTCTACGGCCGCCTAAGCATGAAGTGGTAGTCTAACGGTCCGTACAGGGACAAAGACGGATCGGGCGGGCTGGGTTTCCAGCCCGCCCTTTTCGTATGCGGGCATCCGGAGGGCCAAGCTGTCCACAGCCTCACTCTATTGTGTGGACGAGACGCGATGGAGCGGTGAACGACAGCGAAACCTTAGGCTATCGATAGCTTATGGCCCTTGTTCCCGCACTCGACCTGCGCCCCGCCTCCAACGAGGTGGTGGTCCCACACGCTCCGGCCAATGTGGAAGCCGAGCAAGCGCTTCTGGGTGCGCTCCTCTACGACAACGCCGCCTTCGAGCGGATTGGGGACTACCTGAAGGCGCAGCACTTCTTCGAGCCGTTTCATCAGCGGCTGTTCGCCTCCATCGAGAACCACATTCGCAAGGGTCAGTTGGCCGAACCCATTCTGTTGGCCGAACAGTTCTCCCGCGACGTCGGCTTCGAAGAGCTTGGCGGTATTCGCTACATGGCCGACTTGGTCGATCGCGCTCCACCTGCGGCCAACGCGCCGGACTACGCACGCGTGGTCTACGATCTGGCTCTGCGACGCGACTTGATCCGCATCGGGGGCGACATTTCCACCCTCGCCGCACAGGGTGACGCCGATGTCTCAGCCCGAGATCAGATTGAGCAGGCTGAGCAAAAGCTCTTCACCTTGGCCGAAACCGGCGGCACCTCACAAGGATTTGTAAGTTTTGCCGACGCTCTGCATGGCGCTGTCGCCATGGCTGCAGAAGCCCACAGCCGCGATGGCGGTCTGGCCGGGCTTTCCACCGGCCTGATTGATCTTGATCAGAAGATCGGTGGCATGCACCCCTCCGACCTGGTGATCCTTGCTGCGCGTCCCTCAATGGGAAAGACCGCGCTCGCCTGTAACATCGCCTTCGATGTCGCGCGCAACTACGCCTGGGAGCCACAACCCGACGGATCGAAAAAGACCGTGCGTGGCGGTGTGGTTGCCTTCTTCTCTGTCGAAATGTCAGCCGAGCAGCTAGCCATGCGCTTGCTTGCGGAAGTCTCTGGCGTCTCAGGCGACCGGCTCCGCAAGGGCGAAATCAACGCCTCGGAGTTCGGCCGGGTACGTGACGCGGCGCTCGAGATCCAGGAAGCGCCGCTCTACATTGATGCTACCGGCGGGATCACGATCGCCAAGCTATCGGCTCGCGCACGCCGGCTGAAGCGTATGATCGGCCTGGACCTGATCATCGTCGACTATCTGCAACTCGTCACCGGCGGCGACGGCAAGTCCGACAATCGGGTCCAGGAGGTGAGCATGATCACCCAGGGCCTGAAATCACTGGCAAAGGAATTGTCGGTCCCGGTCATGGCTCTATCCCAGCTTTCCCGCCAGGTGGAAAATCGTGAGGACAAGAAGCCCCAACTTTCCGACTTGAGGGAGTCCGGCTCCATCGAACAGGACGCCGACATGGTCATGTTCGTCTATCGCGAGAGCTACTATCTCAGCCGCCTGGAGCCGCGAGAAGGCACTGAGGAGCACTTCAAGTGGCAAGAGAGCATGGATCAGGTCCGTGGCCTCGCCGAGATCATCATTGGCAAGCAACGCCACGGTCCGATCGGCAACGTGAAACTGTCGTTCAACGAGGACATCACCAAGTTCGGCAACCTCGCCCGCGACCATCACGCTCGCTACGATCCGCACTGACGCGACATGGCTGAACCAGCCGTTGCGCAACTGACCGTCGATCTCGACGCTCTGGCCCACAATTATGGAGTTCTGAGCGCGCATGCGGCGGGCTCAGAGCTCGCTCCGGTTCTCAAGTCAGATGCCTATGGCCTGGGTGCACAGCCGGTGGCGCGGCGGTTATGGGCCGAGGGCGCAAGGAGCTTTTTCGTCGCTCGCCTGGCCGAGGGTGAGGCGTTGCGCACGCTGCTCACACCGGCCCGACCTGCGACGATCTATGTGCTGGACGGCATGACCGACGGCGCTGGCCCGCGCCTGGACGCCGCCGATTTGACGCCGGTGCTTTGTAGCCTGCCTCAAATCGCGGGCGCGGCCGCGCATGCCGCTGTTTTCGGCCGCTCGCTGGCGGTGGCCCTCAACATCGATACTGGCATGGGCCGCCAAGGTCTCATGCTCGAGGAAATCCGCGCCATCGTTCAGTCGATGGACCGGTTGCGGGGGCTGAATGTCGGCCTGGTGATGAGCCACCTGGGATCGGCGGCCGAACCAGAAAATCGCCGTAACTCCCGTCAGTTAACGGTCTTTCGTGAGGTGCGCGCCCTATTCCCGGACGCCCGAGCAAGCCTCGCGGCCTCAGCGGGCGTCTTCCTCGGCCCAGATTACCACTTCGACCTTGTTCGCCCAGGTATCAGCCTCTTTGGCGGCGGTCCGCTGGAGCGGCCGGATGACCGACTGCGGGCTGTGGCGACCCTCACCGCCCCGATCCTCGACATTCGCAACCTGAGGCCGGGCGACACCTTGGGCTACGGTGAGAGTGTCCGGATCGACGCACCTACACGGGTCGCCGTGGTTTCCGCGGGCTATACTGACGGAGTCATCCGCGCTGCAAAGAGTGGCGGCTATGCTTGGTTTGCCGGCGCGCGGCGAAGGTTGCTGATCGTCAACATGGACATCCTGGTCATCGAAATCGGCGACGCCGAGACATCCCTGGATCAGCCTGTGGAACTCCTGGGCCCAAATGCTCAACTCGACGACCTGGCGAACGCAGCCGGCACCGTCCCACACGAGGTTCTCGTGCGGCTCAGTCGTCGAGCCGAACGCGTCTATTTCGGCGAGGTCTAGTTGATCCAGATCGGTCCGCCGAAGTGCGTGACGCGGTGGGCAAGCGCGTCGATGATAATCCACATCAGGACTGCGGCGGCCACGGTCAGGGCGAAGTAGTTAAGGGCCAGCGTCGGACTGGACCGCATCAATTTCGGAAGGCCGAGGTAGAGCAAATAGAGACTGTAAATCCCTCCTAGTAGCGAAAAAAATCCGCCGACTTCCGGGAGGACCATGAAGATCCCAGCGACCCAAGCTGCGGCGCCGGAATAGGCAGCCACCTTAAATGCCTGCGTCCGGCTTCGTTCGCCGCCAAACTGCAGGGCGAACTGGTCGATCACCAAGGCCATGAGATAGACCGCAATCAGCGTCAGCACGTAGCTGATCACCGCATCACCCAGAACGGACACAAACCCCGGCCGACCGAAGTGGATGCCGAAGATGTCAAATCCACGGAATGAAAAGAGCCCAACTGCGCGGCCGACTGCAGGGATCGCCGCCAGGGGCAGAACCCAACTGCGATATAGCCCCTCAATAGTCGCTGGCTCGGCCTCAATGGCATCCCACGTCTCGGCGGGATGGAGCAACAGGTTCAGCACTCGATTGACCAGACCCTGCGCCGGCGCCCCCGGTTCAGTTTCGCTCATTGCAATCTCTCCCAGCCTGCCCACCTACGAGCCTATCCCAAAGCCGCAGCGCAGCAAGCGCACGCACGGGCGCGAACCCCGAACGTCGGCTAAACTGGTATTCACACCGAATCAGGAGCGCACCTCACGCCATGGCCCGCGACGGCGCCGTCTACGCCTGCCAATCCTGTGGGGCTGTCCAGACCAAATGGGCGGGCCAATGTCCGGCGTGCGGCGCGTGGAACACCCTTGTCGAAGAGCTGCAGGCTCGCCCGCCAGGCACCATGGCTCCCTCCAAGGCCAGTCGCGCGCGGGGCCTAACCTTCGAGGGCTTGCAGGACGAAACGCTGGCTCCGCCGAGGATCTCTACCGGGGTCGACGAATTCGACCGGGTCTGCGGCGGCGGCGTGGTGCCAGGCTCGGCCATTCTGTTGGGCGGCGACCCCGGTGTAGGCAAGTCCACCTTACTGTTACAGGTGGCGGCCGAAGCGGCGCGCCGCGGCGCACGTTGCGCATATATCTCCGGCGAGGAAGCCGTCGAGCAGGTCCGCAGCCGCGCCCAACGCATGGGCCTTGCCGACGCCCCGGTGAAACTCGCGGCAGAGACATCGCTTCGGGCCATCTCTGACGGTCTGAAACGCGATGTATTCGATCTGGTAGTGATCGACTCCATCCAGACCCTTTGGAGCGACGCCCACGAAGCCGGCCCCGGATCCATCACCCAGGTGCGTGCGGCGACCGGCGAATTGGTACGCCTGGCGAAGTCTCGCGGCGTTGCCATCGTCCTGGTGGGTCACGTCACCAAAGAGGGCACGATCGCCGGACCCAGGGTGATCGAACACATGGTCGATGCGGTGCTCTCCTTCGAAGGTGAGCGCGGCTATCCGTTCCGGATTCTGCGCGGCGCAAAGAACCGCTTCGGCGCAACCGACGAGATCGGCGTTTTCGAGATGGGTGACGCTGGCCTGGCGGAGGTGAAGAACCCCTCAGCGCTCTTCCTCAATACCTCGGGCGAGCGGGCGGCCGGCGCGGCGGTGTTTGCGGGAATTGAAGGCTCCCGGCCCGTGCTGGTCGAGTTCCAGGCTCTCGTGGCGCCCTCAGCCTACGGCACGCCGCGTCGTGCAGTCGTCGGATGGGACTCTGGCCGCCTCGCCATGGTTCTAGCGGTTCTGGAGGCGCGTTGCGGTCTCAGCCTCGGAGACCGCGACGTCTACCTGAACGTGGCGGGCGGCCTGCGGATCACCGAACCCGCGGCTGACCTCGCAGCCGCGGCGGCCTTGGCCTCGTCCGCCCTCGACCAAGCCCTGCCGCAGGACTGTGCAGTGTTCGGCGAGATCAGCCTGTCTGGCGAGGTCCGCTCGGTGAGCCGTATGGACTCGCGCC
>JAYUBY010000504.1:0-17202 GCA_043740635.1 Alphaproteobacteria bacterium
ACAAGCCGGACCCGAGCGCCGGCCGTGCCTGCAGCGCAGTTTCCGGCCGCGCCGGACCCTTGGGCGCCGACGACGGCTTCGGCTTAGTCATCTTCGAGAGGCTCGCGGAAAGGGCGTCGAGGTCGAGGCTCTTTTCGGGCTTAGCCGGCGTGGGCTTGACGGGGGCCGGCGTCGGGATCGGCTTGACGACCTTGGGCGTCGGCACGGGCTTTGGCGGAGGTGGAGAAGGCTTGGGTTCCGGCGCTGGCGGGGTCGATTGCAACGGCGCTTCGGGGACTGGCGTCTCGGTCTGGGCGGTCTGCTCGACGGGCGCCTGCTCGGCGGGCCGAACATCGGAGGCCGGCGCCTTGGACACGATCGTCACCGGAACGACTGAACCCACCTTCAGATCTCGGGTGAAATTCCAAGAGATCAGCAGGGCGACGGCGAGGGTCGCGTGCAACAGCACCGATCCCAACATCGCTGGCGAGAGCTCCCGGCGGGTCACTGGGCTGCAGGCTCCCCGGGGACGGTAGCGGGCTTGGCCGTTGTCGCGCCGGACGACGGGCCGCCGGTGTCGGTGATCAGGTTGATCGAGGAGAAGCCGGATGTCTGAAGGGCGGCCATCACCTGGGCCAGAATGGCGTAGGGCGCCTTGCCGTCGGCTCGAACGTAGATTGGCTTAGGCGCGGCTCCGGTCATCTCTCTGAGGCGCGGACCCAGATTGCCGAAAGGGACCTCATCTTCTTTCACGAAGATCTGGCCATCGGCACGGATAGTGACCGTAAGCGGCTCCGTCTGGTCCTGCAAAGAGCCAGCCTCGGTCTTCGGTAGTTCCACCGGTACGCCGGACGTAAGCAACGGCGCGGAGATCATGAAAACGATCAGCAGTACCAGCATCACGTCGACCAGCGGCGTGACGTTGATCTCCGATAAGGCGCCGCGCCGAGCACGCGCGCCGCGGCGTCGCCGGCCGCGGCCGCCGCCGCCGCCGGCTGCAAAGGCGTCGTGAGTCGACAGCGCCATCGCTCAGACCTTTTCAGCTAGGCGCCGCTGGATGGCGGTCGAAAGGTCGTCAGCGAAGCCTTCCAAACGGCCGCCAAACTTGCCCGCGTCGGTCGAGAACTTGTTGTAGGCAATATAAGCCGGGATGGCGGCTGCCAGGCCGATGGCGGTCGCAAACAGCGCCTGGGCGATCGAAGGCGCCACGACGGCCAGCGACGTGTTCTTCTGGATCGCGATTGCCTGGAACGAGTGCATGATACCCCACACTGTCCCAAAGAGCCCAATAAAGGGTGACGCAGTGGCGACGATTGCGAGTGAGCCAAGGCCCTCCTCGATGCGCGCGCTTTCGCGGGCGATGGCAGCGTCCAGCACTCGGTCTATGCGCTGGATCAGAAAGGCGGCCTGGCTGTCGGTGGAGAGCCCCTTGTTGCGGGCCTCTCGCCATTCGCGGAGCGCGCCCTGCAACATTCTAGGCAGAGCCTGACGAGGTCGTTCCCCAGCTTGGGCAGCGACCTCCTCGAGGCTCTTGCCAGACGCGACGGCGTCCTCAAAGGTATTGGCGTCCCGGTTGAGCGCCGCAAATCGGAAACTCTTGTCAAGGATGACTGTCCACGACCAGAGCGAGGCGCCGGCCAGGCCGAGCATCACCAGCTTCACGACCCAGTCCGCCTGCATGAACAGGACGAAGAAGTTGAAACTCTCGGGCGTAACGGCGGTGGCGGAATCCATTCGAGGTCCAAGAGCTCCGGGAATTAGGTGCAGGATGGAAGTAGGGCCGTGTTGAGGGCTTGTGGTGGCGATCTTATGGCGGGGCAGCAAACAGCGGCGCGAGGGTCTCAGTCATGCCGGGCGGCGGGCGTCGCGCGCGGCCTTGCAAATCGATGCAGGCAGCCTCTATCGCAGCGGTGGCGACAAGCTCATCGCCGCGGGTGATCCGTTGGCTGATGAAGAGACGCGGACCCTTGACGCTGTCATAGGTTGTGCGGACCAGCAGCGCGTCGTCGATGCGCGCGGCGCGTTTGAAGTCCACCGTCATGCGGGTGATGGTGAAGGCCGCTGGATCGGGCCGGTCCAGGAGCGCCGAATGGCTGATACCTAAAACGCGGAAGAAATCGCTCCGACCGCGCTCGAAGTAGCGCAGGTAGTTGGCGTGATAAACGACGCCGGTGAAGTCGGTGTCCTCGTAGTAGATGCGCACCGGCAACTGGTGCTCACGGCCGACCAGCCAGCCCGCGGATGGGCCGGTCGTTTCACTCATCGAACAAGTCCCCAGGCTGAGGTTGTCCGACACCCTTCGGCGCGGCCATCCCCAGGTGGGAATAGGCCTTGGCGCAGGCCATGCGTCCGCGCGGCGTGCGCTGGATGAAGCCTTGCTGCAACAGGAAGGGCTCGATGACGTCCTCGACCGCATCGCGGGCTTCGGCGATGGCGTAGGCCAGTGTCTCAACGCCTGCCGGGCCGCCGGCATAGTTCTCGATGAGGGCGCGCAGGTAGCGGCGGTCGAGCGCATCCAATCCCATCTCGTCAACGTCGAGACGGGCGAGCGCGCTGGCGGCGGCCTTGCGGTCGATCAAGTCCACGCCGTCGCTGGTGGCAAAGTCGCGGACGCGGCGCAGCAGGCGACCGGCGACGCGCGGGGTGCCCCGGGCGCGCGCAGCGATCTCGGCGGCGCCTTCGGGGTGCAAGTTCAATCCGAGCTTGCCGGCAGCCTGAGTCAACACCTTCTGCAATTCAGCTGGCGTGTAGAACTCCAGTCGAATCGGGATGCCGAAGCGGTCGCGAAGTGGCGTCGCCAAGAGGCCCGCTCGTGTCGTCGCAGCCACCAGAGTGAAGGGCGCGAGGTCGATACGGATCGAGCGTGCTGAAGGGCCCTCGCCGATGATCAGGTCAAGGACATGGTCCTCCATCGCCGGATAGAGGATTTCTTCGACGTTGGCGGCGAGACGATGGATCTCATCGATAAAGAGGACGTCGTTGGGTTCGAGGTTGGTGAGGATCGCGGCGAGGTCGCCGGCCTTGGCTAGCACGGGCCCGGAAGTGGCGCGGAAGCTCACGCCCAGTTCACGGGCAATGATCTGGGCTAGCGTTGTCTTTCCAAGGCCCGGCGGCCCGAACAGCAGGACGTGGTCCAGGGCTTCGCCGCGCGACTTGGCGCCTTCGATGAAGACCCTCAGGTTCCCTTTGGCCTGTTCCTGACCGACGAACTCGGCGAGCGTCTGGGGCCGGAGCGCCTTGTCGGGCGTTTCGAGTGGGGCGGGTTCGCCGGAGACGAGGCGGGTCACCTCCCTAACTCCTGGAGCGCTGCCTTGATCAGGACTGGCGCTTCGACCTCGTCGCCCATGCGCAGCGCAGCTTGCTCGACGACCCGACGCGCGGTGGGTTCGGCGACGCCGAGGCTCATGAGGGCGGCAACGGCTTCGCCGGTCGCGGACGGCTTGGCGGGTGAGTCTGGCGTGGCTGAGGCGTGGAACGTGGCAACGACGCCATCGCCGATCGGCTTGTCCTTCAGCTCGGTGACGATCCGCAACGCCAGCTTCGGCCCGACGCCCTGGGCGCGGGCGACGGCGGCCTGGTCGCCGCGCTGAGCGGCGGACGACAGCTCGGACGGCGGCAGGACGTCGAGCACCGACAGGGCTGCCTTTGGCCCGACGCCCTGGATGGTCTTAAGCATGACGAAGGCGCGGCGCTCGTTGCGGTCGAGGAAGCCGTAAAGCGTCATGCCGGTCTGTTCACCCCACTGGCTTTCGATGTGCAGGGTCGTAGTCTCGCCCACGCTAGGCAGGCGACTCAGAGTGCGCGAGCCGCATCGCACGACGTAGCCGACCCCGGCCACGTCAATGAGGGCCTCCTCTTCGCCAACCTCGGCCACGATGCCCCAGAGCCGCCCGATCATGACGCGACTCCTGGCTGGCCCACAGTGCGGCCTTCGCCGTTACGCGCCTGCGTTGGCCTGGGATGACGGGTTTGAAAATGAATCACGTTCAGCATCTGTTCCAAGCATGCCGTAAACCACGCTGCGCCGCTTTATCAATCGTGAACGGATGCAGATCAGAGCGCGGGTTTTTCGCCCAGCCGTTAACCGAATTGTTCAACCACAGGTCGGCGCCGCCCAACGGTCAAATATGTGCGCTTCCGAAGACGCCCCACGCCGCTAAGCTCGTTTGATCAGGGGATCGCCTCGCATGACCGACGTCACCGCGCCGAAAGGCAGCGCCCATCCGATTGTCTACGTCATCCTCTATCTGCCGCTTGGAATCGCGGCGGGCTACGCCACGGTCACGCTCGGCTGGCTGCTCAGTCATGCCGGGGCGAGTGTCGAACAGATCGCCATCCTGGCCAGCGTTGTGCTCGTGGCCAACACCTGGAAGGTGGCTTGGTCGCCACTCATCGATACGACGCTAACCGCCAAGGCCTGGTTCATGATCGGCTTGGTGGTCACGGCCTTTGGCGTCATGGGCGTCGCGTTTCTGCCGTTGGAGACGCGCTTGCTTGGGACTTTCGGTTGGCTGGTGTTGGGTTTCAGCATTGCCGTTACCGTCTGCTCGATCGCCGTGGACCGTCTGATGGCCTTTGACGTGCTTCACCACCTAAAGGGCCAGGCCGGAGGATGGAGCCAGGCTGGCAACCTCGGGGGCGCCGGCTTGGGCGGTGGCGCGGGCCTTTGGCTTGCACAGCATTCCGGCCACCCGTGGGTCGCTGGCGCCACCCTTGCACCCATCTGCGTCCTCTGCGCGCTGCCCCTACTGACGATACGCGAGCCCGGCCACGTGGGACGCGGCAAGAGCTACTGGGCCACGCTGAGGGAAACGAGCTTGGATGTGCTGACCTTGGTCCGAACTCGCATCGGCCTGCTCGCTTGTTTCATCATGCTGCTGCCCATCGGCTCCGGGGGCCTACAGCAGCTTTGGGCCGCCATCGCCAAGGACTAGGGTGCGGGTGCAGACGAGGTGGCCCTGGTTGGCGGCCTGCTCTCCGGCCTGGTCAGCATCCCCGGGGTGCATCGCGGGCGGCTACATCGCCGACAAGATCGACCGCAAACTGGCCTACGGCTTGTTCGGAATTGCGCTCAGCGCCGTTGCCCTTGTCATGGCGTTTACACCACACACGCCCATAGCTCTTCTGGTGTCTGCCTGCATCTACAACGCCACGGTGGGCTTTTGCTACGGGGCCTATTCGGCGGTCACTCTGGAAGCCATTGGCAGGGGCGCGGCCGGGACGAAATTCAACCTGATTTCTTCGATTTCCAACGCGCCGATTCTCTTTGTGACCTTGGTGGACGGTTGGGCTGAGACGCGGTTCGGGGCGACTGGGATGCTCTATGTGGAGGCGGCAATGGGTGTGGTCGGTGTGGCGATCTACGGCCTGGTCGCCGTGGCCGCACGTGGCCTGAGCTGGGGCGTGCTGTTCGGCAAGGGGAAGATTTCGCCGGCGTCATAGGTCATGCCCACATGCCTCATGACCGGGGCAAGTGTGGCTCGCTGAGCAAACGAGCCACGTCGATCCAGGCGCCTGTTCAAGGCGCGGGGACTATCCCAGTATGGATTACAGATGTCATTTCGAGGGTGAATCATGAAATTCATAACGCTCGTCCTCGCCGTGGCGCTGGCCGGCTTTGCCGAGCCTGCGGCGGCGCAGCCTCATATTCAGGCCGCGTCAGCGGAGGCCAAGGCCGACGCCCTTCTTGCCGCCTTCACTCCCGACAAGCCTGGATTGGCGGTGCTGGTCGCCCGAGGCGGCAAAGTGATCTACGAGCGAAACTTAGGCGCAGCAGACCTGGAGCACGCCGCACCGGTGAATTCCGCCACGCGGTTCCACATCGCCAGCGTCTCCAAGCAGTTCACTGCATTCGCAGTCATGCAGCTGGCCCGCGCCGGAAGGATCGACCTCGACGCCGACATTCACACCTACCTCCCCGAGCTGGCGGACTATGGGGCAAAGGTCACTGTCTCCGACCTTGTCCACCACACCAGCGGTCTGCGTGACCAGTGGGAGTTGATGACTCTCTCGGGCACGTCCATCGACAGCCTGATCCGGCAGAAGGCCATCATTGCGATGGCCGCGAACCAGAAGTCGCTGAACTTCCCGCCGGGACCTGACTTTCGCTATTCCACCACCGGCTATTCGCTGTTGGCGGAGATCGTCGCCCGGACTTCCGGAATGTCGTTCAAGTCCTACATGGCCGAGCACTTGTTCGGCCGGCTGGGGATGACGGACACCCAGGTCTACGACAACGCTGGCGATGTAATGCCGAACCGGGCGATGAGCTATTTCCTCGACCCCATAGGCGTCGCCCACATTGCCCGCCTGAACTACGCCAACTATGGCTTGACGAGCGTCCACACGACGACCCACGACCTTTTGAAGTGGTCGCGGGAGTTGCTGCACCCGGCGGTGTTCGATCTAGCGCTGGTCCACGCAATCGAACAGCCGGGGCGACTTCGCGACGGCAGATTGATGAACTACGCGTTCGGCATGGCGCAGCTGCCGATCGGCGGCCATAAGGCGCTGACACACAACGGCGCGGACGCAGGCTACCGCTCACTGATCGCCAGTTTCCCGGCCGAGGACGCAACGATCGTGGTGCTCTCCAACGGCGCAGCCGATGTAAGCAAAATCGGCGACGGCCTGGCGGAGGTCTTCCTCGGGCCCGCACCTCCGCCGCCGGCGACCGTGACGCCTGACCCGGTGTTGGTCGCCAAGCTCGCGGGTTTTTACGCCGACGATTGGGGCCCGAGCCTGCAGTTGCGCGTGGAGGAGGGCAAGCTGGTCACCGGGCGTGGCGCGCTGCAGCGCGAGGCGAGCTTCCTACCCGATGGCCGCTTCTATTTCTACGCGCCAGAGGCGACCTTTCAGCTACATCCAGACGGGTCACTAGAGCAGGCCATCCCTTTGGCCGGCATCACAGAAATCTTCCGCCCCGCGCCGCGGTCCACGCCGACCGCGGGCGACTTGGCGGCAATCGCCGGCGTCTATCACAGCGACGAACTTGACGTGACCTATCGGGTGTCAGTGGCGGGCCTCAGCCTAGCGCTCTCTAGCCCTCGATCCGACCCTATCCCGTTCTTCCCGGCCGATGCTGACCACTTCGAAAACCCGCGAACGCGGCTAGGTGTTGTGCGCGATGCCGGCGGCAGGGTCGTGGCGCTTACCATCGGCTCGGGCCGCATTCAGCACTTGCGGTTCGACAAAGTCGGCTGATCGGCTGGCCCTAGGCTGCGTAACTCCGGGCCCGCCGCGCATGGGCATGTGCAATCGCCACGGCGAGCGCGTCCGCGGCGTCGGCGGTGGTGTCGCCTGCAGTGGGTAGCAGGCGGCGGATCATGAAGCCGACTTGGGTCTTGTCGGCCGCGCCGGTGCCGACGACGGCCTTTTTGACCACAGTGGCGGCGTATTCGGCGACGCTTAACCCCGCCCGCGCGGGCGCGATGAGGCAGCAGGCCCGCGCGTGGCCAAGCTTCAGTGCCGACTGTGCGTTGTTGTTCATAAAGGTCTCTTCCACCGCAGCCTCTTGCGGCGCGTGCAGTTCGATGACGTGGGCGATCGCGTCGAAGAGGATCAAGAGGCGCTCGGCAAACGGCAGCGTGTCCTTAGGCGCGATCACCCCGTGGGCGATGTGTGTCAGCCGCGTGCCCTCCACAGCCACCACGCCCCAACCGGTGCGGCGAAGCCCCGGGTCGAGACCGAGGATGCGGATGGAGCGAATCGCGTTCATCGTCTGTTCCAGTGTGGATCAGGAGAATGAGCGCGGGAAGGGTTGAGGAAGAGTGAGTGGTCACTCCCCCGCGTCGACGCCACCTTCGCGACCGCCGCCGAAGAGCCAACGGCAGGACGCCGCTTGACGCCTCGGGCGCGGAGAGCATCGAATGTCGACCGCTCGGATTTTACGCAGGCGAAATCAATGCCCTTCCGTTGCACCCTTACGGCAGCAGCAAACGGTGCGTTTCAAGCCACCCCTTGTGATCGCCACGACCATCGCTCTGCTCGCTGGCCTGGGGGGCGTAGGTCGTGAGGCAAAATAGAGACAAGCTCAAGGTTCCCCAAGGCCTCGGCTTCTCCGAGTTCAAAGGATACGAAACCTGGCATCCTGTGGCGGTCAGCCAGGTGCCGGACGGGTTGAAGCTGATCTCCGCCAATCCGGTGATGATGAGCGCCTACCGCCAAGGCCTTCCCGCGAAGTGGAAGCCCTTCCCGGAGGGCTCGAAGGTCGTGAAGATCGAGTGGGCGCCGAGGCCAGATAAGATGTCGCCCTATACGGTCAACGTACCGGGCGACCTTATGTCGATCTCCTTCATCGTGAAGGACTCCAAGCGGTTCCCGAAGACTCATGGATGAGCTTATGCCCAGTTTCTCTATGACCCTGCGTCCAAGACCCCAAAAACCCAAGGGGACCGGCCCGGAATGCGGGTTCCAGTGCCACACCGATGTGGCGGCGCAGGACTATATCTTCACGGCCTATCCGGCGCGGTAACTCCGCGGCGAGGCTCCGCCGCCGCCATAAATCCTGGCTCGCGGACAACCTAGGCTTTGACTTTCGCAAGGGGCGATTAATGGTCGGCATTCCTCCGTCAAAAGACCTCGGAACCGATGACGCGAACCTTTAGCGATGCCCCGAACCGTCTTGCCCGTCTGCCGAGGGATCGCCGCGGCTTTCCCGTGCCTTGGTTCGTGTCCTGGAAGGATGGTGAGCCGCGCTTTCCCGTCGTCGATGCCGAGAAGCTGAGCATCGCGTGGAACGATGAGCTGTGCTGGGTGTGCGGCGACAAGCTGGGCGCCCATCGTGGCTGGGTCGTCGGCCCGATGTCGGCTGTTGAAGGCGCGACGCCGGAACCGCCGTCCCACTACGAATGCGCTGCCTTCTCCGTCTCCAACTGTCCGCACCTGGCGACACCTGGTGCGCGGTACAGCGAGAACTACACCGCAGCATCCGGGTACGTCGCCCAGTAGAACATATCCAAAATTCGCACCGGGGTGACGGCGATCTGGATCACGAAGGGCCGCGGTGCGACGCCTTTCCGCGCTCGCGCGGGGACACTGTTCGGGCTTAGCGAGCCGACGCAGTTGGAGTGGTTCGCCAGCGGGCGGCCAGCGACCGGCAGCGAATTTCGAGACGCGATCACCGTCGCCCTGCCCTTGGCTGCAATCCGCAGCTGAGGCGGAAGGCTGGGACCGCGGAACTTGAGCGCAGGCTGCTTTGGTTGGAGCGATTGGCGCCCGGGCCGTAGGCGTAAGTTATCTTTGTGACCGGCTTTGCGGCGAGCGCGAGGAGAACGATCTCTCCGCGGCACAAATGCATTCACCGACCAGACAAGGGCGCGTTGGCCGAGAACCCAACCTAAGTTGGGCGCCTTGGCGGCGTCGTGGGGGGTATAATGGGAAAGGAGCGGCTGACCGCATTTAGCGATGGGGTCTGGGCGATCATCATCACTATTATGGTTCTGGAGCTTAAGCGCCCGAACGGGACTGCGCTCAGCGACCTCACACCTGTTCTGCCGGGGTTACTGAGCTACCTGATGAGCTTCATCTTCGTCGGCATCTATTGGGACAATCACCACCATATGCTGGCGCTGACGAGGTCGGTCAACGGGCCGATCCTGTGGGCCAACATGCATTTGTTGTTCTGGCTGTCGTTGATGCCGCTGGCGACGGCCTGGGTGAGCGAGACCCACTTGGCAGCAGCGCCTATGGCGCTCTATGGCGGCCTGCTGATCATGAACGCTCTTATCTTTCGCGATCCTGACCGCGCTGCTGGTCCGTCACGAGGGGCGCGACTCAGCGCTGGTGAAAGCCATGGGGCGCAACACTAAGGGCAAGGTCTCAGTGGTTATCTATGCGATCGGCGCAGCCCTGGCCTTCGTACAGCCGCTGGCTTCGGTGTCGGCCTATGTGCTGGTGTCGATGATCTGCTTCATCCCAGACCGGCGCGTCGACCGGGTTTTGGGGTTAAGTAGAAGCCTACGCCGCCCGCGTCAGCACGGACATGGTCACTTCCGTGCGAAGCCTGAAGCCTAGAGCCTCATAAAGCGCGATGGTGCCGGTGTTGTGGGCGTAGCTGTGTAGGAAGGGCGTCTCACTGCGGGATAGAATGGAGCCGGCCACAACCCGTATCAGGGTGCCAGCGTAGCCACGCCGCGGCAGTCTGGATCATTGCAGACGCCGCTGACTTCGGTGAAGCTAGGCGGCTTCATCCGCTCGCCCGCCATCGCCAGGAGCTTCCCGGCGGCATCCTTCACCCCGACGAACTCGCCGAGCTGGTGGGTGCGTTCGAAGAACGGACCGGGTTGGGTTGGGCGTGCAATGGCGAACATCTGGGGCGCGTCATCCTTGTTGAGCGGTGTTATGCCAATGCCCCGCGGAGCGACGTGGTCGTCGGCGAGCTGCTCGCAGACCATTTGCCATATGACGTGAGCCGCAATCTCGATACCCGCGCCGGGCGCCGGCTCAGCTATGCCGACCGTGGCGACTGCGCCTTTCGCCGGCACGAGGGCGGCGAGCGCAGTAAGGCTTTCGGTCGATCCATCCGCCGCCGCTGCGAAAAGGCCGTAGTCTGGCGCGAGCCGGACCGCGCGGATGTCGCCGAATGTCAGATCCGACTGTCGGCCCGTAAGACTGTTCCAAACGGGGCGGCCGAGAGCATGTACGGCGACGGTCATCGCGCTGAGATAGAGCGGATGGATGCCGTGTCCAAGGTGCCGCCCGCGGGCGGCTGGCTTGACCTCGGACTCCGGTCCGGGCTTCGTTGTCCGCGCGCGGGATAGCGCCAAGGGGTCTTGGCGGGAGGCCGATTGAGATGACGCTTGAAGGCAAAGCAGTGGCCCTGGGGCTCTTGACGAGTGTGCTGTCGATGCACCCTGCGGTCGCGGCCGACCCGCCGGTCTCGGTGTCGGAGGTCGTCGTCACCGCGTCGAAAATGGTCGAAGAACTAACGGTGACGGCGCGGATCAAGTGCCTGGAGCCGGAAAAGGACGCCGAACGAGCCCAGCGGCCTCAAATCGTCAGCAACTTCCCGGAAAAAGGCGCGGTTGTCCGGCTGGGCTTGCTGATTGTGCGCGTGACATTCAACCAGCCGATGGCCTGCAATGGCCTGTTTCTAACAGACCCGCCGCTGCAGAATCCCTGTCCGGGAAGCCAGCAGAATATGCTGCTGAGCTATGATCGGCGCACGGTGCGAACCGTGTGCGTCGTGGAGCCGAATTCGCATTATGGTCTGCTGACGAACCGGGATTTGAATGGCAAAGTTTTCACCGGTTTGTCAGGTCTGCCGGCGGAATCCCACGAGCTCAACTTCACGACCTCCGCGGAAGCACCGCTCACGACCGTGTGCGACGCCTTGGTCGAAGACGCAGTCGGCGCACGTCAGATTCAGACGCAGCGCAAGCTCAATTGCAGGGACGCATCCCCGTCTGGAGGGTGACGGCGGCGCGTTGCTGCCCGATACTCCTCCTGCAGCGGCACGGGCTCTCAGACTAAGAAGGGCGCGGCCACCCGGAGGACGCCATGACCTACGCTCCCGCCACCCGCGCCATCTATGACGCCGACAGCCACATCATGGAGCTTCCAGATTTCCTGAAAGCCTACGCGGACCCGGCGCTGCGCGATGAGATCCCAGAGGTCAGCTACAGCGCATCGATCGTCACCAACGAGGAGGTGGCGGTGATCGTGGGCCAGGGCGGGAGACACAGTCCCCAGCACGTAGCGGCGCAGATCGCGCTGGGCGACAAGCTGATTGAGTCCTCGAAGGAAATCCAAGCACTGGGCGCATTCAACAGCGCTGACCGCTCGACGGCAATGGATCTCCTGGGCTTCCGCCAACAACTCGTGTTCGCCACCCACAGCCTGCGCATGCCGTTTTCGCCCAGTTCCAAGCTTGAGCCGCGCCTGCGCTACGGTGCGGCGCGCGCTCACAACCGGCACATGGCCGAGTTCTGCAAGTCCGATCGCCGGCTGATTGGCGTGGCGGCGATCCCGTTGGATGAGCCGGATCTCGCCATGGCGGAGTTGGACTTTGCGCTGGAGGCAGGCCTCGGTGCTGCCTGGGTTCCGCATCGGCCCTGCGGCGAGCGCTCGCCCGGCCATGTGGACCTAGACCCCTTCTGGGCGCGCCTCGCTGAGAGCCGGACGCCGTTCGTGCTGCACGTGGGCGGCGCGCCACTGCAGATCGCCAAAGCCTGGATGAACAATGGCCGGCCGCCGACCAAGGACTGGCTGGGCGGCGGGGAAAATCTGCGGACCAAGGACGTGGCCCTGCTGCACGAAGGGCCTGAGCAGTTCCTGACGATGATGGTCTTGGATGGCGTGCTGGAGCGCCATCCGGGCCTACGCGGAGCGGCCGTTGAGCTGGGCGCCGGTTGGGTCCCCGAACTCCTGAGCCGGCTCGACTGGGTCGTGAAGCACTGGAGCCGCAACGATGCCAACCTGCAGGCCCTGCGGCGGACGCCGTCGGATCAGATCACAGAGCAGTTAGCGTTCACCCCCTTCGTATTCGAGGAGGTCGGCAAATTCATCGACCAGTCGAACCCTGACCTCTACCTGTTCTCCAGCGACTATCCGCACATCGAAGGCGGCCGGAACCCGATCGCCCGCTTCGAAACTGCGCTCGGCGATCGCGATGAGTCCGTGCGGGATAGGTTTTACACGCGAAATTTCCTGCGGGTGTTCCAGAACGCGGGCCTGGAGCATCGGGCCCCGGAAGCACTTTCGGCGGGGGCTTAGGCGTCGATTTTTTCGGCGCCGCCGCTCCGGAACCACAGCAGTCCTATGTCTGATTCGCTTATGAGGCGACTAATCGACGGAAAACGCTATGTTCTGCCTGAATAGGCAATATCCGAGAGGCTCTTCATTTCTTAGCAGTGAACGTTGTTAGGTGGTTGAATTTTTCGAGATTCAAGATCACCCTAGGTTGTATCAAACGCCGTTGGGAGCCAGATGGGCCGGTACAATTATCGGTGGTTGAGGGCTGTTTGGGGTAGTGGGGTATGCGTGAACAGGTCATCTATCGCCTGATTGGGCGTCGGCTGCTGGACATGACTCAAGGGCAGGTCGCGATCCGGTGTGGACTGACGTTCCAACAGGTCCAGAAATATGAGGCGGGGATCACCGCCATGCCGCTGGCTCGGCTAGTGGCGCTGGCCGAAGTCTTGAGAGCGCCGATCGAGATGCTCGTCCAGGGGCTTTGCCAAGACGACGTTCCATCGACTGACGAGGCCCGAGCCGGCCGGCAGCCGCTAAGCGTAGCGTGCGAACTCGTGGCTTAAACAACGGCTGACGACCTGGCCGCGTGGCCCCGTTCACTAGCCTCGAATTTTTTGATATCGCCGCCTTGTCGGACGCCCGAAACGGCCCCGAGCCATGGCTGGGGGTCGAGTGGGGGCCGTGGTGACCAAGTATGCGTGATGAAGATATCTACAGCTTGGTCGGGCGGCGTCTGCGAGCTCGTCGTCGGATACTCGACATGACACAGGGACAGGTCGCGGCGCGCTGCGGACTGACATCCCAAGAGATCCAGAAATATGAAGCTGGCTCGGTCGGCTTGCCGTTTGCGCGGCTGGTGCAGTTGGCGCAGGTGCTGCAGGCGCCACTCAGCGAATTCACCGAAGGCCTGCCATGCGCCTCGCCAACACTCGCGTCGGTGAACCTGAACGAATAGCGGTCCAGGAGTTGATCCGGGTGGTCGCCCGCGTGACGACGCCGAACAACCGCGGCCTCTTCGGGCAAATGATTGGATAGAAAAAGGCCCGCGATCGCTGGGGGGATCGCGGGCCTTTGAGCCCGCCACTGTCCGGGGAGGCGTATGGGCGGGCTAGCTGGGGCCGGGGGAGGCCCTTATACTCCTGGGGCAAGGAGTTAGTTGCGGCTGGCGACCAAGGTGTTGGCGGCGGCCTTTTCGTCGATCTCGGCGCGGACCGCGGTCTGGCACGCGGCCTTTAGTTCGAGGTTCTTCTCGCTGGAGCAGAAGTGGCGGGTGGCGTGGTCGGCGCGCTGGGCGAATGCGGCCTTACCTGAAGCGGCGCTGAGGTTCAGGTCAGCGACCCGGACGATTTCCTGGCCGTAGCCGGAGGCTGCGGTTTCAGCATGGGCGGCGGTGGAAAGGGCGGCGATCGGCATGGCGGCTAGGGCCAATCCAGCGATCCCGGCGAAGCACTTGGTGAGGCTCTTCATGATCGTATTCCTTCGTCCGAATGTGGGTGGCGGTGTGGGCCGCCGATGACGATGGAATACTTGCGCGTGCTGTATAAGTCCCGTGAAGCTTGCGTAATGACCTCGAATTCACAAAGTGAACATGCCGTAATTACTTAAAAAGTTTGTAATGTTCAGCAGTGAATTCCTGGTTAGGGCGCAGGAGTGAGGGAAGTGGCTGCCGCAGGCGGCGCACGGCGGATCGTTAGGATGCGGACCGGTCTGACTAGCATTTCGCCTTTCATGGCCCCGACGCCGGCGTTGGGGTCAGTGGGCATCCCCAGGATCGTCTGGGCGACCTGCATGCCGTCAATCACATGGCCGAAGGCGGCGAAACCCGGATTGTTAGGGTCCTTGGGATAGGCGTCGAGGTAAGACATGTCGCCGATGCAGATGAACCAGTCGGCCTGTGCTGTGCCCGGCGCGTGGCGACCCATAGAGATCACCCCGTCAGAGTGCTTCAGGCCCGTCTTCAGCGTGCTCTCGTGGGCAATGGGCGGCAGCACCTTTTTAGGGTCGTTCTGCAGGCCGCCCTGGATGGTGCCGTAGTCGTTGGCGACCTGGCCCTTGGGTTTCGAGGCACGGTAGAACTTGGAGCCGTCATAGAGCTTGCGGTCGACGTACTTCAGGAAGTTGGCCGTGGTGATCGGCGCCTTGTCGGCGAAGAGCTCCAGCGTAACTGCACCCTCAGTGGTGGTGATCACCACGCGAGGATTGGTGGTTTGGGCGTGCGCCGAGGCGGCGATTGTCGCTACGGCGGCGAGGGCGATGAGGGTTCGGCGGACAAGCATGCAGGGAGCTTACCTGCGCTCCGCTATCGCTGCCAGAAGTGGAACGCGCGCCAACCACCTTGCAAGGCTTCGAGGTCGAGGCCCAGCGCCACGCCCAGGCTCGCTGCGGCGCGAAAAAGGCCGGCGCTCGCGCCAGGGACCCAGAAGATCACCAAGAGGAGGCCGACCATCACCAAGCCCTCGGCCTTGCGGATGTGCGGAGAGAGGCTGGCGGGCAGGAATGGGCGGATAGCGCCAAAACCGTCGAGGCCGGGGATTGGCAGCAGGTTGAGGATCAACCCCATGGCCTGCAGGAAGGCGAGTACGGTCAGGGCTTCGAAAAGGGCATACTGCCCTTGACCTAGAAAGCCGACATTCCCCCAGACGATGAGGCCCAAGCTCAGCGCCAGCAAAATCACCAGTGTCGCCGCCGGCCCGGCGAGCGATGACGCAGAGCGCCATAGTCGGTTCCGGATTAGGTCGTGGCGGATGTAGACGGCGCCGCCGGGAAAGCCGACGCCGCCCATAACCAGCGCCAGGAGCGGGAGCACCAGGCTGACGCCAAGGTCGCCGTAGCGACGCGGGTCGAAGGACAGGTAGCCCTTCTCCGCTACCGTCCGATCTCCGCCCAGCCAGGCGACGGCCGCATGGCTGAACTCATGGACCATCACCGACAGGATCCAACCCACCATGATGAAGGCGAAAGCGGCGAAGCCGTTGGGTTGAGCGACGATAATTGCGCCCAACACGAGCCAGGCGAGCAGGATCGCCAGTCCGATGAACGGGTTCGGTCTGGGCGGGGTCGTGGGTGCTTCGGTCACAGGTTGCGCATAGCACAACATGACGCCGCGTCGCGGTCATCATCCCACGGCCAACCATAAGCTGCTCCGTAGGACCCGAGCTGACTTCCAGGTGGTGGGACGAGGCCGCCTAGGTTCCACCTTCGGGCGACCTTAGGACGACGATACTCGCCGGCGCCTTGCCAGTCCTGTGATCACATCGGCGGCTTGGCTCCGTTTTCACCGATTGAGACGGAACCGGCCATCAGGCCGTTGGGGGTCTTCTGGACGACCATGAAGACCGGTGTGCCGACTTTGACCATTTCCCGCTTGCCGGGGCCGATCTGGACGACGGGGACGTTGGCTGGAACGATGATGTGGCGCTGGCCGTAGGAGTAGCTCACGTCCAGTTCGCGGCTACCCTTCTTGCCGGCGACGACCGTGCCTACAGTGCCGTTGGTCATCATAGAGCCGGGCTTCAGGTCCCAGCCGTAGTGGCCTTCGCCCATCTTCACGCCAGGCGGGAAGACGTGGACTTCCAGGCTCTCCCCCTGACCGTCCGCCTTAGGCATCTCGGAGGTCCCGATGAAACTTCCGGCCTGGATGGCGTCGATGGCCACAGGCTTCATCACTGCAACCGACCATGTTGGCGTGAGACCTACGACCTGCGGGCCTTTGTCGGTCTTCACCGTCATTGAGCCGTCGGTGAGCACGCTGACTGTGCCGCGGACCACGGTGGGAGCGGGTGGTGTGGCGGGGGGCTGGGCAGCCACGACCGTGGCGGAAAGCGCGAGGGCGGCAAGCGCCGCGGCAACGGGGCGGATCATGGACGTTTCCCTATGAGGCTTGGGTCTGCGGCGGGGTTTATGGACCCTGTTCGCATGGGCAAATAGTCGCGCTTTACGTCGAGGTCAACGCGGACAGCGAACGTCGGTTTCCGTTTGGCCCCGGGAGAGCATACGGCCCCTGGCGAGCGCCACAGTCTGTAGGGTCTCGGCGCAGAGTTTTTGGGATGGCCGCCCCGGAGTCTCTATCTCAGTGCTCACATGCCCGTGGACCTGGGCGGTGCGACCGTCAGGTGCAACGTTCACCCGATCAATGACGCCAGTCTCATGGAAGCGGCTCCTGGTGAAAAAACGTCGGGCCTGCGCCATCGCCTGCGCCACCGTGCTCCTGCCATTTGAGGTCAGGCCGCCGTGCGAGTCACGCGCCTGGGCCACGAACACAGCTTCGGCGGTGAAGGTCGCGGCGAAGGCACGTGCGTCCTTGGCGTTCCAGGCAGCCTCCTGACGGTTGACAAAGGCGCGGACCGAAACGTCGGTGAGTGCAGCCTCACTCGCCTGCGCTGTCGCTGCGACGGCCAGGATCAACAGAGCCAGCGCCTGACGCATGGATCCTATCTCCGCGCCGCGGCGGTTTTGGCTCGGACCGGTTTGAATTCGGAGCTGGCGTTCCAGTCCGGCCAGCGGCCGGAATTGGCGAGGTCGCGACCGACT
>JAYUBY010000505.1:0-5802 GCA_043740635.1 Alphaproteobacteria bacterium
TACTCAGTTCACCACCGCGGCACCTATGAGCGGCCGGGCCTGGTCCTGGGGCTCGCTCCTGGCGGCGCCACACGTGGGACGGCGTACCGGATCGCGCCAGCGGATTGGGCTGAGGTTTACGCCTATCTGCTGGAACGTGAGCAGCCGACCGAGACCTACATCGAAGCGCGCCGGTTCGTGCGCCTGGCTGGCCGTCGCGTCGAGTGTTTGGTGTTCCTGTCCGACGTGCATCACCCGCAGTGGGCTGGCGTGCTCAGCCTGGAGCAGCAGGCGGAGCTGATCGCCGGCGCTGCGGGGCTGTCAGGCCCCAACACGGAATACCTGCGAGATCTCGTGGAGCATCTTGGCCAGGACGGAATACGTGACCGTACGATGGAGACCCTGATGGCGTTGGTGTTTGCGGGTCAGAGCTGAAGGAGGGCCATCGATGCCGATTCTATTCGCTCCTCGAGAATGCGCATGAACTCGGCGCGTTTAAGGCCGGGCGGGATCGGCTCGAGATATTCGAAGACAATAACACCGGGTTTGCGGAAGAAGCCGTTGGGCGAGACATGGACGCCGGAATTGGTGGCCATAGGGATCACCGGCACGTCGATCTCACGATAAAGCGCTGCGATGCCAGGCTTGTACTCGCCGGCGACACCCGGCTTACCGCGGTGGCCTTCCGGGAAGATCACCACTTGGCGGCCCTCTGAAAAGCGCTCCTTGGCGTCCTTGATCAACTTTCGCAGCGCGGCTGCGTGGGCCTGGCGGTCGACCTCGATCATCCGGACGCGCTTGGCATACCAGCTGAAGAAGGGAATCCACATGAGCTCCTTTTTGGTGACGAACGAGGACTGCGGCAGCCAGACGAACTGGGCGAAGACGTCGAGCATGGACAGGTGCTTGGGCGCGACCAAGGCGGCGCCGGTGGGAATGAACTCGCGTCCGCGAACCTCGACGCGGATGTTGCAACAGACCCTGAGCAGGATAATTATGCCCTGGGCCCAAACCCGGAACATGCCTTGGATCACACGATCGGGGGCCAGTAGCAGAGGCGTGCAGCCGACGGCCACCAGCAGGAACCAGGCGTAGCAGAGCAGCGAAAAGATAACGGATCGGATGGCGAACACGGTCAGCCCTTCTGCGCCGCCGCCGGTGTGGCGCGCGGGCCAAGCCCCAGCACCGCCTCGCGACCGAGGATCGCCAGATACTTAGAATACTCCACTACCATCAAGCGCGCCGTACCCCCTGAGCGCCACCAGTGACGGTTCTTCAAGGACGCGGTCGGCACCGCGTAGGCCTGCAGAGTGACCGCCGGCGGGCGCAGGACTGCATGTAGCTCCAGCATGGCGCGGGGCAGATGATAGTCGGACGTAACCACGATCAGGCTGTGGAAACGCATGGCCTTGGCCCACTCTGCAGTCTCGCGCGCGTTACCTACGGTATCGGCCGCGGTGAAGCCCAGGTCCACGCAGCAGTCGTAGAGGCGGCGCACCGTGTTCGAGGCAGTCCTCAGCTGCTCGCGGCTCACGTCGCGGTTGACGCCGGAGACAAGGACGCGCCGGCCTTTGCGCTCGGCTAGGAGCTGGACGGCAGCGGCGATGCGTTCGTTTGAGTTGGCGCCGGTGAGCACTACGACGCCGTCGGCAGCTTGGGGTTCAGGTTGCGGTGTTGACTGCTGGACCCGGGCAGCGAAGGCCAGCAGACCTGCCGTCCAGATTAGCATCACGACCAGGAACGCCGTGACGGACTTCATTGCATGTCCCGGATCAGCGACATCGCGGTGATGTGAGCTGCCGCGGCTGCAACCAGTGCGGCCAGCAGCGGGCAGGGGACAACGGCGAGAAGGTCGCCCCATGCCAGAGGTAGGGCTGGCGTCAGGCCCTCGCCGCCGCCGGCGAGCCGAAGTCCCACGCCAAGAGCCGCGGCAGCACCCGCTCCAATCAGGCCGCCCTGGCCCGCGACCCGCGCGAAGCGCGCCTGGAAGAGGCGCGCGATAAAGCCGTCTTCCGCGCCTGCCAGATGCAACACTTCGACGACGTCGCGGCGCGCGGCCAGCCCCGCCCGCGTTGCAAAGGCCACGACGGAGGCGGCGGCCGCGGCTATCAGGAGGAAGACTGCGACGCCCACTACGCTGACCAGTCGGCCTGCGCGGCGGATGTCCTTAATCCAGAGGGAGTGATCGTCCACCGTTGCATCGACGTTCTGAGCCGCGAGCGCCGACTTCAGTTTCTGCGCATCCGCCGGGTGCTTGCCGTCGAGCGTAACTGCCACAAGGCGGGGCACGGGCAAATCCTCGATGTCGCTGACGTCGCCAAGCCACGGGCGGATCAGGTCGTAGGCCTTTGCGGGTTCCAGCGCGCGCGCCTCGGACACCCCTGGCGTTTCCGCCAGCGCTTCGGCTGCGCGCGCGGCGGCCGCGTCGGGCGTCTCTCCGCCGCGGGGTCGGACGATCACGGTCGCTTCGCCGGTCAATTGGCCGGTCCAGGCGTGGGCGGCTCGGTTTGCGGCGATGACGCCCATAGCCGTTAGGCAAGCAAGGAAACATAGGACAGCGACGACGAAGATTAGGGACGGGTCGCGGTCTTCCTTCTCCGGCAGAAAGGGAGCGGGGCGCCAGCGGGTAGGATCAAAAATCTCGCTCATGGCGCGGGCATGGGCGCGGTTGGGCCGGAGGCGGGCCGCCTGCTGATCCGACCCTTGTCCAGATGGAGCGCCGGACGCCCCGACCGGGCGATTAGGTCTTGGTCATGGGTGGCGATCAGCACCGTCGTACCCAACCTATTGAGCTCGACGAAAAGTCGGAAAATGCGCACGGCCATCTCGTGGTCGACGTTGCCGGTGGGTTCGTCCGCCAGCAGGATCTCAGGGCGGTTGACCACGGCGCGAGCGATCGCCAGCCGCTGCCGTTCGCCGCCCGCCAGGGTCGCGGGCATAGCGTGCATCCGCGAGCCGAGGCCGACCCAGGTCAGGAGCTCGGCCACGTCGGTCCGATAGTCAGCGGGCTTTCGGCCGGCGATCCTCAAGGGCAGTGCAGTGTTGTCGAAGGCTGAGAGGTGCTCCAGCAGCACAAGGTCTTGAAAAACGACCCCAATCCGACGGCGAAGAGCGGGCCGGGCGCTGGGCGGCGCGTGGGCCATATCCTGTCCGAATAGGTGAACCAGGCCCTTTGACGGCTTCGCCGCCAGGTAGATCAGCTTCAACAGCGAACTCTTGCCGGCGCCCGATGGGCCGGTCACAAAATGGAACGAGCCGGGCGCCAGGCTGAAATTGAGGTCGCTGAGAACGTCCGACCCGCGGCCGTAACGCATTGAAACATCGTCAAAACGGACAACATCTTCGGCAATTTGTGGCGCCGTGGCGGCAATGGGGTTTCTGGACATGAAGGCCGAAATCGGCGACCTCGGTTGGGAGGCTGCTGGAGCGTCCGATTCGCCTGTCATGATACTGACCTGTCCAGAGTGCGCCACCAGCTATTTCGTGGATGATTCACGGATCGCGGCGGCTGGCCGCACTGTGAAGTGCTCCAACTGCGGCGCGCGCTGGAGGGCGATGCCCGAAGGCGCGGAAGAACCGCCCGTCCCTTCCGTAATTCCGACCCCCCCGCCACCGCCGATGCCAGCGGTCGACGACCTCGTGATCGAGCCGCGGGTCGGTGAAATCCCGTACATCCCGACGCGCGCGCCGGCGGCTAAGCGTATAGCGAACAGCAAGGTTCTGATCTGGGCAGCCAGCGCAGTCGTCGCCGCGGGACTTATCGCATCGGCCATCGTGTTCAGGGCTGAAGTGGTGAACCTCGTGCCCGCGAGCCAGGCCGCTTACGCAGGGCTCGGCCTACCCGTCTCGAACCTGGCGATCGAGCAGGTCCATGCCGATCCCGCATTCCAGGGTGGACGGCCGGTGCTGTCGATTACGGGCCAGATCCGTAACCTGCGCGACGCTCCGGCCAACTCGCCGCCCGTGCGGGTGAGCATTTTGGACCGGCTGGGCCACCCCATCGCCACCAAGATCGCCCGGCCGATCGACGCGGCTGTCCCAGCCCACGCCATCCGCCACTTCTCGATCTCCATCGTCGATCCTCCAGCCGGCTCGCACGACCTTGAGGTAAGCTTTGAACCGACACTGAAGGGCGCGCGACCGCCGGTCTCGGTCCCGGTTGCAGCCGCCGCGGCGCCACAGCCGGCGGAGGCCAAGCCACTGCCGCCGGGCAGCCCGGACGCGCTGCCGACCCCAAAATGACGGACGCCCCATGACGGACGCCAAGATCGACGCCCCGCCCGCGGTCCTGTTGACGGAAACCGAGATTGCCATCCGGGTCGACGCCCTGGCGCAGGCCATCGCGCCGCACGTCGACGACCAGACAGTCGCTATTTGCCTTTTGACCGGCGGCCTCTGGTTCTGCGCAGACCTGACACGGGCGCTGTCTCGCCTGGGGCGGCACGTCGGCTTCGATGCATTGTGGCTCGCCTCCTACGGCGACGCCCGGGCGAGCCTGGGGCGCTGTGAGGTGCGCGCTGACCTACAGCGACCCCTCGTTGGGCGCACGGCCCTGGTGGTCGACGACGTCTTCGATACCGGATTGTCCCTATCCGAGGCCGCACGACTGGTGTTCGACGCAGGCGCTGGCAAGGTCTTGACCAGCGTTTTCGCCCGCAAACCCTGGCCCACTCAGCGGGCGATCGAGCCCGATTTCGTCGGCTGGGAGGCGCCTGCCCGATTTTTGGTCGGCTATGGCATGGATGCGGCTGGAGCTTACCGAGGGCTCCCTTATATCGGTGCTCTGGACTAGAGAGAGCGCCATCTGGCGGCCGCACTCGCGCCGCATCTACTGCGTTCTGCCTGCATGGGAGCTCTGATCTTGATGAGACGTGTGGCCGTCCTCTCCGCCCTTTCGATCCTTGGCGCCTGCAGCCAGGCCACCCAGCCGGCGGGCCAGGCTGGGGACAAGTTCGCGGGTCTCGACACGGAGATCCTAAACTGGCGGAAGGAAATTCTCGCATCAGACCCACTGTGCAGGAGCCAGGCAGCTGATCAGAAATGCCAGAGCTTTGAGGTCGCCTGTAAGGCGGAGCGAAACGTGACAACCGCCGAGTCCGGCAAAGGGATTACGGCGCATGTCGTGACCGCGATGACCTGGAGCGGCTGGGACCCGAAACTGAGGCAACCGCAGTCGGGGTCGCGCACCGTGGAGTTCACCAAGGCCGGCTCAAGCTGGACACGCACCGACCATTCGCCCGTCAATATGGATAGTTGCGCGGACCTCTAGGTTCTCAGGCCGCGCGACCGCGACGAGCTTGAGCAATCGGTCCATGGCAGTCGGGTCGGTGTATATTTTCGCCTGGGGTTTGCCACTGATTTCGAAGGGCTGGAGAGCGACGACCACGTCGATGGCGGGCATGACGACGATGTAGCGACCGCCGTTGCCGGCGGCGGTGTAGCTTCCCGAGGGCAATCCGCTGGCAATCGGGTCGATGTCGCCCCACCAGAGATAGCCATAGCCGGACTCGATACCCTCGTGGCCGGTCGGCGATATCGGCTTGGTGGTGAGCCTGACCCAGTCGGCGGGCACGAGTTCTCGACCCTCCCATCGGCCATTCTGGAGGTAGAGCTGGCCGAACTTCGCCATGTCACGCGACGAGAGCCAAAGATTGTAGGCGGGGAAACGCGGCGCGTCGGAGTCGTAGCCGAAGCGGGCATGGAGCAGTGGATCGAAATCCTGGAACCCTAGAGCCTGTTTGGCCTTGGTTGAATCGATGATTCCGGTTGGGGCCGGATCGTGATTCAAGATGTGAGCTGGATGGAGGCCAGCTTGCATGGCTC
>JAYUBY010000506.1:0-1650 GCA_043740635.1 Alphaproteobacteria bacterium
GACGCAATTCACGCTGTCGGCGCTTCAGCGAGCAGTGGAGGCGGTTTCGGGGGTAGCGCTGCACAAACAGAACTTCCGCCGCGTGGTGGAACGGACGGGGCTGGTCGAGGGATTGGGCCGGATGGACGCGGAGACCGGAGGGCGACCGGCGGAGTTGTTCCGGTTTCGGCGCGAGGTGTTGGAGGCGCGGCCCGCGTCTGGATTGTCGCTGTCTTTATTGCGGGACTAGCCTGGATTTCTCAAGCGGCCGTCGTATTTTGGCGGGTTTGGGGACGTTTTCCAGTGATTTTGATTGAGCGGCGCTTTGGCTGGGCGGTCGGGGGGCCTTTTTGCGGCTGAGGGTGGCGCGACAGGGTGGTTTGGGTTGGCGCGACAGTCGGGATGAGAACGGCGGGCATGGCGCCGCACGCCGGGTGGCGTTGGGCGGACGTTGGCGTCAGGTGGCGTTCAGCCTGATCGGTAGGCGCGACGCAGATAGAGGTGGGCCATCTCGAACTCGATCTGGTTGGGGCAGCTCGAAGCGATGGCGAAGTGGATGCGCCGGACGCTGGTTCGCACCTGGGCGCCGAGCTTGAGGAGTTTGAGGCGGATGGTGTGGACGGCGGCGTCGGCGAACTGAGTGTGCCGAAGCGCGACGCGGCGCAGGGTGTCCATGAGGACATAGGCCATGGCCGAGAACATCAGGCGCAACTGGTTGCCGGCCATGGTCTCGCAGGAGGCGCGGTCGGCGAACAGTTCGAACTGTTCGCCGATGCGGTTCTCGGCCTCGCCCCTGGCGCAGTAGAGGTCCTCGTAGAGGGCGCGGGCCTCCCGGGCGGATGTTTTCAGGGAGGTGACGACGAAGCGGGGGTTGGAGCCTTGCGGGGTGTGCTCGGCCTTGCCGACGACCCGGCGCTCGCGGCTCCAGCTGTCCAGCGTCTGGTAGCGGAAGTCGCGGAACACCCGAGCCGCTTTGCCCGATGCGGCGCACAGGGCCTTGGCCTGGGCGAGTTCGCCGGCCAGTTCGGTTTCGAGGCGGTTGTTGCGGGCCAGACCGAACAGGAAGTCCACCTTGTTGGCTTCGCACCAAGCCATCAACGCCTCGCGCGCGAAGCCCGAGTCGGCGCGCAGGATGATTTTGACCCGCGGCCAGGCTTGGCGGATCTGCGCCACCATGCGGGCCACCTCCTCCACCGAGCCGGCGGCGCCGTCGATGTTCGAACAGCGCTGCCGGGCCAGGAGCAGGTGGCGACCGCAGAATACATAGAGCGGCAGGTAGCAGTAATGGTCGTAGTAGCCGTGGAAGAAGCGCCCCTCCTGATGGCCGTGCAGGGGAATGTCGGTGGCGTCCAGATCGATGACAATCTGGCGCGGCGGCTTGTCGTGGGCCTCGATGAACAGGTCCACCAGCAGGGTGTCGGCCGCGGCCCGATCGAAGTGGATCTTGTGATATTTCGCGCCGTGCCGCTTGGGCAGGTGCTCCAGGCGGTTCAAGGTGCTCTTGCCGGCCAGGGCCTCGCAGTCGTCGCGCAGGATCGGCTTCAGCTTGCCGGCCAGCACCGCCATCGCCGGATCCTTGCGCAGTTCGTCGTGGTCGTTGAGATCCTCGTATCCCAGCGCCAGGCCGAAGATGCGCTGGCCCAGAAGCGTCTCCAGCCGGTGCTCGACCAA
>JAYUBY010000507.1:0-6845 GCA_043740635.1 Alphaproteobacteria bacterium
GGTTTCATTGAATGTGTAGCCCTGGTTTCCGTTGGCCACGATCTGGCTGACGTAGTCGAACGAGCCCCCTAGCGAAAACAGCAGCTCTGCATTGTAGCCCCCAACGCCCAAACCGGCGCCGGCCTCCGACCCGTCCAGGTGCACATGCACGCCGACCAGCGCGCTGGGCGCACCATCGGAAATGTGAAAGGTGACGGCGTCGCTCATCGTCGTGTTGGAGTAGGTGTCCCGGGAGATGATGCCGATGAGACCCAGGCCACCGTCGGCCTCACCCCGCACGACACCTTCAGCGAGCCTGGCGCTCGCGACCCCCCGGTTTCCCTGGCTATTCGAAATGGTCAGACTTGCCGATGTCAAACCAGGCGGCATGCTAGGCGTACTCACCTGAAGGGTGTCGCCCGTCGCGAGCAGATTGCCCGGCCCTAATCCGGACAGACTATCGTAATTGACCGCACTGCTTTGGTTTGTCGGGTAGGAATCTCCCACCGTCAGCAGGATTTGCGCGGCGTTTGCGCTGACCGCGAAGCTGCTTGCGATGGCAACGAGCGCGAAGATCTGGCTCCTGCGCCCTGCGACCCTGCCGTTGCTTTTTTTACCTGACCTCATTTCGCAATCCTCCCAACCAATACCATCCGCCGCCACCCGCGATCGCGGAGGGCCACCCCCGCCGGGTCAGCGGCTCATAGGCGCTATCTGGCACAGGCCGACAGCGGCCCGCGTCATTCACCTGAATGAGATTGAGGACTTTCAAGGACCACCAATGAGGTTCGGCCGTGAGTAAGAGCAATCACGACTTCGAGCGCCACCCCCGGGGGGGGGGGCTGGCCGACAGACTTCATGCGACAGCGCTCGCTCGCGTGTCGCCTTTTGGGCGAACGGACTTGAGGTTTATTGCCGCTTTGCTGATTGTGGTCGCTTGGCGCGGTCCCGACCACTCAGTTGATTGCAAAGCTCGATTCGGCGCCATGAACAGCCGCGAAACCTTTCTGGACGAACTCTACCAAGCCGCGGTGGACACCAGCCTTTGGCCTCGTGTCCTTGGCCGGTTCGCCGAGATGACCGGCGGCCACGACGCGGTGCCGCGCTCCTACGACCTCTACAGCGAAACCGGCCCGGTGGTGTCGGGCCGCATCGAGCCATCGCTTCTAGAAGAGAACTTCCGGACCTTCGCGGCGCAGAATCCGCTCAAGACGCCTTTGGGCCAGCTCGCCGCGTCCAAGTGGGTCCCCGGCTACAACCGCGACATCGACTGGCTGCCCAAGGAAGACTTCGTAAAGACCCCATATTACAATGATTTCTATAAGCAATTTGATATTCACTCGGACGTCTCCATCGGCTTTGAGAGCGTAAGGACGCATTGGACAGGGGTGGACGTCTATCGCTCTAAGTCACAAGGGGCCTTCACCGCGGAGGATGTCGGCCTCTGCATGTCGCTCCGTCCACACATGATGCGCGCGCTGCGGCTTGCGCGCAGTATGTCCAGCGCTCTCGGCGTGCGCGACGGTCTCGCAGAGGCGATCGACAGGTCCTCCTGCAGCCTCTTTCTCCTCGACCGCGCCGGTGTGTGGTCCGCCACATCAATGCCGCCGCGCACCGGCTGATCGCGAGCGGGACCAGCGTTCGCATGCGCGGCGACCGCCTCGCCTGCGTCGGCCATGGTGGCACCAAACGACTCGCGGGACTGATCGAAGGCGCAGGAAATCCTGATCGGCGCGTAGGCGGTTCCATGGTTCTGACGCCGGCCGGAGGCGAGCGTCGGCTCCGCATCGAAGTGGTTCCGCTCGCGGCGAAGCATGCCTGGCCACCAACGCTATGCCAGCGGCGTCTCCAGTTTCATCACTGTCCTGGATGCGGAACGCACCCTGCAACAGAACCAGATCCTGAAGGTCGAGGGCCAGGCTGCCGTTTCGGCGGATCTCGTGATGCTTTACAAGACGCTGGGCGGCGGATGGCAATCACGCACTGACCGGCGAGGCAGACGGTCAGGCCAAGGCCTTCGTTCCAGACCAGACGAGGAGGCCGCCGCGATCTCGAAGAACGGCCGCGACCGCTTCGCCAGACTTCAAACAGTCTTCGGCGTCACGGATCGCGGCGGCGCGGTCCTTGTCGACCGCGAAGCTCTTAAGGCCGCCGCCCGCCAACTGCAGAACAAGCTGATGGATCACAGCGTCTGGAGCTGGCCAGCCGCCTCCTTGCCGCTGCGCTGATCGCGTTCCAGTTCATAGGCGATCTTCTGGTTCTCGTTCAGGCCGCCCAAGCCGGCGCGCTCGACGGCCGAAATGTGGACGAACACGTCGGGTCCGCCGCCGTCCGGCTGGATGAAGCCAAAGCCCTTGGTGGAGTTGAACCACTTCACGGTGCCGGTCGCCATTCGCTGTTCCTTTTCGGGCCGCTGTCGTTCGAGCGGCGATCGCCTTGCGTAGCTGCATCAATGCGTCATCGCGGGGCGGGCGTCGAGGGCGGTGACGTGTCTCTCGGCTTTTGGGGGCAGAGGTTGATCGCGGGGCGCCGTAAGTCGAGGGTCTGAGGCTCACGCTAAAAAGGCCAGAAGCGACCTGTGGAGGTTGAAAAGCGCCCGGCGCGCATCGTAGATTCGCGCGGCCTGGATCCTTCACGTTTGGGTCATCACGCGGTCTCTTTGCTCCAACGCTCTCAGTGCGCGCGGCGTAGCCGAGTGAGCGCTAGCCTGCCAGCGCCGCCGGCGCCATTCTGCGGTCATTCGCTGCTGTGCTCGTAGCGCGAGAAGGTGTCGTGGACTTCCACTCAAGCCACACGTTCGGCCCGATGGACATGGAATTGTGGGGCGAAAGTCTCTTCTTTGCGAGGCGGATCACGGCCGCCGGCGGGCAAAGGGATCGCGGGTGGCGCTCAGGGCGCGCCTATGGCATGCCCGCTGCGCTACGCGGGCGTGGCGAAACTGGTAGACGCAACGGACTTAGACCAAGACTTGAGTGCGCCGGGGGAAACCCTGGACGTAGAACCGCTCAAATTCGGGGAACCCTTCACTGGCGATCCCGAGCCAAGCCGCGGCGCCTGCTGCGGAAGGTGTAGAGACTAGACGGGCGGCGCCTAAGGCCTTGCAGGCTAGGGCGAAGGGATAGTCCAGACCACGAACGCGGCTCCGCCGATCGGGCGGAGGGTGGCGGCGAAAGCCGAAGTGGTATGAAAATCCGTTGGGGGTGACCCCGTGCCGGTTCGACCCCGGCCGCCCGCACCACCCATGCAAGTTGCGCGCCTCTATCCTCGCGCCCAAAGCTGGTAGCCGCCAAAGGCAGGGAGGCTGCCTGCGGCGTTCGCCTGGACCGGCTGATGCTTTCTTGCGAGCTTTTGATGAGACGAGAGGAACCCGCTATGAGCGACATCGTGTCCGATGCCTCGCCGAAGCCGACGCTGCTGCATGAACTGAGAAAGCACCAAAAGCCGCTACGCAACGTCCATAAGGAGACCGTCGAGAACCTAGGCGCAATGGACAGGCTCGCGGTGATGATCACCGAGAAGGTCGGCACCATGGGCTTTTTCTTGGCTATCCTCGTCTGGACCGTGTTCTGGCTTGGGTGGAACTTCCTGGCCCCGAAGCCCCTAGTCTTCGACGCACCCATGGGTTTCGTCTTTTGGCTGTTTATTTCAAACGTGATCCAGATTCTGCTCATGCCCCTCATCATGGTTGGGCAGAACGTGCAGGGAAAGCACTCGGAGGCCCGCGCTGAACACGACCTTGAAATCAACGTTAAAGCCGAACAGGAGATCGAGGTCGTCCTTCGCCACCTCGAATATCAGAACGACCTCCTGCTGCAGATGGTTCGGGGATTGAAACTGGAGATAAAGGGGTTGACCCATCCCCAGTCATAAGGCCGAGTCGCGAACGGCGAGCGAGCTTGGACTTGCGCCGCGGAAAGTCCTTGAGGGCTAGTCTTCAGACCGTTGTCGCGCGGCGCGGGACCGGGGGTTTCGCGCCGCGTTTAAGCAGAACGGTGAGGTCGCTGACCGCCTGTGTCAGAAGCAGTATTTCCTTCTCGCGGAGCGCATCGACCTTCTGGTGAAGCAATTCGATCTCCAGTTCCGCCTTGATGTTGATCTGATAGTCGTTCTCCGCTTCAATACGGTCGATGTCCTGTTGGCGGTTCTGGCTCATCATGATGAACGGCGCGGCGTAGGCCGCCTGAAAGGACAGGGCCAGATTTAGAAGAATGAACGGGTAGGGGTCCCACTTTTGGACCACCGCGGTGATGTTCAGGATAATCCAGATCGCCAGGATTACGCTCTGAATGATGATGAATCTCCACGATCCCATCGTCGAGGCGACCTGGTCTGCCACCTTTTGACCGAGTGTTAGCGGAGGCGCCTTGCGGTTGGCTGCGCCTGGAGAGCGCATGCCCTTTCGAAGGTCCCGCAATTCGACAAGCAGTCGCTCTTCCGTCTCGCGAATCTGCTGTCGCTCGGTCGGGACAGGCTTAGATAACTTGGCCTTCGCCATTCTTGATCTCTCCATCCCTGGTGCGCGCCCAGTGACGGACGCGATCCCCACACCGAAGCCTACGGGACGCGACGAGCTTCTTGGATTTCACCGACGACGTCCATGCCGCAAACGCAAACCGCAGAGACGGCGATCTGCGCGACTGCGAAAGCCGCAAACTGAGAGACACCGATCGGGCGTCGTCCGAGTGGTCTGGGTCGCCGGGCCTGAATGTCCGTTTGAAGGCAGCAAGCCTCTTTCGACCGCCACCGGACATACGGCATGAAGCCCAGTAGGCTCGACTTGCGAAAGACCGTCATCGCTATGCCCTTGCGGGCTTCGGCGGCTCAGCAGAATTGTGCTGAAAATTCTCTCCCGAATGAAACCAAATTGGCTATCTCAGAGGCTACAAATGCAATTTGACGACGTTATACTTGGTCGCCGAAGCATCCGCGGTTACAAGCCCGATCCCGTTCCGCGGGCGCTGATTGAGGAAATCATCGGTTTGGCGATGCGCGCTCCGTCGTCGATGAACACCCAGCCTTGGAATTTCTACATTATCACCGGCGAACCGCTGGATCGGATCCGCGCTGGCAACACCGAGCGCATGGTGGCGGGAGTACCGCAATCGCGCGAGTTCCGCACAGGCCAGGCGTTTGCAGGTCAGCACCGGGACAGGCAGGTTGGCGTCGCTAAGCAGTTGTTCTCCGCGATGGGGATCGAGCGCGACGACAAGGATATGCGCCAAGACTGGGTACTGCGCGGCTTCCGTCAATTCGATGCGCCGGTCTGCGTGATCGTGACCTACGACCGCGTGCTGGATGGAAGCGACGACACGCCGTTCGATTGCGGCGCTGTGTCGACAGCGTTGGTCAATGCCGCTTGGTCTCGCGGCCTAGGCGCAGTGATTAACAGCCAGGGCATTATGCAATCGCCGGTCGTACGTGAACACGCCGGGATAGCCGATGATCAGGTCATCATGAAAAGTATCGCGTTGGGCTGGCCAGATGAGAGTTTCCCGGCAAATGCCGTAGTATCCGAACGAAAGGCTGTCGCTGAGGCTACCGTATTCGTCGGTTTCGGCGACTAGGCGAACGACAGAGACCGTCTCGACCATCGCACGCAACTCCTGGGCCGCTACATGAAGCTCTTCCTAACGCAGACATCGCCTTATGCACGGAAGGTCAGACTCGCGGCGGACCGGCTCGGGCTAACGGGGCGACTTGAACTGATCGGGGCGACAACGACGCCGGTCGCTGAAGACGCTGCACTTATCGATATCAATCCGCTGGGGAAGATCCCGGCCCTCGTGCTCGATGACGGAGCCGTGCTCTTCGACAGCCGAGTCATCGTTGAGTATCTCGATCACTCATGTGGTGGCGGACTACTGCCCCCAGTTTCGGACCCTGAGCACTGGCAGACCCTCCGCCTCCAAACAGTGGCCGACGGGATTCTCGATGCCGCTTTGCTGATGCGCTACGAGGTAGCGCTGCGGCCGGACCGTTTCTTGTGGCGCGAATGGCTCGATGGCCAGGGCCGAAAGGTGCAGCGCGCGTTGGCAACGCTAGAAGCCGAAATCCCGCGTTTGGAACAGGGTGCAGCGCTGAATGGGATCGTGGTGGCTTGTGCGCTTGGCTACTTGGATTTCCGATTTGAGGAGTTGGACTGGCGGACACGATGCCCCGGTCTACGAAATTTCTTCCAGGACTACTCAGCACGTCCCGAAATGGTTTGGACTGACCCACGAGCCGAGTGATCGGTCGCTGTTCGATTTGGGCGACTGCGGCGCGTGACAACGGTCAGGGAATTTTGACTGGTCCGCCTCGGCGGTGAGGGGTGAATTTCTCCCCCCATCCGCGATGGTTGAGGCGTTTGAGGTGCAAATCTACGCGCCCTGACGCGTTCAACGTCAGGCCCATTGCTTCTGAATTGTCCGGCCTTGCCAAGCCGCGCGCGGCAAGACGGGCAGCGCACAACTTCGGCGTCTCCAAGGGCCGAATCTACTTCGAAATCAGAGCCGCAAGGCTTGCACCTCCAAGACGCAACGACCTTGGTCGTGGACGGCGGTGACCTGAGGCTCAGTATCTTCCTACGTGGCGGCTCGCCGTCGATGACCTTTTCGGTTTCCTCACCGTTCACAATCGACATGGATGAACTCCTTACACGCTCACGCGACATGCCGTTCATGATATGCTGCAGTGCAGTATAAGTCCCGCCTTTTGACACGGCAGGTCACCTGCGGCGGGGTGGAGGGCAAGGCTACAACCTGCGAGATCGCGCCGACGTCAAATACGCTTTTCTATGGAAGGTCGGTTGGAACCCGGCCGCCAAACAACTCGATACCCGCCGGAGCGTCAGCCGATCGCCGGTTCGATGTTCCCCAGCATCTGCT
>JAYUBY010000508.1:0-5384 GCA_043740635.1 Alphaproteobacteria bacterium
CGCACATGCCGGGTTGGGAAGGAATCTGCGAGGTCCGCCAGATCGCCGGCTCCCAGGTCGAGCTGATCCGCGGTAGCGCGTGAGGGGCCGTGACCTAGCGCGTCGGGTCTGCGCCCACCTGCACAAGCATCTTCCCGAAATTTCCGCCGCGCAGCATCTCAGTGAAAGCGGCTGGGATGGTCTCCATACCCTGGCGGATATCTTCGCGGTAGCGGACCTCGCCGGCTGCGACCCAACCAGACATGTTTTGCAGGAACGCTGCTTCGTACTCGGCCACAAAGTCCCCAACGAACAGGTCGCAAACGGCGACGCGGCGCGCGCGGAAGATCGTCTCGCCGCGCGCCATCACTGCGGCCCTGGCGTCGGTTCCGGCGGCGTCGCCGTAGGTGGCAATGAGGCCGCAGATGGTCATCCTCGCGCCAGGATTGAACAGCGGCAGGACGGCGTCGAAGACTGGGCCTCCCACGTTTTCGAAATAGACGTCGACGCCCGACGGGCAGGCTGCGCTGAGGTCCGCGGCAAACGTCGGGCTCAGGTGCGAGACGCAGGCGTCAAATCTGAGCTGGTCGGTCACGAACTGGCACTTCTCCTCGCGGCCGGCGATGCCAACGACGCGAGCGCCGCGCAGCCTTGCAAGCTGGCCGGCGATCTGTCCCACACCACCGGACGCGGCCGAGACCACGGCTGTCTCGCCAGCCGTAGGGTCACCCTGCAGGATCATGCCCGCATACGCGGTCAGGCCCAGCATCCCAAGGACTCCGACTGCCTGGGAGATGCGGCCCTGCGCAGGGTCGAGTAGGCGTGGGATCATATAGGACGGTCGCTGAACGCCTTCACCCATCAGCCCGAACTGAGCCCAGCCGTTGGTGTTGAAAACAATGTCGCCGGCCGCAAAGCCATCCATCCGGCTCTGGACTACCTGGGCCACAGTGCGAGCGTGACAGGGCGAGCCGGCCGGCTCGACGCCGCCGCGCTTGTATCCCCATTGATAGGGGTCTAGCGAAACGTAGATCGTACGGGTCAGGGCCTGGCCGGGCCCAGGGGCGGGAATGGGCGCTTCGCGCAGCTCAAAGGTCTCGGACGTCGGCCAGGCGCCAACCGGGTGGGGGGAGAGTGTCCAGTACCTGTTGGCGCCCATGACCAGATGCGAGCCCGCCAGAGACGGCAAGTCAAGGACGAGACCTGTCGATCCACGTGAGCTGCTTGGCCAAGCGTCCGGCTCGAAAGCGGCGCTGAAGAGGGCCTTTGCGCTTACCCCTTCTTCTTCCCCTTCGCCTGACCGGGCCAACCGGTGTCGATGGGAAGCTTCGGGTTGGCAGTGATCTTCAGATCAGCGCAGTGGTGGTAGGTGAACGGCCGTCGGTGTTGACACCGTGCTCCTCCATGAACTGGATCACCTGCAGCGAGCGGTGGTCGCAGTTGATATTGGGAACCATTACGTCCGCCTCGAATTCCTGAGCGGGTTTTCGTTCATGGTGCTCCCAAAGCCCGTCCACCAGGACTGGCGGCTTGGGGTTCGGGTCGATCTTTCCTGAGACCGATATCGGACCGCGCGGACCATCCCTCGTCACATCCTCCGGGTCGGCGCGCAACTCGGCGCGGTCAAGGACCGAGAGCGCCAGGCGGAAATGACCCGGGTGATAGATGGTCTCCTTCACGTGCAGATGCAGCAGTTCGCCGCCGATCACAGCGGTGACAATGCCGGTGGGCGTGCCAGCGTTTGCGGTCGTGCCCCTGCAGTGCCCGAGTTTCTGGGGATCGCCGAGTTGGTTCTCCTCGATCGCGCCTTTTGGCTGCATCAGAATGAAGTGGGCCGAGACGGAAGGTGCGGCGGCAAGCACCACGGCGCCCGTCGCAAGCGCGGCCGCGAAACGGAGCTTCATGTCGGGATCCCTGTTAATGCCATCCTCGTTTAGGCGAGCCGCAGAGCGTTAGAAACTGGAATCTGGCCGACCGGTTAGCTCCCCGCTAGCGCGTAAAGAAACTCCACGTAGCCCTCAGTGGCGCCGGCCATGCCGCGCAGCTTCGCGTTCTCGGATTCGATTACATAGTACTCGTCGGGGGCGTGCTGGCGCGAGCCGTGGCCAAAGCCGAAATGGCCCGCCGGCAGGCTGACCGGCGCACCGGTGAAAATGTAGCCTGGCCAGGAGCCTGCGAGCCGCGGCGAAAGGCTGACCTCCAGACCGGCTCGGCGGTAGACTCCCAGCGAGGCCTGGATCAAGGCCGAAGATTCCTCGGTCTGGGTCGGGTCGTAGCCGCCGGTCACGTTGACGTCGATGTCGCCGTAGCCGCGTTTCGCCAAGTGGGCCTTCAGCTTACGTTGCGCCTCCGCCGCCGTTTGGTCGGGAACCAACCTGAAGTCTAGCTTGGCCGTAGACTTGGACGGCAGGACTGTCTTGCCGCCCGGGCCGATGTAACCGGCGTACATGCCTTCGATGTTGACCGTGGGCTGAGAGGCCAGGCGTTCGAGCGCATCGCGATAGGGCAGGTCGCGCACCCATTTTTGGACACCCATGAATTTTTTGCGGTCCGCCTCGCTGGTGTGGGCGGCCTGATCGGCGATGATCTCCTTCTGCCTCGGCGTCAGTGGCTTCACGTTTTCGAACCAGCCGTCGATCGCCGGATCATTGCCGTCTTCCGAGACCAGCGTCGAGAGCGCCTTGACCATATGCCAGACCGCGCTATCCAACTCAGCCTTGAAGGAAGAGTGGATGTCGTCGAGCGCACCACGGCCCCAGGCCTTGGTGGTGCAGATGAGCTCCACCTCGATCATACCCTTTGCGCCGAGGTCGACCTCCACACCGCCCTGCGGCGACTGGGCCGCTAACGGCATCCACACCTCATGGCATTTCTTCAGCGCCGCCAGCACTTCGGGGCGATGCACCACCTGGACGAAGTGCGGCGAGCCAATCTCCTCTTCGCCCTCGGCCACCAGGACGATATTCACCGGCGGCTTGCGGCCAGCGGCGCGCAGGGCGTGGAGCGCCGCTAGGAAGGTCGCTTCCGGGCCTTTTTGGTTCACCGCGCCTCTGCCGATCAACACCTTGCCAAGGCCTGGACGCCGTACGATACGCGCCTCGAGCGGCGGGGAGGACCATTCCGCCGGATCGAACTGCTTCACGTCGTACATGAAGTACATGCCGATGGTGCGCGCCGCTCCATTGTCCATGGTCGCGAAGACCCCAGGCCTGCCGTCGGTTTGGATGATCGACAGGTTTTGGAAGCCGGCGTCCTTCAGCAGGTCAGCCATGTATTTGGCTCCCTCCTGGACATTGCGGCTTTCCGCGGCGATGGAGGGAAGCGCGACCCAATCCTGGAGGCGCTTGATCGCTTCAGGGCGCTGTTTGTCGATGGCGGCGCGGACGCCGGTCATGTCGCCAGCGGACGGCGTGGCTGCGAGCAACCTGCTGGGTGAGGTCAGGGCTACGCCCGCGGCACCTGCCATCAGCATCAAGCCGCGCCGATGTGGCACGCTGAAAATCCGTTCGTCCACGATAAAGGTCCCCCCGGTCATTGGGCGCGCAGCTTAGGTGTGAAGCTCGCGATGACTCAAGCCGCGCGGGAGTCGACGGCGACAGGCTACTATTTCTTCGGCTTGACCAGCGTCAGGTCCGTGCCGTCGTCGGCGTAGAGTCGCACAGCTTTTCCGGTCTTTGCGTTGATGCTCACGGAAGCCGAACTGTTCGGGCCCGCCCTGGCGCTGACGATCCAGACATCGCCCTCGTGCACGACCTGAAAAGGCCCCGCGGCTTCCGGCAGTCCAGCCAGCGCGGTCTTGGCGGCGGCGATCGCCTCGTCTTGAGTGGTCACGGCATGCATCGGCCCGGCAACCCCGCAGGCCGCGAGCAGCAGGGCAAGGATCGCGGCGCAGCAGCTCACCATTTGTCGACGCATCGTTCGGCGATCCCCCGCCTCAAAAACCGTCCGTGAACCTGCCTGCTCGTCCAAGTCAAGAACTCGCCGTGCGCTAGCCGTCGAAATGTGGTTCACGAGCCGATCCGGAAATCAGCCCTCGCGGGTATTCCAGATCTTGTTCCAAGCGAACGCCCCCGGTTCTTCAACCACACCGGGGGCGTCCTTGGTTTCGGACGCGGCTACTTCGGCTTCTTGAAGCGCAGCAGGAACTGGTCGGTCTTGCCGCGGATCGAGGGGTGGAAGACGAACTTCGAATGGTCGTCGGAGGGATTAGCCAGGATGCTGCTTTCGCCATCCAGCTTAAAGCCCGCGGCCAGGACGTCCTCCTTGACCCGAGCTTCCTCGATGCGGTGGCGGCCTTCGGTTCCGGTCAGTCCGGTGCCGGGCGCATCGGCATGGTCGAGGATCACATAGACACCGCCGGGTTTGAGCGCCGCGAAAACCGCCTTGTTGAACGCTGGGACGTCGGCTGGGCCCATGAACTTATCGTAGAGGTCGTGGTAGTTCTGCCGGATGAAGACCGCATCCAGTCCCTTGGGCAGGTCCATTGCGTTTACCGGCGGGGTGGAGACCACGATGTTGGGGTAGGCCGGGTCAGCGGCTGTTTTGTTCAGGCCGGCCACCACCTCGGGATGGGCTTTAACCACCTCGGCCGGTATCACCGCATAGAGCTTTCCCTTGGGACCGACCGCCTGGCTGAGCGCGCGGACGAAGCGGCCGGCGACGATGTCGGCGACCCTTTGCCCAGGCTTTACGCCCATGAATGCGATCACCTCAGGGCCCTTGAAGGATGGATCGGAAAGGGCGTCGGCGGGCGCCGCCGGAGGGGTCTGCGCAAAGGTCATGGCCGGAAGGCCAATCGCGAATGTCAGCGCGGCGGCAGCCGCGATGAGGGTTCTGCGTGACATAGAGAAGCTCCCTGATCCCATAGTTGGAGGGATGCGAGCCCTATGGCCGCGCCGAGTCAAGGCCGCCCTGTCTAGGGCGCAAGGCCCTTGAGGAAGATCCGGGTAACGCGTCGGGCGTGGTCGGCGATCATCTGGTTGGTCACCTCGTCGATCATGCCGGTAGCTAGCCTGAGACTCCACTCGCCTTCGGCCATGGCGACGAACAGCGAGACGATCTCGAACGGATCGTCTTCGAAGGCGACATGGCCCAGGGTTCGGCAGCGCAGAAGATAGTCCACGAACCGCTGCCGTTCTTCGCGGACAATTTCTCCCACCAGCCGCAACGCCGTGTCGCTCGGCTCGCTAGGACCCATTGCCCGGGTGAGTGGGGCTATGGTCAGCATGAAGCGGATTACGTCCTCGGCGACGACGGGCAGTACCTTTTCGGGTGACGGATCGACATCGGCCACCGCGTGGACGCGGCTTGCCATGCTGTCGAGGCGTGACTCGAAGAGGGTATTGAAAAGGGACTCTTTGTCCTGGAACCAAGCGTAGAGGGTTTCTTTCGAGGCGCTCGCGCGG
>JAYUBY010000509.1:0-2144 GCA_043740635.1 Alphaproteobacteria bacterium
AGCAAGCTGGCCAATGCCGCCTCGGTCTCCGCGGCCGCCGCAGCTTCATTGCGAAGTGCTGCCCAAACCGGCGGCGCGACGGCCGGGTCTACGACTTCCAGGCGTTGCTGGCTCATCAGTTCCTCCCGCGCCCCAAGAGGCGTGCCCCCTATCCTAGCATGGCGCGTGCGAGCGCGCCCGGCAAAGACCCTTCTTTCGCCATATGGTAGCCCCTGAGCAGCATCGCTACTGTCAGCATGTCAGGAAGGTATCCGGCGAGTGCTGCGTCAAGCGCCTCGCGAAAAGGTAGGCGGACGAGCGTGATCGCCTCTGTGTCGTCCGCCGCATGTGCGACACCCGCCGGTGAAAGACCCAGCGCCAAATAGCCGATCATCTGTTCATCGGTGACGGAGTTCGAGAGCTGGGCGCGCATCACCTCGCGCCATTCTGCCGCCGCAAGACCGGTTTCTTCAGCCAGTTCGCGCTTGGCGCCCTCCAGCGGGTCTTCACCCAGCGGCGAGCCGCCCTCAGGCAGCTCCCAGCTATAATCACCAAGGGGGAAGCGGTGCTGACCGACCAAGGTGACCGCCCCATCATCGTCGATCGGCAGGACGGCCACCGCCAGGTTCTTGAACCGCACCAGGCCATAGGGCGCCGGTTTGCCTGTGGGTGCGATCGCGGTCTGCTCGACAACCGTGATCCAGGCGCTCTCGAACACGACGCGCTCGGTCCCAGGCTTCCAGGGCTCGCCGTGGGCGAGCAACCAGGCGGGTTTTCCGACGGGTTTCTGGGACATGGTCTCGGCCTCGCCTTGCGGTGCGCGCCGCGGCACCCATAAAGGGGCCATCCTATCGTTTCCTGAACGCCCTTTCCCATTCCCCATGCATCCCAACTCCAAGAGGCGCACTTGACCATCGCCCTGCCTCCGGCCCCCGATTTCGGCTCGCCCGTGGACCTTGCCCCTGCGCCCGAGGTGCTGGCCTTCCTCGCGCGGCGGCGATCGGCGTCCGCGGTAACCCTCACAGAACCTGCGCCCAGTCCCGACGAGATCGATGCGCTCTTACGTTTAGCGACGCGCGTTCCGGACCACGGGAAGCTCTCACCCTGGCGGTTCGTGATCCTTCAGGGCCCGGACAAGACCAGGTTCGCAGATCGGCTCGATGCTCTGGCGCAGGGCCGAGGCGATGCCACCTCAGCCGCCAAGCTGGCAAAGCTAAGGATCCCGCCGTTGGTGGTCGCCGTGATCTCAACGCCCAAAACCGCCGCTATCCCGGAATGGGAGCAGCAACTCTCTGCAGGCGCGGTCTGCACGACGTTGCTCTACTCAGCGCTTGCCATGGGCTTTGGCGCAAACTGGATCACGGATTGGTACGCCTACGACGCAGAGGCCGGCGCGATCCTCGGCCTGACGGTCGGCGAGAAGGTGGCGGGCTTTGTCCTCATGGGAACGCCGCGGGAGGCGCCGCTCGAGCGGGAACGGCCGAACGTTACTGCCCTGGTAAGCCGCTGGCGGGATCAAGGCTAGAGACTGGAAAGGCCCCGAAACGCAGCGCTGCGACACGCCCGTGGAGAGATGGCCGGAAACGTAAACCTGATCTTTGGTATTGGAAAGCGTGAATTTGCTATCTCTAAAACAATCGCCAATCTTAATATTAGAGTCGTATCGTCCGCACTAGGTTCACGCTCTTCGAGATCTGGATTCAGATACGTCTGAGCAGACTAGGACGCGAATTTGCACGCGCAAGATCAGTAATCGTCGGCTCAACAGCAGATTTTGGCCAAATCGCCCTTCTCAGCCCAGCTTCAACCTCGACCGCGATAGGAAGCCACACCCTGATCTGGTAGCCAGAGACCTTCGGGCGCTGGACCACTCTGCCAAAAGACGTCAATCGGAATGCCGCCTCGCGGAAACCAATACCCACCTATCCTCAGCCACTTCGGCGCCGCCACGGCGACAATTCGCCGTCCGATCGCCACCGTGCAGTCCTCGTGGAACGCGCCGTGGTTGCGGAACGAGCCAAGGTAGAGCTTCAACGACTTGGATTCGATCAGCCAGTCGCCGGGCGCGTAGTCGATGACCAGATGCGCAAAGTCCGGCTGACCGGTCACGGGGCAGAGCGATGTGAACTCCGGCGCGGTGAACCGGGTCAGGTAGAGCGTATCGG
>JAYUBY010000510.1:0-25628 GCA_043740635.1 Alphaproteobacteria bacterium
CTTCAGCTAGCGTAAGGGGTTTGGCCTCGATTGCGTTGTCCAAGGGTCACGACCTCAATCCGCCGAAGGCGAAGAGAAGAACAACACGGGCAGGCACGGAATGCGCCTGATCGAAAGATAACGTCGGCCAACCTTTCATTCCCTGATCTTCCGTGTTCCGTGGTTACGTTTTCTTGGATCCGCAGCTGCGGGCAATGATCAAGAGTCCTGGGCTTGGCCTTCGAGTTCGGCCTCGGCGTATGCCTCGGTTTCTTCGATAGGCCCTTCCTCGATCTCCGGCTCCGGCTCCGGCGGCGCCTCGACCCAGCCCATGACGACGCGGGCGCGCATGATTAGAGCCTCGGCGTCGGCGGGCTCGAGATTGAAGGCCTCCAGCATGCCGGTTTCGCGAACCCGCTGGCCGTCCTTGGTCTCGAACCAGCCACGCAGGTCGTCGGGAACCAAGTCAGCCAGGTCCTCTACGGTCTTCACACCGCCTTCGCCCAACGCAACTGCGATCGGCAGGGTGACGCCTTCGATTTCCAGCAGGCCGTCCTCGACGCCCAGTTCGACGCGCTTTGCGTCGAATTCGGCGGAGATTTTGTCCAGGAAGTCGGTGGCGCGCGCCTGGATCTCGGCCCCGGTATCCTCGTCGAAGCCTTCGATGGAGGCGATTTCCGAGACGTCGACGTAGGCGACATCTTCCACAGTGGCGAAGCCTTCGGTGACCAGCAGCTGGGCGATGACTTCGTCCACATCCAGGGCTTCCTGGAAGAGGGCGGTGCGCTCGGCAAACTCGCGCTGGCGCCGCTCGCTCTCCTGGCTTTCGGTCATGATGTCGATTTGCCAGCCGGTCAGCTGGGAGGCGAGGCGAACGTTCTGGCCGCGACGGCCGATGGCCAGCGACAACTGCTCGTCCGGCACCACCACTTCAACGCGCTCGTCCTCCTCGTCCATAACGACCTTGGAGACTTCGGCGGGCGCGAGTGCGTTGACGATAAACGTCGCCTCGTCGGGGCTCCACTGGATGATGTCGATCTTCTCGCCCTGGAGTTCGGCGACCACGGCCTGAACCCGTGAACCGCGCATGCCGACGCAGGCGCCGACCGGATCGATTGAGCTGTCGTTGGAGACCACCGCCATCTTGGCGCGGCTGCCCGGGTCACGGGCGACAGCGCGGATCTCGATGACCCCATCGTAGACCTCAGGCACTTCCTGAGCGAACAGCTTGGCCATGAAGCCGCCGTGCGCGCGCGAGAGCAGGATCTGCGGGCCCTTGGTCTCGCGACGAACGTCATAGATGTAGCAGCGGATCCGATCGCCGATGTTGAAGTTCTCGCGCGGGATTGACTGATCGCGCCGAGCGATGCCTTCGCCGCGACCCAGGTCGACGACGATGTTGCCGTATTCAACGCGCTTGACCGTGCCATTGACGATCTCGCCCACGCGATCCTTGTACTCTTCGTATTGGCGCTCGCGCTCGGCCTCGCGGACTTTGCCGGTCACAACTTGGCGAGCCATCTGGGTCTGCACCCGGCCGAATTCGAAGGGCGGCAGGGTCTCTTCGTAGATCTTACCGACCACCGCCTCCTTGTCGGTCCGCTTAGCGTCGGAAAGGCGCAGGATGCCCACCGGCTCGTCCGCCGGGACCTCTTCACCGTCCTCGCCCACCACGGTGCCGTAGTTGGCGTCATCGGCCACCACCGTGATCACTCGCTTGATAGCGACCTCACCGGTCTTCTGGTCGATCTTGACCCGGATGTCGTGTTCAGCGCCGTAGCGGGACCGAGCGCCCTTCTGGATCGCCTCTTCGATCGCCTCGATGACGATCTCGCGGTCGATGGATTTTTCGCGCGCGACCGCTTCAGCGATCTGCAGCAGCTCAAGCCGGTTGGCGGAAATGCCGGTGAGGCTCATGGGATTTTCCCTCTTACTCGGAAGTCTGTGGTTGGGATTCAGATTGCAGGCGGGCCGCGCGAACATCTGCGCCCCGCTTCATCAACTGGTCAGTCAAGACGAGCTTGGCCTCGGCGATCCAAGAGAATGGGATCAGCGCGGTTTCTGCCTCGCCCTCAATGTCGAAGGCCACCTGGCCGTCGTCGATGCCGGCCAGCACGCCCTTGAAACGCTTGCGGCCCTCGGCCAGGCGGTCGAGTTCGATGCGGGCCAGATGCCCCTCGTAGGTCTCGAAGTCCTCTAGCCGGGTCAGCGGCCGATCGACGCCCGGGGACGAAACCTCAAGTGTATATTCGCCCGCGATCGGGTCGGCGGCATCCATGATTTCGGAGATGGCTCGCGACAGGCGCGCGCAGTCCTCGACGTTCATGTCGCCGTCGCTGGGCCGCTCCGCCATGATCTGCAGCCGGCGCGCGTGTTCGCCGCCCATTAAGCGAAGGCGGACAATGCCATAGCCAGCCGCCTCGGCCACAGGGTCGAGCAGCTCCAGCAGGTTCAAATCTTCGGCAGTCTTCCCACGCATGGGCTTAGGCCAGGCTCCGGCAAAGAAAAAAGCGGCCGGGCCGGAGCCCGCCGCTCGTAGGCGCCATACAGCGCAAACGGACGATGTTGATCGGATTATAGTCGTTGCTGAGGGGTTTGTCAGCCAGTTTGAATCGGTTTGAGTCGGGGCGTCACAACCGTGGGACGACGCAGGTTTTGGGAGGAAGGACTTTCCCCTTAACTCGAGTTGGTCCACAGAGCGCGCCACCTCCCCCTTCTGTGTGTTTGAAAGGCCCCTCCCCATGGACCTCTCCAAGATCCCTGTCGGCGTGAACCCGCCGTATGACGTCAACGCCATCATCGAGATCCCGCAAGGCGGCGAGCCGGTTAAATATGAAATCGATAAGGAGTCGGGCGCGCTGTTTGTCGACCGCTTCTTGCACACCGCGATGTTTTATCCGGGCAACTACGGCTTCATCCCGCACACCCTCGCCGACGACGGCGACCCGATGGACATCATGGTGGTGGGTCAGACCCCGGTGGTGCCAGGCGCGATCATCCGCGCGCGACCGATCGGCACCTTGATGATGACCGACGAGGCCGGCGGGGACGACAAGGTTCTGGCCGTGCCCGTGGATGCGCTGCACCCGTTCTACACTGGCGTTGACAGCTGGCGCTCACTGCCCGGAATTCTGACCGAACAGATCGCCCACTTCTTCCAGCACTATAAGGATCTGGAGAAGGGCAAGTCGGTGACGATCACGGGCTGGGCCGACCCCGAACAGACTGCCGACCTGATCCGCGTCGCCATCCAGCGCCACAAGGACAGCCTCTAGACCCTTACGAAATCGAGGAACGCCGGAGCGCAATCGCCGAGGCGTTTTTCTTCATATCGGGTCGTGATGTGATCGGCTGGCGGCGTGCGCCAGTCGTCCGCACGATCTGCGGTCCAGCGGAAGGCGGGGTTGGCGACGAACCGTTCCAGGCTCCAGTCTACGTAGGCCGCCCAGTCGCTGGCGAAACGTAAGGCGCCGCCCGGCTTCAGCAGGCGCGCGAACTCGGTGACTGTCTCGGTCTGGACGATGCGACGCTTGTTGTGGCGCGCCTTGGGCCATGGGTCGGGGAATAAGACGAAGATCCGGTCGAGGCTGGTGTCCGGAAGGTGCGCCATCAACTCGCGGGCGTCGCCATCGAGGACACGGACGTTCCTAAGTCCCGCCTCGTCGATGTGGCGCAAGGCGCTCGCTACGCCGTTCTGGAACGGCTCGGCGCCGATGATCAGGGTCTCGGGATGGAGGCCGGCCTGAGCCGCCATATGCTCGCCACCGCCGAAACCGATCTCCAGCCAGGCCTGCGACGCGCCGGGCATCAAGGCGCTCGGATCAAACGGCTCGGCCGGCGGCCGCAAGCTTGGCAGCAGCGTTTCCATCAGCGCCGCCTGCCGCGGCTTGATGGTGCGGGTCTTTAGGCGGCCGTATGAACGCAGCAGCGGGTGGTGGTCGGACATCCGCCGCTTCTATCTCAGACGAGGGCGATTGCGACTACGCGAGCTTGCGCAGGTCTTCCACCAGGTCCGGGCGCTCCCAGGAGAAGCCGCCTTCGTTGTCGGGTTGGCGGCCGAAGTGGCCGTAGGCTGCGGTGCGGGCGTAGATCGGCTTGTTGAGGCCCAAGTGCTCGCGGATCGCGCGAGGTGTGGCGCCGCCGATCATTTCCGGCAAGGCGAGTTCCAGCTTGGCCGGGTCGATTTCGCCGGTGTTGTGCAGGTCGACGTAGAAGCTGAGCGGCTGGGCCACGCCAATCGCATAGCTGATCTGGATGGTGCATTTACGAGCTAAGCCGGCGGCTACGACGTTCTTGGCGAGGTAACGGCAAGCGTAAGCGGCGGAGCGGTCCACCTTGGTCGGGTCCTTGCCGGAGAAGGCTCCGCCGCCATGCGGTGCCGCGCCGCCATATGTGTCGACGATGATTTTGCGGCCGGTGAGGCCCGCGTCGCCGTCTGGGCCGCCGATTTCGAAACGACCGGTCGGGTTGACGTACCACCTGGTCTTCTTGGTGATCAGGCCCGCGGGGAAGACGGCTTCCACATAGGGGCGGATGACCTGTTCGATGCGCTTGGGCGTGGCAATGTGCAGGCCGATGCGCTTTTTGTGCTGGGTCGAAACGACGATCTGTAGGACCTCGACGGGCTTTCCGTCCTCATAACGCAGAGTGACCTGACTCTTGGCGTCGGGTTCGAGCACGTGGCACTCGCCCGAATGTCGGACCTCGGCCAGCCGGCGCAGGATGTCGTGGCTATATTGCAGGGTCGCCGGCATCAGCTGCGGGGTCTCGTCGCAGGCGTAGCCGAACATAATGCCTTGGTCGCCCGCGCCTTCGTCTTTCTTGTCGTTGGCGTCGACGCCCTGGGCGATATGGGCCGATTGCGGATGCAGGTGGCAGGCGAACTTGGCCTTGGCCCAGTGGAAGCCCTTCTGCTCGTAGCCGATGTCCTTGATCGCCTGGCGGACCTTGTGCTCAAGGCCGTGGACGATGTCCTTGGTGAGCTGCTTGTTCTCAGCCTTCGAGGCGCCCGGACGCCCGGCGCGGACTTCGCCGGCCAAGACGATGCGGTTGGTGGTGACCAGGGTCTCGCAGGCCACGCGGGCTTCCGGCTCTTCGCTCAGGAAGGCGTCCACGACCGTGTCGGAGATCCTATCGGCGACCTTGTCCGGATGTCCTTCGGACACACTTTCGGAGGTGAAGATGTAGTTGGAACGGCTCAAGGCGCTAGCTCCGGAGAAACGACGCCACCCAAACCCAAGCGGCCGTCTGAAAAGTCGGGCAAGCCTATAAAGATATCTTTATGTCCCGCCAAGCGGATGTTTGGTCGGTTTGGTTAAGGCTGCAGCGTCGCAACCAACGGCCGCAACCTATCCAGAGAACCTTGGACTTAGGTTAAACCCACCGGGACACTAGGACTCGTTGAAGTCGGGCTCACCGGCCATAGCGCGGACAAGATCGAGGACGCGGCGACGCAGGCGGCCTTTCGCGATCTTCGGAAAAATGGAAGCGAGTTCCATCCCCTCGGGAGTCAGCAGGAAGTCCTGCATCGACTCCCGCGACGTGTTCGTTCCCGGCCGCTCCGTCGTCTCGCCAAGACCTTCGTAGAAGTAGCTGATGGTCGTCGAGAGCGCCCGCGACATCTCCCAGAGCTTCGAAGCGCTCACTCGGTTGGCCGCGCGCTCATACTTCTGAACCTGCTGGAATGTCAGGCCGATAGACTCTGCCAGCCGCTCCTGGCTGATCCCGAGTTCCTTGCGGCGCATCCGAATCCGAAGGCCGACATGGCGGTCGATAGGGTTCGGACCGTTCGCGGACACTTGGGGCTTGTCCATGGAAATCCCGTTGCTTCGTCGTCGGGTCTGCCACGCCAGACGCCGTCAAAAGCTCTTCGCCGCCAGATAGTTAGGACCGACGATAACGATACGCCAGGGCCGTGGTTCCAGACAACAGAAGCATGATCGCAAACAGACGATCACCCGACTCGGAAAACACTGTAATTTCAAGTGCTGGTGGCAGGGATGTGTCAATTATGCCCAATTCTCCCGGATTCAATTTCGCGCCGGGCAATACTCTCCCATAGGCGTCGATGACCGCCGAGACGCCTGTGGGCGTGGCGCGAACGATGGGCAGACCTTCTTCGATAGCGCGATAGCTGGCGATGTTAAGGTGCTGCAGAGGACCCGATCCCGCTCCGAACCAGGCGTCGTTAGAGATGTTGAGGATCCAGGCAGGACGCAGGCCCGCGCGAGCGCCGCCCTGCCGTGTCACGCCGGGGAACAAGGCTTCATAGCAGATTAGCACCTGCACGGCCGGCACGCCCCAAGGCGCGATGGGCTGCGACCGCGGGCCCGCGGTGAAGTCGTCGGGCATGTGCACCAGGCTGCGGAAGCCGATCTTGGTCGCGAAATCCGCGGCTGGCATGTACTCGCCGAACGGAACGAGGTGGTGCTTGTCGTAGACCCCGGTGACCCTGAGGGCGTCCGCCTCGCGGCGGAAAGCAACCAGGCTGTTGAAGTAGCGGGTCCCGGTCGGGCCGGTTTCGGCGCGGTTGGCACCCATCAGCAGCGTCTGGCCGGGCGCCACGGCATCTCGCAGCCTCGACGCATAGGGCGAACCCGGCGCGATCATCTCGTCGATTACCGCCGGCAGTGCGCCTTCCGGCCAGATCACGATGGCCGGCTGGACAGCCGCCTTGCGCAAGCTGAGATCGGTGTAGGTATTGAGGATCATGGAGAGGTTTTCAGGCCGCCACTTTTCCTTCTGGTCGATATTGGCCTGTACGACACGGATGATCGGCGCACCTGGTCGCGGCTTTGCGACGGTATCCAGGCGCGCCAGGCCGAAGCCATAGAGGCCTGCCACTGCGGCGGCCGCGGTCAATAGCGCGACGATCTTCGCCCGCAAGGTTGCCCCCGCCTGGACCAGGACAGATGGCGCGGCAGAGATGGCGAGGGTGATCCAAGTCAGGCCGTAGGCGCCGACCAAAGCAGCCGCCTGCGAGGGCGCGGACCCCGCCCGCCAGGTCTCACCGGGCAGATCCCAGGGAAGCCCGGTGAGCACGTGACCCCGCAGCCACTCGAAACCTGCGAGACAGCCGGCGAACACGAGCACGCGGGCCGCGCCGCGGGTTTTCAAGGCTCGACAGAGAAACGTCGCGGCACCCCAGAACAATGCCAGTCCCCCGGCCATCAGCACTAGGGCAAAGGGCGCCATCCAACCCTGCTCTTTGGCATCGACCATGAAAGGCTCGGTGATCCACCACACCCCGACGGAGAAGTAGCCGACGCCAGCGAGCCATCCTCGGAACAGCGCCGAGCGAAGCGGGCGTGGGGTCTCCGCGTCGATCAGGGCGAGGAGCAGCGCGTAGCCCAGCAATCCGGGCAGTATCCCAAATGGCGGATGAGCCAAGCCCGCCATCGCACCGGCTGCCAGCGCAAATCCTCGTCCAATCCATCCGCGGGTCCAGCCCATGTGCGGAATCAGAAAGGCGTCGCGCTGGGAGAGACCGCGGTCCGACGGACACGCAGGCGCTTCACGCGGCGTGGATCGGCAGACATCACTTCGAGTGCAAAACCGCCCGGGTGATCGATCACCTCGCGCCGATGCGGCACGCGGCCGGCCAGCGCGTTGACCAGGCCGGCGACCGTGTCGATCTCCTCGTCGAGATCGGGGGGCGCAAGATCGACGCCCGGACCGATGGCCGCCTCCAGATCCTTAAGAAGGGTGCGGCCATCGACGACCCACCCCTCCCCGTCATGAACAACAAGGGCGCCGCCGTCCTCGGCAGCGTCATCGTGCTCGTCGGAGATCTCGCCGACCAGCGTCTCCAACAGGTCTTCCAATGTGACGAGACCGTCAGTACCGCCGAACTCGTCGATGACCAGGGCCATGTGGGTCTGTTGCGACCGCATCTGGCCCAGCAGTTCCGAAGCGCGCATCGAGGCTGGGACATAGAGCACCTGGCGGACCAGGTTATGGCGGCCGGACAGAACCTGATCCGTCGGCTTCGGTTTGCGGGTCTTGCGCGCCAGCAGCTTGAAGACATCCTTAACGTGGACGACGCCCACCGGCTCATCGAGTGTCTCGCGATAGACCGGCATACGGCTGTGCTCGGCCTCGACAAAGCGAGCAGTGAGCTCGGCGAAGGAACAGCTGCGGTCGATGGCGACGATGTCGGCGCGCGGCTGCATCACGTCATCCACGCGCAGGTCCTGGAAGGCACGAGCCTGGCTGACCAGTTCTCCGGTCGCTGCAGTCGGCGGTTCAGGCGTGACATCGAGGGCCTTGGCCGGCCGGCGGTTGCGGAAACGATCGAACAGGGACAGCACGCCCCGATTCAGATTTGTCTCCGTACTCGAAAGCTGCGGCTCAGCCGATGGGTCGGGGTCGGTCATGGTCTCCCTCACCAGCGAGGTAGGGATCAGGAATCCCCAACCCCGCCAGCACGGCGCGCTCAAGACCTTCCATCTCTTCGGCCTGCGCGTCGCTTATGTGGTCATATCCTAGTAGGTGCAGGACGCCATGCGCCACCAGATGCTGCAAGTGATGCGCAAGTGGTTTGCCTTGTTCGGAGGCTTCGAGCGCACAGACGCCATATGCGAGCGCGATGTCGCCCAGGAAGCGCTCCGGGTTCGTCGGCGCCGGGAAGGAGAGGACATTGGTCGGCTTGTCCTGATCGCGGAAACGCCGGTTTAGATCGCGCATCGTCTCGTCGTCGGTGAGCAGCAAGGTCACGCCCTCGCCGATCGCCCCTTCGGAGGCCAACGTCGCATCGGCCGCTACCAGCACCAGCGCCTCGGCGTCAGCCAAGGCCGCTGTCCAGGACGCGTCCTCGACTTCGATGTCCGTCAAATGGAGCGCCCCGCGTTAGCCGCGTCGGCGTCGTAGGCCCGGACGATGCGCTCGACCAGTGGGTGGCGGACGACATCGGCGGCGCTGAAGCGGGTGACGCTGATACCCTTGACGCCCTCCAGGAGGCCGACCGCGTGTGCAAGTCCAGAGTCCCTAAGGTTGACCAGATCAATCTGGGTCGGGTCGCCGGTGACCACCATGCGCGCGCCCTCGCCCAGGCGGGTGAGGACCATTTTCATCTGTAGGCGCGTGGCATTCTGCGCCTCGTCGACGATGACGAAGGCGTGGGCCAAGGTCCGGCCGCGCAGGAAGGCGATCGGCGCAACCTCGATCTCGCCTTTCTCACGACGCCTGCGGAGCTGCTCAGCGCCTAGGATGTCGGTCAGCGCCTCCCAGACGGGCGCCATGTAGGGATCGACCTTTTCGGTCAGGTCGCCGGGCAGGAAGCCTAGCCGCTCGCCCGCTTCGACCGCCGGGCGCGAAACGATGAGGCGGTCGACTTCGCCGCGCAGCAGAAGGCCAGCCCCATGGGCGACAGCCAGAAACGTCTTGCCGGTCCCTGCGGGGCCAAGGCCGAAGACCAACTCACAGTCGGACAGCGCTTGCAGATAGTCCGCCTGGGTGGCCGTCTTCGGGGCGACTTGGCCGCGTCGGCCGATCGGCAAGGCGCCCGGTCCTGCGCCTCCGGTCCTGGCGTTTCCGATCGCCACCCGTACGTCAGCCTCGCCTATTTCAAGACCTTGATCAGCGCGTTCTGCTATCGCGTGGACGGCCTTCTTCGCCTGGGCGCGGGCCTTAGAGTCGCCGCTCAGCGAGACCCCGCCGCCCGGCGTTTCCACCAGCACATCGAAGGCGTCTTCGATCAGCGCGGCGTGGCGCGAATTAGCCCCGGCGACCGCGCGCGACGCAGCGTCCGACAAGGTGATGAATTCAGGCGCGCGGCTCAAGCTGGCTCCAGTTCCTCGGACACGAGCTCGCCGGCCAAGCTCATCCGGGCGGCGGACTCAATCCGCACCGGAACGATCTGACCGATCAAGTGATCCGGCGCGGTAGCGTGGACCGCCTGCAGATAGGGGCTTCGGCCGATCAGCTGACCAGAGTGTCGGCCGGGCCGCTCGAAGAGAACCGGTAGGACTCGGCCGATCTGCGAGGTGTTGAAGCTGCGGGCCTGGTTGTCCAACAGGGCATTCAGCTGCGCCAGCCGCTCATCCTTGACCGCCTCGTCCACTTGGCCCGGCATTGCCGCGGCCGGCGTGCCGGGACGACGCGAGTACTTGAATGAAAAGGCCGTAGCATAGCCGACCTTACGCACCAAGCTCAGCGTCGCCTCGAAATCACTGTCGCGTTCGCCCGGGAAGCCCACGATGAAATCGCCGGAGACGGCGATGTCCGGCCGCACCGCCCGGATCTTCTCGATCAACCGGATATAGCTCTCGGCCGTGTGCGCTCGGTTCATGGCTTTGAGGATCCGGTCGCTGCCGGACTGCACGGGCAGATGCAGATAGGGCATTAGCGCGTCGACCTCGGCGTGAGCCGCAATCAGGTCATCGTCCATGTCGCGTGGATGGCTGGTCGTGTAGCGGATGCGATTGAGCCCCGGGATCGCAGCCAGCCGGCGGACAAGCGCGGCCAAGCCGCCTTCACCGGCGTAGGCGTTGACGTTCTGGCCGAGCAGGGTGACCTCGCGCACGCCTTGGGCGGCCAGTTCGCGGGCCTCGGCCTCGATAGTCTCAGGGCTCCGCGACCACTCTCCGCCTCGAGTGTAGGGTACTACACAGAAGGTGCAGAATTTGTCGCAGCCCTCCTGGACCGTGAGGAAGGCGGTGACGCCAGTGGCGTGCCGGCCGGCGGGCGCCAGCGCGTCGAACTTTTCCTCCGGCGCAAAATCAGCAGAAAGCCGCTCGCCACGGGCTCGGTGGGTGCGCGCGATCAGCTCCGGCAGCTGGTGATAGGCCTGCGGTCCAACCACCAGATCCACCGCAGGCTGTCGGCGCATGATTTCCTCGCCTTCGGCCTGGGCGACGCAACCCGCGACGGCGATGGTCATGCGAGAACCGCCCCCAGCCACCCGTTCATCACGTATTTCCTTGAGCTTGCCGAGTTCGGAATAGACCTTCTCGGTAGCCTTCTCGCGGATATGGCAGGTGTTCAGGACCACAAGGTCTGCGCCCTCTGGTGTGTCGGTGATCGCATAGCCTAGCGGCGACAGCACATCGGCCATCCGCTCGCTGTCATAGACGTTCATCTGACAGCCGTAGGTCTTGATAAAGAGGCGCTTCGCACGCGCGGGATCGGACATGGCTGGGGTTATGGGGTTGAGGCGAAGGCGGCGCAAGTTTGAGCGTCTCGCTAGCCTCATGGTCCAGGCTAGGTCAGAGCCGAAATTCTTCTCCGCATCCCCCGCAAGAACTGCATCAGTCGCTGCTTTACTCCGCCCTTAAACGCTCGCCAGGAATAGACGGCATGTCGACCCATCACCGTGGGGACGCCGCGCCAGGTGCAGGCGGCTTCATAGGAAATGTAGGGCGATTCGATCGATCCAGCGGTCCTTATAGGGCGCGTCTGTCAGCCGGAAATCGAAGTCGAGTTTGCGCGGCACACACCATTTCACGAGGTCCTCAATCAGTAGGTTGCCAGGCGACACAGAGGCGAACGTCGGATCGTAGGTGACGACATAGAATTCCATTCTCGAGGCGGAGACGAGACAGATGCCGCCCGAAATCGGCCGCTCGTCGAGATCGAGCGAAAACCCGAAGACGCCGGAGCCAGGCTTGCCGAGCACCGACTTGTAGAAGTCGCAGACGTAAGGGTCCAAATCCAGGGCCCAACCCGGCGTGTACGCTTGAGCCAGGCTTGTTTGTTCGCAAGCAGCCAGTCGATAAACTTCGGTGCCTCCTCCGCAGAGACTTCGCGAAATGAAGGCGCACCATCGAGGGCGAGACGTCGGCGGGCCGAACGCGGGCTGTGACGAAAGCTCTTTGTTTTAGAAGCGAACCAGGCGTCCCATGAGGGGAATTTCGAGAGATCGATGAGCGGTGAGCCCATGTGCCTCTTGTGCTTTAGGCGCTAGTCGGCCCCCAGAGCGACAAGTAGTGGCGTAGTCGAAGAGAGATTGTAAACCTCGAGAAGGTCTCCGGCGGCCGTAGCCAGCCTGTAAATCTCACGCAGGACAATTCCTGGTGCGGACACCCCGGCGCGATCAGCGGCTCATGATATTCCTCGCGACCGCCGCATCCCAGCAGGCGGACGATCCGCAGCCTGCCGAGTTTCGCCACGAACAGCGGCCAGAACGCAACCATCCGCCCAGACGCCTCGGCGACAAGGACGAGAAGGCTTTGTGCGCAGGGCCGGCGGGTCTCCCAGGCGGTCTGGGCGTAGGCATAGGTCTGAGCGACCCTCAGCCTGAGGCGATGCCTGGACAAGCCGCTCCCATTCAACGCGAAGGGCTTCCAGTCCCTCAAGGTGGGTGACCACGCGGACCCGTGGTGGCGCACCGCCACCTGCCGACTGAAGCTCTGCCATCTGCACCCCAAGCCGTGGCGAGCGGCGGACGCCGCTTCTACTTCTCCTCGATCGGCATCCCGTAGAGCTCAAGGCGGTGATCGACGAGCTTGTAGCCGAGCTTGCGCGCGATCGCTTCCTGAAGGACCTCAATTTCGGCGTCCACGAACTCGACGACCTTGCCCGTCTTCATGTCGATGAGGTGGTCATGATGCTGATCGGGATGTTCTTCATAGCGGGAGCGGCCGTCGCGAAAATCGTGACGGGTGATGATCCCTGCCTCATCGAAGAGGCGCACCGTACGGTAGACGGTGGCGATAGAGATGTGCGGATCGACCTGGTGGGCCCGGCGGTGAAGCTCCTCGACGTCGGGGTGGTCATGAGCCTCGGAAAGCACACGGGCGATCACTCGGCGCTGCTCGGTCATGCGCATGCCCTTCTCGACGCAAAGCTTTTCGATGCGATCGGACAAGACGGCTCCCGAGTCCAGTTTCCAAGTTGAGAATAGGTCTAAGCGGCGGCGGCGTTAAGGTCGAGGCGCAACACTAAGGCATCCACACAGCCAGCCGCGCCACGATCATAGTAGGATTTGCGAAGGCCCGCCTTTCGGAAGCCAAGCCGCTCGTAGAGAGCGATGGCGCCTTCATTGTCTACAGCAACCTCCAGGAAGGCCTCGTTGGTCCCGGCCCCGCGCGCCACATCCATTGCCGCAAGCATCAGGGTTAGCGCCACCCCGCGCCGCCGTGCTGCCGGTGTGACCCCAACCGTCAGCACCTCAACTTCATCGGCGGCGATGCGGCAAAGGATGACACCCAAAGGTTCGTCGGCGTCAGCGACGAAGCCATAAATCCCCTCGCCTTCCAGAAGGTCCTCGAACTCATCCTCACGCCAGGACTTGTCGCCAAAGGCGTGCAGGTGGGCGGCGGCCATGGCCCCACATGCGGCAGCGGCTGCGCGGGTAATCTTCATGCCGGCAGCTTGGCGTCGGGCGCGCGAAGATAGAGGGGCTTGAGCAGACCAGGCGCGCGATCGGCAGCCAACCGGGCGATATGCCGCGCATCGGCCCCCTCAGCAGGGTTGATCTGCGCGGTGGGGACCAAGTCTGCCAACAGCGACGCGCCGGATCCGATGAGGGTGAAAGGCCGGCCCTGAGACAGCTCCGCCAGGCGCGCGGCGGCCACCTCAGCGGTCAGGGCGTCCGGCGACATCAGAGCGCGGCCATCTTCGAAGGCCTGCAGGTAGAGCTGGCCGCGGCGAGCGTCGATGGCTGGAAATACCAGGCCCTCCGCCTCGGCTGCGAGCGCCTCAAGGGTCCCGATACCGACGGCTGGTACGGCCAGGGCCAAGGCGAGACCCTTGGCAAAAGCGATCCCGACCCGCAATCCGGTGAACGACCCCGGACCAACCGTGACGGCGATGCGGTCCAGCCGATCGAACGAAAGGCCCGCCTCGGAAACCACATCACGGGCCATGGGCGCGAGGCGCTCCTGATGTCCGCGGGCCATGACCTCCCGCGCACTCGCAAGCACGCGCGCGCCGTCGAGGACGGCGACTGAGCAGCTGGAAAGGCAGGTATCGAGGCCGAGTACGATCATCGTACGACGGCTTTCGCCGGGATGGACGGCTATTTCAAAGGGTTTGTTCGACCGCCGTCACTTCGGGGACGTAGTGCTTGAGCATGTTTTCGACACCCGCCTTCAGCGTCGCCGAGGACGACGGGCAGCCCGAACAGGCGCCGCGCATGTTCAGATAGACGACGCCAGTGGCCTCGTCGAAGCGTGAGAATAGGATATCGCCGCCGTCCTGAGCCACCGCCGGGCGGATGCGCGTGTCCAGGAGGTCTTTGATCTCCGCGACGATCTGGGCGGTCTCGCCCTCATAAACCGCCTCGTCATGGCCGCCGGCCTGATCGTCCTCGCCGGCGAATAGCGGCTGACCCGAGGTGAAATGATCCATGATGGCCGCCAGGATCGGCGCCTTCAGGTGGCTCCAGTCGTGGGTCTCAGCCTTACCGACGGTCAGGAAGTCTGGGCCGAAGAACACCCGGCTTACGCCTTCGATGGTGAACAGCTCGACGGCGAGCGGCGAGGCCTTAGCTGCGTCCGCATCTCGGAAGTCACGGGTGCCCTCGCCCATGACCTCGCGGCCGGGCAGGAACTTCAGGACCTCGGGGTTCGGTGTGGCTTCGGTTTGGATGAACATGGGAGAGATGTGGCGCGTAGAACGGCAGAGTGCAAGTTCAGGCCAGATCAGCGATCTCGTCGTCCGTCAGATCGCCGGGCACCAAGGTCACTGGCACCTTGCGGTCGCCCCAGCGCACGCCTTCCTTGGCCAACGACGCCACGAGCGGGCCGGGCCCTCGTCCGCCGACCGCGGCGGCCAAGACCAGGATCTTGATGGCGGGGTCGGAGCCGATGACGTCGCGAAGCGCCATCCGGACGTTCTCCGCGTGTTTGATGATGAACTCCGGCGGGAGGCCGGTTTCGGCCTGCACCAACTCGGCGGACTTCTGGAGGATCGCCTCGGCCTCCTCCCGCGCCTGGCGGTCAATCTCCTCGCGAACGCCCGACCAGTGCTCGAAGTATTCCGGTTCGATCACCCGCAGCAGGGCCACGTGCCCGCCCGTCGAACGCGCCCGTCGACAGGCGAACTTCAACGCCGCCTGGAACTCCGGCGTGTCGTCGGCGACGACCAGGAACTTGCGTTGGCTCATGGGCGGACGGTGCGGCGCCTTCTGCCCGGGCGCAAGCTCAGCTCGCCCAGTAGCCCACGATGCGCTTGACCTCGGCGAGGTTTGGCGCGGCCACCTCGCGGGCGTGCTCCGCGCCGGCCGACAATATGCGGTCGATTTCGACGGGATCGGCCAGCATGCGGCGCATATCCCCTCCGATAGGCCCCAGCACCGATACGGCCAGGTCCGCGAGCTTCGGCTTAAAGGCTCCGAAGCCCTGGCCGGCGAACTCGGTGAGCACCTCCTGTGCCTCACGGCCCGCGAGCGCCGCATAGATCCCAATCAGGTTTTGCGCCTCAGCCCGGCCCGCCAGGTCCTCCAGCTTTTCCGGCAGGACGTCGGCGTCGGTGCGGGCCTTGCGAATCTTCTGGCTGATCGTGTCAGCGTCGTCGGTCAGGTTGATCCGCGAATTGTCCGATGGGTCGGACTTGGACATTTTCACCGACCCGTCGCGCAGAGACATGATCCGCGCGCCTGGCCCCTGGGTCAGAGCTTCCGGCAGAGGGAAGAAGCCTGCTGCGTCGAAGTCGTGGTTGAACTTCGCAGCGATGTCGCGAGTGAGTTCCAGGTGCTGTCGCTGATCCTCACCCACAGGCACGTGGGTGGCCTTGTAGATCAGTATGTCGGCGGCCTGGAGCACGGGGTAGGTGTAGAGTCCGACGCTCTCGCGCTCCTTGTGCTTGCCGGCCTTGTCCTTGAACTGGGTCATTCGGTCGAGCCACCCAAGGCGCGCGACGCAGTTGAAAACCCAGGCGAGCTCGGCGTGAGCAGGAACGGCAGACTGCGCGAAGATGGTGGCGACCTTCGGATCGAGGCCGGTCGCCAAGTAGGCGGCCGCGATCTCGCGGACCTGGTTTTTCAACTTGGCCGGGTCCTGCCAAGCCGTGATGGCGTGCAGGTCGGCCACGAAGATAAAGGTCTCCATCTCGTGCTGAAGGCGCGCGAATTTCACCAGAGCGCCCAGGTAGTTGCCGAGGTGCAGGTCTCCGGACGGTTGCACGCCGGAGAGCACGCGCGATTTACCCGCGAAGGGGGCCGGAGCTTGGTCGGTCATGGAGGGGCTTCTGAAGCTAGAGGGCGTGCGAGCGCAAGGCCCGAGTTGACGGGTCGTTCAGCGGGTCAACGCCATCGCCAAGTGATTGAGCCGGAAGCCATGTGAGCGATTTATGCCGTCGCAGGGCCTAGGGCAAGTCCGCCGGACCTTGCGGCGGGTCGCCTTTGCGACGGCGAAGCGCGCCCCGCGCCTCGGCAATCGTTAGGCCGCCGGACCCGAACAGCAACAAGGGGTAGATCGCAGCGGCGAGCGTGACTGTCAGCGCAATCGCAAGTTCCTTTGCGCCCACGGCGTGGCCCAGGTGGACGTGTGCGAAGACGCCCTGGATCTGGGTGCGATAGTGCGAGGCAGCCGCTAGCACCGCGGCCAGAGCTACGTTGGCGATGAAGATACGGATCAGCCGGGCGATGGCCTTGGGGCTCGGTATGTAGTGGGCCCGACGCGCGAGCGTCACGCCCATCAACACCACATTGAGCCACCAGGCCGCGGCCGTGGCCGCCGCGATCCCAGGGACTCCGAAAACGCGGAAGAGCGAGATGCCCAGCACAACATTCACGACCACCGAGACAATAGCGAAACGCATTGGCGTCGTCGTGTCCTGGCGGGCGAAGAAGGCGCGACTGAAAAGCTGTGCCAGGACAAAGGCAGGCACGCCCCAGCCGTACTGCATCAGAGCTGACGCCGTGGCGTGGGCGTCGACCAGTGTGAACTCGCCACGTGTATAGAGCCCGTCGATGATAAAGAACGGGATCGAGACCAGGCCAGTGGCAGCCGGCAGACTGAGCGCCATGGAAAAGACGATGGCGTCATCCATGGTCTTGCGAGCGTGGTCCGTGTCGCCCGCCTGGATCGCCCGCGACAGCGCCGGCAGCAGGGCCACCCCAATCGCTACGCCAACCAGGCCCTGGGGCAGCTGATAGAGGCGGTCGCAGTAGGCGATCCAGGACGCGGCGCCGTTGACGTGGCTGACCAGGATGCCGGAAACAAAGACGTTGATCTGGGTAGCGCTCGCGCCAATGGCGCCGGGGATAGCCAGTGCGATCAGCGACTTGATCTGGGGCGTCAGCCTCGGCCAACGCACGGTCACGTCGGCGCCTGACTTGCGTACGCCCCACCACAGGAGCGCAGCTTGGCTAATGCCGGCGATCGCGACACCGATTGAAGCCCAGGTCGCGGCCTGCACCGGGTCGTGCGTCGGCAGTACAGCCGCCAGGGTCCATAGGTTTAAGAGGATCGGCGCAGCGCCCGATAGGATGAACCGGTTGCGGGCATTGAGGACGCCTGAAAGGTGCGCATAGATCGCCATGCAAGGCAGGTATGGCATGGTGATCTGAGTGAGCAGCACCGCGAGCCGGTACTTCTCAGGCGTGGCGGCAAAGCCGGGCCGAATGGCGTACATCAGCCACGGCATGGCTAGTTCGGCGACCACTGTGATGGCCAATGTCGCAGCCGCCAGGACGGCCATCGCGTCGGCGGCGAGCTCGTCAGCCACCGCCTCGCCGTCAGCTTCCAGCGACCGCGAATAGGCCGGGACAAAGGCTGCCGCAAAGGCGCCCTCCGCGAAGATCCGCCGGAAGAGATTCGGGAAGGCCGAGGCGGTGTTGAACGCGTCCGCAGCGAAGGTGGCGCTCGCTCCCATGTAGTAGCTGATCGCCAGGTCACGCGCGAAACCAAACAGGCGGCTGATCAGCGTGAAGCCGGAGAACACTAGCGACGAGCGGATAAGGCCGCTCGGCTTGGCGGCCGGCGGCTTTGGATTGGTCGTGGCGGTCACGGGCGACGGCGTCTCAGGAAGGAGCGATTCACGGCCGGCAAGCTAGCGCACTAAGCGGCCCGCCCACAGGGAAAGCCGCCGTGCGACGCCATCGCTACTTCAGCACCCTGATCTTGATGTTCTTAAACGCAACGTCATCGTGGTGGCACTGGAGCGCGATCGCGCCTGACTTGCCGGTGGCGAACTGAGGCCAGCGCTTGAACTTGGAGGCCGCGACGCGTGCTTTGAAGTCGGCGGAGTTCATATCGAACTCGACGACCTTCATGCCGTTCAGCCAGTGCTGCACTCTACCGTGGTCGACGACGATGCGGCCGTGATTGAACTGTCCCTGCGGCTTGGTCATATCCATTGAGGGTGCGTAGAGCGCAAATAGCGACGCGGCCTGTTCCAAGGGGGGCTCGCCGTGGGCGTTGTCGAGCAGCTGGTACTCAGGACCGCTCTCGTAGGTCTCTTCGCCCACCGGGATCACGTGATAGATCACGCCGGAATTGCCCTTGGGGCTGATCTTCCAGTCGAAGGACAGCTCGAAGTTCTCGTAGTCGCCCTTGGTGACCAGGTCCTTGGAGCTTTTGGCGTCGGGGCTGAGTGTGCCGTCGCTGACCTTCCAGCCCGCGTCCGGCGCGGGCGTCTTGAAGCCGCGCCAGCCATCGGTGGTCTTGCCGTCGAACAAGAGCTTCCAGCCGCCAACCCGCTCCGCGGAAGTGAGGGTGTTGTCCGCTGCGCCTTGGGCGAAGGCCCCGGTGGCGAGAAAAGCGACGCAGAGGCCGAGTACGAGGGACTTCATCGTCGTCATCCTTACAGACCGAGTTTCTTGAGTTGTGCTTCGAGCGCGGCCTTCACTTCGGCGGACGGGCCGGGATCGGAAGGGCGGGCGACATTGCCGATGTAGCCGATGTCTTTGAAGCCGACCTCGGTTGTGTAATAGGCGCCGATCGTCAGACCCCTGAACTTCTTCCAGAACGCCTTCGTGTTGGGATCCGATGAAGTCGGCAGGGCCGCGAGCGCTGCCTTGCGTTGATCAGGGCTGGCGTTCAGCACCTTCCCCGCTAGAGCGTTCAGGCCGTTCAGAATGACCGGCCGGTCCTTAACCTGGTCGGGATAGGGGGCGCTCACCCACTCGTCGATGAAGTCCGGCACGCCCAGCGAGCTGGCTGACGGCGCCGCGCCGCTGGCCGGCAGGATATAGTCGGCCAGGATCGCGGCCGCCTGCAGCTGACCCCGGATCATGATCCGTGACCATGGCGCCTTTTCGGGCTTGGCCAGTTTGGGGTCGGTGCCATAGCCGCGTGTCGAGCGTTCCAGGCCCATCTTCGGCCCATAGACCACGACGCCGCCGACAGCGGTCGCGGCGCCCACGACGCCGACCCACGCCAGCGCTGTGCGCCGGTCGATTTTGGAGACATAAGGTTCGTCGCTCATAGGGCCCCCTGCTTCGCAAGCGTGGCCATGTTGTCGGCCGAGCGCCAGGCCAGCGCGATGATCGAGAGTGTCGGATTTTTGTCGGGGCTGGAGACCATAACCGCCCCGTCCATGACGAATAGGTTCGGGACCGCCCAGGTCTGACCGTACTGATTGACCACAGAGTCGGTCTCGTCGTGGCCCATGCGCGCGGTACCGATCTCGTGGATCATCTCCCCGCCCTTGGAGATCGCCTTCTTGCCATCGGTTTCCACATGGCCAAGAGGCTTGCCGCCCAGCTTGTCGATAACCTCCAGAAACGTCTGCACCATGTGAGCGGCCTGGCGAGTTTCGCTCTCCCCCCACTTCCAATGGAACTTCAGGACCGGGATGCCCCACTTGTCCTTCACGCTCGTATCGAGCTCGCAGTAACAGTCGTCGTTGGGAATCATCTCGCCACGGCCATTAAAGCCGATGGTCGAGCCGAATTTCTGGCGAAGTTTGACGCGAAGGTCATCGCCCACCAGGTCCAGGTCGTCGTTCACCAGGCCACCCATACCCATCGATGGCATGCGCCGGCCGCCGCCAATCTCGATGTGGTAGCCACGTGGGAAGCCCAACTCCTTCTGCTTCTCATAGCCCCACCAGGGCACGTAGGTGTGCTCGGTCCCCTGGCCATCGTCGTTGGTGGGCGGCAGGCCCTCCAGCCCCGGAAACTGACCGGTTACGCCAAGGCCCACACTGTCCATCAGGTATCGGCCGACCATGCCATGGGTGTTGCAAAGCCCATCAGGGAAAGCCGCACTCTTGGAGTTGAGCAGGATGCGCGCCGTCTCGCCGGAACCGGCGGCCAGGATCACGGACTTGGCCGTGACAGAGTGGTGCTCGCCGGTCTTGCGGTCGACAAACGACACGCCCTTTGCCTTGCCGGCCCTGTCCAGGTCCACCTGGTAGACCAGGGCGTCGGTGCGGATCGTCAAGTTCCCGGTCGCCATCGCCGGCGGGATCAACACCGTGGTCGATTGGAAGTTGGCCCCGATTGCGCAACCCCGGCCGCAGGGGGTCGCAAAGAGGCAGGTGTTGCGCCCCTCCATCTGGCCCGTGACTACCGCGCCGTGCATCGGGATCACCGGGATACCCATGGCCTTAAAGGCGCGCTCATAGAACATCTCAAAAGCCCGCGGCGGGGCGGCTTCCATAAGGCAGCCGGGCGGCGAGTCAGGCGTGTTGAGCAGGCCGCGAGCCGGCGCCGCACCCGAGACGCCCACCAGCTTTTCGGTCTTGGCGTACCAGGGCGCGAGGTCGTCGTAGGTGATCGGCCAGTCGTGACCCAGCCCGTCGCGGCTCTTCGGCTTGAAGTCCAGCGGCCCGAAGCGAAGCGCAATGCGGCCCCAGTGGTTTGTGCGTCCACCCAGCATGCGCGGCCGCCACCAGATGAAGGGGTCGGAGCCCTCAGCAACTGTGTAGGGCTCGTTGGGCACCTTCCAACCGCCATCGACTGTTGCGTCATAGAAGCCGAAGGGCTTGTCCGGGGTGCCGACGCCGCGCAAGGGCGCCTCGGCGTTGGTGTTGAACATCGGGGTCTCGACGCGGGGATCGTAGTTGCGTCCGGCCTCGAGCATCAGCACCTTCATCCCTGACTTTGTAAGGTGGTAGGCGCTCATGCCCCCGCCCGCCCCAGAGCCGACAATGATCGCGTCGTAGTTTTCGCTCGCCATGTGTCAGGCTCCGGTGCGCGCGGGCAGCGGCACGTAGGTTTCCAAAGTCTCGTCCGGCATTCGGATGACCTGTCCGGTCTCCGCCGATTTGTAGAGCGCCATCACAATCTTGGTGACTTCGACCCCATCCTCGAAGGTCTCGATGGGCTTGCGGCCATGGCGGAAACAGTCGACCATGTGCCGGTTCTCGCCAATGTAACCGTAGGTCCCGGCCTCGTCCTCGACGATAGGCATTTGGCCCTGTTCGGCATTCTGCTTTTCGACCAGATCCTCGCCCTGCCCGCCGGTTATGGCTCGGGACAGGAAGACCTTCAGGCTGGGGTTCAGCGAGGAGAATTCCATGGCGTATTCGGGGCCGAGCAGCGCCAGGTCGATGCGCAGGCCGGGGCCTACATACGACCAGGAAGTCGAGGCCTCGACGATCAGCTCCTGACCGGTCTCGTCCTCCAGCGTGATGGTCGCCCGGGCAAAGTCCTCTACAGGATAGGCCTGCATCTCTACGCCCTTGAAATCCTTGGCCAGAGACTTGGCGTATTTGTCTTGCGTCCACTTCAGATAACCGACCGAGCCCTGCACGGTTTTCACTGTCAGGCTGTTGCGCGGCGCATCCGGCTTGGTGAGTAGGAAGCGCCCTACCTCGACGGAGTGGCACATCATGTCGCTCATCACCCCGCCTCCCTGGCGTGCGCCTTGCCAGAACCAGGGCTCGTGAGGACCAGAATGCTCCTCGGCGGCGCGGGCGAGATAGGGTCGACCAGACGCCGGCACCGCGCGGCGCCAGATGATCTCCTTGCCGCGCTCGACGGCGGAGGCGAACACCTGGTTCTCCAGGTAGCCGTGAGCGAGGCCGGCGTCTTCGGCCAGCGCCAGGACCTCGCGGGCCTCCGCCAGCGTCCGGCCCAGCGGCTTTTCACAGGCGATAGCGCGAACCTTGGAAGCGCCGGACTTCACTGCCGCGTGGATCGCCCGCATGACCTCCAGTCGGCGGTCGTTGGGAGCGAGCAGCCAGAGAACGTCGACATCCGGCGCGCTCAGCAGGCTCTCCAGATTGGCATGCCCTCGGCAGGGGCCGAGTTCGGCGTCATTGACCGCTTTCACCAGGGCGTCGCGGTGACCTGCGGTCGGACTGAAGACGCCGGTGATCTGGGCGTGACGGACGCTCTGGAAGCTCTTGGCGTGGAACTTGGCGATGAAGCCGGAACCGATGAAGCCGATACGCAAAGGTGGCGGCGCCTCGGTTGCCTGCGCCATCTCTTCATCTCCCACGAACCACTGAATTTGCGCGAACTTGGCGCAGCTGGCCGGAGAGGTCAAACCACGCTGGAGGAAGCGCGCGCGCCGATCGGATCGTGACAGATGCGCTCACGCCGCAACTGTGTAATCGATAGGCCAAGCGGGGCAGAGAGACTCACGCTGGGGGAGGCGAAGATGACGGTCCGGGTGCGGCTTTTTCTGATGATGGCGCTGCAGCTGGCGGTCTGGGGGGCCTGGGCGCCGAAGCTTTTCCCCTACATGGGCATGCTGGGGTTTGCGCCCTGGCAGCAGTCGCTGGTCGGGAGTGCCTGGGGAATCGCATCGGTCGCCGGGATCTTTTTCTCTAATCAGTTCGCCGACCGCAACTTTGCCGCCGAGCGGTTCATGGCCGGCAGCCATGCCCTGAGTGGTCTGGCGCTTGCGGCCTGCGCTTTCATGACCAGCTTCTGGCCCTTCTTCGCGGCCTACCTGGTCTTCAGCCTGCTCTACGTGCCGACACTCTCGGTCTCCAATTCCATCGCCTTCGCCAACCTGAAGGATCCGGCCAAGGACTTCGGCGCCGTGCGCATGGGCGGCACGGTCGGCTGGGTGCTGGTGAGCTGGCCGTTCGTCTTCCTGCTGGGCGCCAAGGCCGACGCGGAGCACGTGCGCTGGATCTTTCTGGTCGCTGCGATCGTGTCGTTTGCGCTGGCCGCCTACAGCCTGACCCTGCCGCACACGCCGCCGAAGCGCGACGCCCAAGCCGCCGACCCGCTGGCCTGGCGCGAGGCAATCAAGCTCTTGGGCGTGCCGTTCGTGGCCGTGCTGTTCCTGGTCACCTTCATCGATAGCGTGATCCACAACGGCTATTTCGTGATGGCCGACAACTTCCTGACGAACAGGGTGGGGATTGCCGGTAACCTGTCGATGATCGTGCTCAGCCTGGGTCAACTGGCTGAGATCGTGACCATGTTCATCTTGGGGACAGTGCTCGCGCGGCTCGGTTGGAAGACCACGATGATCGTGGGCATCCTCGGCCACGCCGCGCGCTTTTCTGTCTTCGCGTTCTTCGCCGACAGCGTACCGGTAATCGTAGCCGTGCAGCTGCTGCACGGCATTTGCTACGCCTTCTTCTTCGCTACCGTTTACATCTTCGTAGACGCGGCGTTCCCGAAGGATGTCCGCTCCAGCGCCCAGGGACTGTTCAACCTGTTGATCCTGGGCGTCGGCAACGTTGGCGCGAGCTTCCTCTTCCCGAGCCTGATCGCCAGATGGACCGACGCCGCTGGCAAGGTCGACTATCGCAGTCTTTTCCTGGTCCCCACCGGCATGGCGTTGCTCGCCGTCCTGCTGCTCGCGGCCCTCTTCCGTCCGCCACAGCGCGGCCCCGTGGCCGAGGGCGCGGCAGCCTGACCAACGCCGCGCCGGACGGCGGGCCTGCGAGCGCGGCAGGGCGTGAATTACTGCGGCTGGAAGTCGAAGCCCTGCGGCCGCTTGGTCGCTGCCCCGTAGCTCCAGTTCAGACCCAAGAAGATAGCCTGAATGCTGCCGTGGCCCAGGCTGACCTCGTGCAGGCCGGGCGCGTCTAGGACCTGACGGAAGTGGTATCGGTTGAACTGGTCCTGGACAGTAACGACGGCCGACAGGCTGCGTCGCCACCGATGTTCGTCGTGACATCGGTGACCCCGTTTTGATTGTGCCGGTAGTAGAGGGTGCTGAGGTAGAAGGTCCCGCCGGCTTTGTATTGGTAGCCCGCCTCGAAGGAATCGGTCTGCTGAGGCTGCAAATCCGGGTTACCTTCGCGGGCGCTGACCACGCCCGTGGCGCGGACCGGGTTGAAGTCCTGCGGCGGCGGCCGCGGCACCCGGTGGCTGTAGCTCAGGATGAGTTGCTGATCGTCGGTGAACTTTTAGGCCATGTGTAAGGACGGATAGACGCGGAAATAGTCCTGACTGCTGGCCAGGTGAGAGGTCACCTGGTCAAGGTCGAGTTTCACGTCCTCGATCCGCACGCCGCCCAGCACCGTCCAGTTGCCGAACGGCTGCTCGTAGGTGGCGTAGGCACCGTTGACCGTCTGTTTGTAGAGAAAGAGGTTGGTCTGGCTGATGTCCGGGCCGGCGGCAGCCGCGCTGGGTCCAATCGAGCCAATCGTGCGTAGTGATTGTCGTCGATCCGCAGGTCGTAGCCGACTTTCAGTCGGCCCTCGTGAGCCATGGGCCGATTGTAGTCGACCTTTATCTGGGTCAGGGTGAGGTCGTTGTCGCCCCTCGCCTCGCGGAAGAGGTTCGGCGACTCAGGCGCGACGCTTACGATCGTGTAGGGGTTGTCGTTGCGCTCCTGCGTTTGCTCGCGGCTGAGGTTGACGGTGAGCACGTGGTCTTCGCCTGCGAACTTGCGGCGATAGCCCATCTGCCCACCGGTGTTGCTGCGATCCTGGCGGAATCCTCAAATCAAGTCGGTGACCTGGGCCTGCACGCAGGTAGGGCCAAAAATCTGGATCGTCTGAATGGTGTTGGCGTCGAAGTTGAAGGTATTGTGTCGCAGTTCGGCCGACAGCCGGGTAGCAGCGTCCAGGTCGTAGTCAAGGCTGCCGCGGATGTTCCACAGATCGAGCGGTCCGCTGTTTAGACTGGTTAGATGCGAAGCGATCTGCTGGCCGCTGGTTGGATCGAGGCTCTGACGGTCGTCAACACCGGTCGAGTGTTGTGGGTCGTGACGCACTCCGGCGTCGCCCGACAAAGTCAGCTTGTCGGAGCTATAGGCCCCACTGACGCCAAGATTGCGCCGGCCAGAGGAACCCAGGCTGGCGCGGACCGAGGCAGACTTACCGATCCTATGCACCTGTTTGGTCACGAGGTTGATGATCCCAGCGGAGCCTTCCGGGGAGAACTGCGCCGACGGGTTGGTGATCACCTCGACGCGCTCGATGGAGTCTGCGGGCATTGACTGCAGCGCCTGAGCGGCGCTCGCACCGCGGAACATGGCGGACGGCTTGCCGTCGACGAGGATCGTGACGTTGGTGTCGCCGCGCAGTGAAACGTTTCCCTGAACGTCCACCTCGACGGAGGGCACATTCTTGAGCGCGTCGCTGATCGCGCCTGTGGTGGTGGCCAGGTCATTGGCAACGCCATAGCTGCGCCGGCCAATGGAGCTGCGGAAGCCGTTCTGCGAGGCGCCGGCGACGGTGATGGCGTCTACCGTCTTGCCTCCCGGCTTCTTGGCCGCGGCCGCGGGCTTGGCGGCCGTAGGCGCGGCTTGCTCGGCCACGGGCTTCGCCAGCTGAACTCCGGTCTGGGCATGTGCCTCGACCACGATGGCGGCCATGGCGGCGCTCGCCAGCAAAACGCTCCATTGATTTGGCACGGCTTCCCCCGACAGCGCGCCGATGCTTCTAAGGGAACCCGGTCG
>JAYUBY010000511.1:0-7983 GCA_043740635.1 Alphaproteobacteria bacterium
TTGGACTTGCCGAGCGGGTTCAGCCGGTAGCCGGACGCCGCCGTCGTGTCGACGACCTCGTTAAACAGTGTGGTGCCCCGAGCGGGCGTCGTTCCTTCGGTGTAGCGAAGCTGCCAGCGGAGATTTAGCGGGCCGTTATCGAAGCTTACGAAGCCCGTTGCGCGTAGCTTTGGGTAAGAGAAGAAGTTGAGCGTCAGGTCGTAAAGTCCGGCCCGGTCCTCCGGCAGGTTAAATACGACTCTCGGCGCGCCCAGCAAAGTGAAGGCCCCACGCTTGTAGTCGAGCAGCCGGGTCGCATCGACGCCCGCGTTCCAGGACGACCCCATGATCAGGAAATCATTCCACGCGTAGTTGGCCTTGAAGTCGATGCCCGAGGTGTCCGTCGCCGGGCCATTGACGTTGAAAGTGTCGACCCTCAACACGTTGGCCGCATTGCAGACACCGCCGGCGAATTGGAAGCGAGATTCAAGCGCCGGAATCGTGCCGCAGTTGCCAACGCCGATCCCCGTCGGGAACATGCTGGAGAAGATGCCGCCCGCGCTTTCGGTCGTCAGCTCACCCTTGAAGTTGAACTTGTAGTAGTCGAGCGTCGCGGTGAAGCCGTGGAAGTTGACAATGCCGCCGAAGTTGTAGGCGTTCGCCTTTTCCGGCGCGAGGTTGGGGTTTCCGCAGGTCTGCACGGCCCGGTACTGGCCGCCGAGGTTGGCGACGCCCGTGGCGCAGGCGTTGATGGTCTGGGTCGAAGTTGGAGCCCGGAAGGTCGTGCTCGCCGAGGTGCGGAACGCCAGCCAATCCAGCGCTTGCCAGCGCAACGCGATCTTTGGATTGGTGGTGGAGCCGATGCCGCCGCCGTAGTCCTCGTAGCGAACCGCGAGGTTGGCTTCGAGCTTGTCGAAGATCGGCAATCTCAATTCGCCGAACACGGCGAAGACGCTGTTGTTGGTGTCGCTGTTTGCGTTCGATCCGAAGAACTGAATTGGGCCTGCCGGTGCGCCGCAGTTCGGCCCTCCCGGGTTGATGGAGTCAACGCAGGGAAAGACCTTGTAGTTGTTGAAGTCGCCGAACAGCAGCTGTTGGCGGTAGTGGCGCCACTGGGAGCCGAGCGCCCAGGCGATGTCACCTCCCGGCAGCGCGATCGTCGTCTTGCCGTTGAACACAACGTCAGCGACCAAAAGCTGATTAGTCGTGATGTTGGTGTAGTTTCCGTAAAGCCAGTCCACCGCGTGCGGATTGTTCGCGACGCCGGCCACAAAGAACGGGTTGGCGGCCCGGTTCACAGCGCTCGTCTGCACGCCGTTGGAGAACGGATTGAAGAAGTAGCAGCCCACGGCGTTGTTGCCAGCGTTGGCGGCCGTGCGTAGGGCCGGCGCGCAGGAGTTCGGGTTGGTGTCCGTGCTGCCGTAGCCGTTCAGCGCCAGCTGGGTTCGGTCCACCAATAGGTCGTTGGTGTTGGATCGCTGCTGAGCCTCCATGTAGGTGAGCGCCGAATCCCAGTGGATGCCGCCCCAGGGGAGGTCGCCCGCGAGACCGCCGGACACCCGATATTCGGTCTGCTCGATCTGCTGATGATCGGCCTTGTCGCTATTCAGCGGGTGGCCCGCGAAGGCGATGGCGCGCCACGTGGTCTGGGAGATGTCCAGTCCGCCAGCGCCACTCGCCGCGTTGCATTGGGCCGCAGTCAGCGGAGCCGCGCAATTGGTGTAGAGCGCAATCAGACCGGGGTTATTGACGGGTACGTTATAGGGGACGAAGAAGTTCTGCGCGCCCGGCTTTGCCAGCGATCCGGACAAGCCGCCAAGACTGGTGGGCGTGGGAAACTGGGTCGACAGGTTGGCCGGGGAAAGCCGCTGGTCGGCGACGTTGTTGCGGTTCCAGGCCGCCTCACCGTGGAAGCGTAAATTGTCGCTGATCTCGAAATTGACCTCGGCGTAGAGCTGGTAGTGGTCCTCCTCGTTCACGAGGTCGTTGAAGTTCGAGAACTGGAACCGACAAACCGAGCTGGCCGATGCCGGGCTCAGCGAATTTACGGGCACGGGGACTGTCGAGGTCGGGCCCTGGCCGAGCGTTCCGTTGAGTGGATTGGCCAGCGGCAATGAATTGGTGAGGGTCCCACCAAGTTCCGCGCAGCCGTTGTCCCGGAAAGCCGCATTGGCTCCCGCGCCGCGACCGGTGGCAACGTTAGCCTGGTAGAACCCCGGATTGGCCGCACCGGTGAACCCGGCGGCCCCGCCGTAGCCGCCGCCAGATGCGAAGTCCCGGATCGCCCAGTCGCGCTCGTGGATGTCCAGACGCGAACGGTGCCGATAGCCGGCAGTCAGGAGGATGTTGCCTTTATCAAACTTCTTGCCCCAGGCGAGATTGCCCAGGTAGTCGCCGTCGGACCCTTTGACGTAGGTATACTCACCTTCAACGTCCAAACCGTCCAGGTCCCGGCGGGTTATAAAGTTTACGACGCCGCCAACGGCATCAGAACCGTAGGTCGCCGCTGCGCCGTCTTTGAGTATCTCGACACGGCCGATGGCGGCTTGGGGAATGAAGTTTAGGTCCGCCCCACCGCCCTGGAACGCCGCCGCCGGACTGTCCGCCAGCCGCCGGCCGTTCATCAGGGTCAAGGTCCGGCTCGCGCCGAAACCGCGGAGATTGATCGAGGCTGTGCCGGCGCCGCCGTTGTAGCGGTTCGATTCGCCGATCGCTGATTGCGAGGCGGGAATCGTCTTGACCAGCTGGACGATCGTCGGGTTGCCCTGAGCCTTCAGGTCTGCGGATCCGATCACTTCGACCGGAAGAGCGGAGTTTTCAGGGGTTCCGGCGATGTAAGAGCCCGTTACGACGATTTCGCTGACTGTCGCCGGTGCGGCGCTCGGCCCGGCCTTACCGGCCTGGGCGTTTGCGGCGCCTTGGACGCCAAATGCCACAACAACGGCAAGCAGCGAACCGCCGCAGAAATACCTGCTCTTCAACATGGTCGGGTTCCTCCCCCTGATGTGGCTGCCTCGTCTGTTGCGAGTGTTTCAGCCTGAAATGGCGGGGAGCATCTGACGCCCTTTCAGGGAGCGCTAGTTGTTTTCATGTTCGAAATATAAGGATGATATACGAAACGCTACTGTTTGGGCCTCATCGAATACCGAGGACACCATCCGATGGGACATACTTGGAATTCTGACATTAGAAAATCAGTGTTTTTCGCAACTGAACACCAATCATAGTCCTAACCGACTGTTTCAGCATCTTTTTTTTGTTTCATACCGACGTGAAGTGCGCGTCGTTGGGGCCGTTTTGACGCTGCCGAAGAATGGTAAAATCCATACCGCATATTCGATTATTCACGCACGAGGCGTTGTGTTGCGAAAATGTCGCGCGAATAAAAATGTAGACACCGGCGCCTACCAGCGCGGAGGGTCTCCGGTGATGTGGGGGCGGATGGTGGACGCGACAGGGATCGAACCTGTGACCCCCTCGATGTCAACGAGGTGCTCTCCCGCTGAGCTACGCGTCCAAACCGTGGTCTCGGGAAGGCGGGGATATACCGATGAGCCCCCCCCCGCGCAAGCGTGAGGCTTATCGGTCGGCTAGGCGGCGATCATCCGCTCGACTTCAGAGACGATCTCGCGAAGGTGGATCGGCTTTGAGAGGACCTTGGCCCCGGCAGGGGCCTGGCTTCCAGCGGCAAGCGCCACCGCCGCAAAACCCGTGATGAACATGATGCGCAGGTCCGGATGCAAAGCTGCGGCCTGGCGAGCCACCTCGATCCCGTCCATGCCTGGCATGACAATATCGGTCAGCAGGAGGTCCCACTCCTGGTCCAATACCGCCGCGGCTTCTTCGCCGTCTGCGCAGGCCACAACTTCGTACCCCGCCCGTTCCAGCGCGCGCGCCAGGAAGCCGCGGAGGCTGTCATCGTCTTCGGCCAGGAGGATGCGGGGCATATGGTCTCTTCGGACGGGTTGACTGCGGATGGTTCTGTAAAACGTCAAACTTACCTTCTGATCGGTAAAGGCGCGATGAACCTCCTGGGCTCAGAACTCTTTGACCGAGACTGGCACTCGGCGTTCTATACCACCTGATGAACGCCTGGGAGCCCATCACCGCCGAGGATAAGCCCGTTCGCGCGGCGTTTGGCCTGTGGCGCGCCGCCGCGGACGGCCAGCCACCGCCGACGCCTCTGGTGTTCGCCTCGCCGCATTCCGGACGTGACTATCCTGACGACATGATGTCGGCCGCAGTCCTCGACGCCCAGGCGATCCGCCGCTCAGAGGACGCCTTCGTCGACGACTTGATCGTCGCAGCTCCGAAGTTGGGAGCCGCCACAATCGCTGCCCGGTACGCGCGCGCCTACATAGACCTGAACCGCGAGGCCTTCGAACTCGATCCCGGAATGTTCGAAGATGAGCTGCCGGAGTTCGCCCGCGCCCGGACAGCGCGCGTGGCGGCGGGCCTCGGCGCCATCGCCCGCGTGGTCTCCGAAGGCCAAGAGATCTACGCCCGAAAGCTGATGTTCGCCGAAGCTCGGGGCCGGATCGAGAGCGCGCACCGGCCTTATCACGCCGCGCTGGAACGTCTGATCGCCGAGGCGCACCGCGCGCACGGCTTTGCTATCCTCATCGACTGGCACTCCATGCCCGCAGCGGCGGCCCGCACCGGAGGACGCGACCGGTCCAGCGATTTTGTCCTGGGCGACCGGTTCGGCGCGGCCTGCGCGGGCGTCCTGACCCAACGCGTGGAGCGGGAGCTGGAGGCGATGGGTTACCGTGTGGCGCGCAATGCGCCCTACGCAGGGGGCTACACTACTGAGCACTATGGCCGCCCGGCGCGACGAACCCACGCCCTTCAGATCGAAATCAACCGTGGACTCTACTTGGATGAGGCGAAACTGACGCCGACTGCGGGCTTCGAAGAACTGAAGGCCAACCTTGAACGGCTTATCCGCGCCTTGGCCGGAGCCGACTGGCGAGCTTTGAAGACGGGTTGATGCTGAATCCTCGCGTCATCGTAGAACGTACATCGCAACTATTCGGCATGACACCGGTGGTAGAGACCAAAAAAAAGCCGCGCCCTAAGGCGCGGCAGTTCATAGGGAGGAAACGCCCAGGAAGGGCAGAGGCGGCAGGACCGCCTCACAAATTGAATGTACGGTGCGGTGCACAACAGCGCAAGCCGGTCTGACAAAAAACCTGCATTTTCATGAGGGTGCGGTCCAAAAACCCAGATTTTTCCGCGCCTTGCGCTTCCACAAATATCGACGATCTAGGTTGCACCGCACAACAGCGCTGCCTTAGCGGCCTGGTCGCAGGGTCGCAGACGACGAGTTCAAGCTGGCGGTTGCAGCTTCTCTCCCCTACAAGCGCGCCTGCCTCGCTCCCCGAGACCGTCGCTCAAGAATCTCATGTCGCTCCGCAACATCGCCATTATCGCCCACGTCGACCACGGCAAAACCACGCTCGTCGACCAACTGCTCTCACAGTCAGGCGTGTTCCGCGCCAACGAGGCGCATGCCGAACGCGCCATGGACTCCAACGATCAGGAGCGCGAACGCGGGATCACCATCCTGGCCAAGTGCACTTCTGTGCTGTGGCATGGCGAAGCCGGCGACACGCGGATCAACATCATCGACACGCCCGGTCACGCCGACTTCGGCGGCGAGGTCGAACGGATTCTGGGGATGGTGGACGGCTGCGTCATCCTGGTGGACGCTGAAGAAGGCGTGATGCCCCAGACCAAGTTTGTGCTGGGCAAAGCGCTGAAGATGGGCCTCCGCCCAATCCTTTGCCTGAATAAAGTCGACCGCGCCCACGCAGACCCGGACCGTGTACTCAACGACGTCTTCGACCTGTTCGCCACCATGGGCGCCTCAGACGAGCAGCTCGACTTCCCGCACATCTATGCCTCGGGAAAGAACGGCTGGGCGACGCTGGACCTGGCCAAGCCCAACGACAACCTGGCTCCGCTCTTCGACCTGATCGTCCGTCACGTACCGGAACCGTCTGTGGTCTCGAACAAGGACAAGCCGTTCCAGATCCTGTCGGTGCTCATCGAGAACGACCCGTTCCTGGGCCGCCTACTGACGGGCCGCATCCAATCCGGCAAGGCAACCCCCGGCATGGCGATCCACGCTCTGTCGCTGGACGGCAAGGAAATCGAGCGCGGCCGGATCACCAAGGTTCTGGCCTTCCGCGGCCTGAAGCGCCAGCCCATCGAAGACGCTGAAGCTGGCGACATCGTCGCAGTTGCAGGCCTCTCAAAGGCTACTGTCGCCGATACGCTGTGCGCCATGGATGTCACCGACGCGCTGCCCGCCCAGCCGATCGACCCACCGACCATCTCCATGACCGTCAGCGTAAACGACAGCCCGCTGGCGGGCCGCGAAGGCGACAAGGTGCAGAGCCGCGTCATCGCCGCGCGCCTCCTGAAAGAAGCCGAGTCCAACGTCGCTATCCGTGTGACGGAGACGCCAGACAAAGACGCATATGAAGTCGCTGGTCGCGGAGAACTTCAGCTGGGCGTGCTCATCGAGGGCATGCGCCGGGAGGGCTTCGAGCTTTCCATCAGCCGCCCCCGTGTGGTGTTCCAGATCGATCCGGAGACCGGCGCCAAGCTGGAGCCGATCGAGGATGTCATGATCGACGTCGACGATGAGTTCTCAGGCATCGTCATCGAAAAACTCTCGGCGCGTAAGGCTGAGCTGAAGGATATGGGCCCGTCGGGCGCCGGCAAGACGCGCATCAGCCTGATGTCGCCGTCGCGCTCGCTGATCGGCTACCAGGGCGAGTTCCTCACTGACACTCGCGGCTCCGGCGTTCTGAACCGCGTGTTCAGCCACTATGAGCCCTACAAGGGCGCCATCGACGCTGGCCGCAAGGGCGTGTTGGTTTCCAACTCTGACGGTGAGACCGCGGCCTTCGCGCTTTGGAATCTGGAAGACCGCGGCTTTATGTTCGTCGGCGCGAACGAGAAGACCTACCAGGGCATGATTATCGGCGAGAACTCGAGGCAGGACGACCTCGACGTCAATCCCATGAAGGCCAAACAGCTGACCAACGTCCGGGCCTCTGGCAAGGACGAGGCCGTGCGCCTGACCCCGCCGCGTCGTCCCACCCTCGAACAGGCCATCGCCTATATCGAGGAAGACGAGCTGGTCGAAGTGACCCCGAAGTCGATCCGCATGCGCAAAAAGGTCCTGAATCCCTCCTTCCGGAAGAAGCGCGTCAAGGAAGACTAGAACTCGGACGCGCGGCGTGAGATTTTCGCCTGAGGGAGATCTCTTATGACGCACATCGTCCCCACTAAACCGCCCCGCCACTACCCCACACCGGCCGCCAAGTGCGCCGATCTGGTCGTCCATGTCGTGGGCCTTACGTTGGCCTTGGTCGGCGGGATCGTGCTGCTGACTCTGGCCGTGCGCGCAGGCTCTATCAGCCGGGTCGTCGGGGTCTCCATCTACGCGGCGGGGGTGCTGGCGATGCTAGCCTTCTCCACTGCCTATAATTTCGCCAAAGCGCAGTATCGGCCGTTGCTGCGCAGGCTCGATCACGCCGGGATCTTTCTGATGATCGCCGGATCCTACACACCGTTTACGATCCACAATTTAACGGGAGCCTGGGCCTGGGGTATGACCATAGCCGTCTGGTCGATCGCGGGCGTCGGGGCGCTTGGCAAGCTCTTCCTGCCCAAGGTTGACCGCAAGCTCTGGGTTGCCGTCTACTTGGCGCTGGGCTGGCTGGTGGTCATCGCCCTGAAGCCGATGATCGACCACGTGACCTGGGTCGCCCTCCTGCTGCTGGTGGCGGGCGGCGTGCTTTATTCAACCGGTGTGATTTTCTATGTGAATAAGCGCTTGAAGTTCTCCCGCGCCATCTGGCACGGCCATGTGGTGGCTGCGGCCGCGGCCCACTGGGCAGCGGTGTTGGTCGGGGTCGTGCTCGCCAGTCACAGCTAGTAACGCCGTTCCATAAAGACGTCGGCGCGCAGGTAGGCAGTATCGACCGG
>JAYUBY010000512.1:0-1830 GCA_043740635.1 Alphaproteobacteria bacterium
GCCCTCGACAAAGGCGATGTCGCGGGCGGCGCGGGTCAACCGGGCCTCGCCCATCACCCATTCGCCAGCGCGGCCCATGTCCAGGTAGTCCACCGACAGGTGGATTGTTACGGGCGTCGAGTTGGTTCCGCGGGCCGCAGCACCGGCCAGCAATCCGTCCAGGAACGCCGACAGCATGCCGCCGTGGATCAGGCCGACCCCGTTGCAGTGGCGTTTGAGGGCATAGAAGGCCTGTTCGGCCCCCGTCTCTGTCTGGCGGTAGAAATAGGGGCCGTTGTGGGTGGTGAAGGCGCCGCGGCCCGCCGCCAACACGAAGCCTTCCGGCGGCGCCGGAACGCCCTCGTCCGCGCTCACCGGTGGAATATCCGCTGGCGCACCATGTCGCCCGGCGCGGCGCCGATCTCGGCCGCCCTGCCCCCGCGCAGCTCCAGCACGCCGACGACCGACCCGCCGGAGGGGATCGGCGTTTCGTCCAGCGGCTTGGCGTTGCGGGCGATGCTGAGGATGTGGCCGTCGGCAGTGATGAACAGCATGTCCAGCGGGATCAGGGTGTTGCGCATCCAAAAGGCGACGTCGCGAGGCGTGCGGAAGTCGAACAGCATGCCCCGGTCTGCCGCCATCAAGGTGCGGCACATCAGGCCGATCTCGCGGGTGATGTCGTTGTCGGCCATCTCGACGACGAAGTGCTGTCGTCCTTGAGCCGTGACGATTTCCAGCGGCTCCTGTTTGAGCGTGGCCTGGCCGGCATGGCAGGCGCTCGCTAGCGGCGGGCGAGGGCGAGACGCATGGGCGGCGGCGGTCTGGACGTACAACAACCCAACGGCCGCCGCGATGGCCGGTAGCCGTGAAACGTTGGAGAGGAAGGGCTTCACGCTACAGGAACTCCAGGTCGGCGGACGAACCGCAATCCCTATTCCTGGCCGACTTCGATCTCGGCGACAACCAGCCCCTTGGGACCTTCAGCGAAACGCACCATCACGTCATCGCCCGGCTGGAGGTCCTCCAGCCCGCTGCGGCGGAGGGTTTCGATGTGGACGAAGATGTCGCCAGGCTCGGTGTCGCGTACGACGAAGCCATAGCCCTTGGTGCGGTTGAACCATTTGACCTTGGCCCGCTCCAGCGGACCGTGCGGCGCGGCGGGGCGGCGCGCGGCGTGTGAGGCGTCGAAGCCGCTGGTGCGTTCACGCGGGCGACTGGGTCCATCGGCCCGGTCGCGGCGGAAGCTATCGTCGCGGCGCGGACGCTCATCGCGAGGGGGAGCGGCCGTCTCATCCAGATCGACGATTTCAGCGACTTGCCAGCCCTTGGCGCGCTTGACCACGTCACAGACGATGATCGCGCCTTCCAGCGCGCTCTCCCGGCCGGTATTGCGCAACGAGGTCACGTGCAACAGCACGTCCCTCAGTCCCGTTTGGCCCGGATCGTCGGGAACTATGAAGCCGTAGCCCTTTCCGGCGTCGAACCACTTGATCCGCCCGCTAATCCGCACGGAGTCATCGTGCGGGTCCGCAGACTCGACATTGAAATCAGACATCCGCCCCTCGAACCCCGCCCCAATCCTCCTCCTGGACGAGGCGGTTACTATAACACTGTTCTCAAGGAATCGCAGGCGTCAATGTTTCATTCGCGACACGTCAAGGCGCGCGATGTTTCGCCGCATCTTGGGCGAGGCCGGTACAACGGCTGATTTGGCAGTCCCTAGGGGAGTCGAACCCCTCTCCCCAGATTGAAAATCTGATGTCCTAACCGATAGACGAAGGGACCGTAGGCAGGCGAGAGCGGGGGATATATCCGCCGAGGCCAGAGGGCGCAAGGCCTGGATGGCGATGG
>JAYUBY010000513.1:0-2765 GCA_043740635.1 Alphaproteobacteria bacterium
TTATCGGGTGACCGCCGAGCGCATTGATGCCCATGGCAGTCTGGCGCGCGCGAAGGATGCGAGCCTGGTGCTCGACACGGACGTTGCGGGCCGCCGCGACGCGTTCAACCCGGCTGAACTGTTCCTAGCCTCGATCGCTGCCTGCATGATCAAGGGCATCGAGCGTGTGATACCGGTGCTAAAGTTCGATCTGCGTGGCGTAGAGGTCCGGCTGACGGCGGCGCGCCAAGATTCGCCGCCGCTTATCCTGCGCGTGGACTATGAGCTGATCATCGACACGGACGAGAACGACGCGCGCCTGGATCTTCTGCATAGAAATGTCCGAAAATTCGGCACGATCTCGAACACCATCGCCGCCGCTCTGGCGCTGGGAGGCTCCATCCGGCGGCGCGTCCCCGACCCAGTGGCCTGAACCGACCGCTTGAGAACTTTCGCAACGATGACGGGTGGCGGCGGTCCAACCGGGCAATGCAGGTTGAACACCGCCCCGCCGTCCGCGCCCTTTACGTGGACGGCTAGGGCCACAATGAGGGGCCGCTCTAGCCTAGGTGAGCTGGCGCTTAACGAACCAAACAGCGACGAGCGGCAATATGATCCACTGCATCACCGGGGCGAGGCCCACGTGAACGAGTGGAATGATCGGCATGGCGGAAGCATATCGCCAGCCCAGTGATTGATCGCCGAAGGCCAGTCGCTCGATCACGACCGTTACCAGAACGCCAACCGCTACGAAGCCGCTGAGACGACCGATTGTTGGTCTCTCAAACCAGCGAAGCGTATGCGTCGTCAACGCGATGCATCCATAGGCGAAGACCATGATGACGACATCGCCCAGGGTCGCGAGCGTGCAACGTTGAGTTGCCTTCCAATGTGCCGCCTCAAGCATCGATTGATAGAGCGGTGTCTGCAGGAACTCCCAGGGGAAGTTCAACAGGAAGGCGAAGACCGCGATATTGGCCACGGGCGACTGCAAAATTCGGTTCATGGGTGCGCGCGCATTGAGGCGGGATTGAATACCCGTATTTGTCGGGTGCGCGATGGGACTATCATTGCGGCCTTCGCCGTGCAGCGGGCCCTTGCTGGCTTCGGCGGACCAATCTTGAGCCAAGCGCGGCAGTGCCGGGCGGGTCGAAGACGTCATTGAGAGGGCCATGGTCTGCTGTGACACCCTGGGTCTTGTGAATAATGGACGCGTGTTGGGCATGACAAAATTGCCTGTCGAACGTGTCTCCGAGCCTCGAGTGCGTACGTGGGCTCAAGCGAGGTTTTCCGGGATCAGTTGCTCGATGATGACGGTGTCGCGCCAGATCCCGTCCAGCTTTCCGTGCTTCTCATGCACGCCGATTTCCTTGAACCCCATCCGGGCCATCAGATTGAGGCTGGCCCGGTTCTCGGGAAACACCCGCGACAGCAGCTTCCACAGGCCCTGGTCGCGAGCGGCATCCAGCAGCGCGGCCATGGCTACCTGGCCCGCGCCCTGACTGCGCGCGTCGCGGCGGACGTAGACCGAGAATTTGCCGATCCCGCGGTAGCAGCAGCGATCGGCTTAGGGGTGGGCGACCGCGTAACCCATGACGCCATCGGCCGCATCGGTCACCGCGACGACGGCGTAGGCGCTCCCGAACCAGGCCTCGATGTCGGCGACGGTGCGCAACTCGGTCTCGAAGGTCGCTACCCGGTCCTCGATCCCCTGATTGTAGATCTCGGTGATCGCCGAGGCGTCTGCCCGCCGCGCCGCTCTTGCTGTCAATTCCACACCGCCCCCGCTTGACTATTCGATATTTCCCGAATTATAGAATACCACACCCCGTGATGGAGCTAACACCATGAAGCGCCTGCATCTGCACGTGAGCGTGCCCGATCTCGCCCAATCCATCCAGTTCTACGAGACCCTGTTCGGCGCGCCCCCAACCGTGGTGAAGGACGACTACGCCAAGTGGATGCTGGAAGACCCGCGCGTGAACCTGGCGATCTCGCAGCGCGGTGGCGCGCTGGGCGTCGACCACGTCGGCATCCAGACCGAGACCGCCGAGGAACTGAGCGTGCTGGCCCAGCGCCTGAAGACGGCGGGCGAGATCACCTTCGACGAAGAAGCCACGACCTGTTGCTACGCCCGCTCCGACAAGAGCTGGGTCGACGATCCAGCGGGCGTGCGTTGGGAAACCTTCTTCACATTCGGCGAGGCCACGACCTATGGCGAGGACGCCTCGGCGGCAGCGATGGCCGGGCCCGCGGAGACCAGCGCCTGCTGCGGCGGCGCGCCGAAGGCCGCCGCCCCAGCCTGCTGCTGAGCCTCCGGAATGCAAACCCCAATCGCCGTCGGAGCCCTGTCGGCCCTCGCTCACCCCGGTCGGCTCGAGGTCTTCCGCCTGCTCGTCAAGGCCGGACCTGAGGGCTCGGCAGCCGGCGACATTGCGCGCGCCACGGGTAGCCTGGCCAACACGCTCTCCAACAATCTCAACATCCTCGCTGCCGCCGGCCTAGTCGCCTCGAAGCGCGATGGCAGATCGATCATCTACACTGCGGGCTACGACCAGATGCGCGAGTTGCTGGCCTTCCTGATGGAGGACTGCTGCGCGGGAAACCCGGGGATCTGTGCGCCGCTGGCTGAGGTGGCGAGCCGCTGTTGCGAAGCCGAAGGGGCCAGCTGCTGATGACCTACAACATCCTCTTCCTCTGCACCGGCAATTCGGCGCGCTCGATCATCGCCGAGGCGCTGATGAACAAGCTCGGAGGCGATCGCTTCAAGGCCTTTTCGGCCGGCT
>JAYUBY010000514.1:0-2535 GCA_043740635.1 Alphaproteobacteria bacterium
TCGCCTGTCCGACCGTGACGTCGAGCGTTTGCTCGCGAACCTTGAAATCAAGGCCTTCGACACCCGCGATGAGCAGGAGGTCGCCGGCTATGCCGAGGTTATGGAGACGGTTTTCGCCGCCTGGCAGGATCTCGCCTTCACGGAAAACCACGTCCGCCAACTGCATAGGGATCTGCTGGTCCACAGCGAGAAGGACGCCTGGCATCGGGGTTCCTACAAGACCACGCCTAACAGCGTCGCGGCCTTTGACGCGGACGGTAAGCAAGTCGGCATCGTCTTCGAGACCGCCTCGCCCTTCGATACGCCCCGTCGGATGGAGGAGCTGATCGCCTGGCTGAACGAGGCGAGGGCGGAGCGAATGTTGCACCCCCTTCTGGTCGTCGCGGTGTTCGTGGTCATCTTCCTGGAGATCCACCCCTTCCAGGACGGCAATGGCCGATTGAGCCGGGTCCTGACGACGCTGCTCCTTTTGCAGACCGGCTATGCCTACGTCCCTTACAGCTCGCTCGAAAGCGTCATCGAGCAAAGCAAGGAGGGCTACTATCTTGCCCTTCGGCAAACCCAGGGCACGATCCGCTCTGACGCGCCGGACTGGCAGTCTTGGCTGCGGTTCTTCCTGCGGGCGATGCAGCAGCAGATGCGGCGGCTCGCCAGTAAGGTCGAGCGCGAGAAGCTCCTGCTCGCGGTCATACCGGAACTGGCTCTCCGGATCGTCGATCACGTCCGCGACCATGGCCGCATCACCATAGGCGACGCGGTCACCCTGACCGGCGCCAGCCGCAACACCTTGAAGGAGCACCTGCGGACGCTCGTCGAGCGTCGCCACCTGGTGCAGCACGGCATCGGGCGCGGCACTTGGTACAGCCTGCCTTAGACTACTGCGAGGGGAGGGAGGCAGGCCGCTTACACGAGGACATGTCCTCGTGTGGACACCCTGACATCACCGCGTACATTCCGGGTGTTTGCGGGTGTTTTCATGGGTTGAAGCCTCGGGCGCCTGGGCTCGCGACGGAGGTTTGCGGCGTTCGCGGTGACGAGCAAATATTGGTCTCGATTCCACCATGCTCGGCCAGCATAGCGTCGAGCAACGGCGCCTAAGCTCCCGCTTGCGACATTCGTTCATCGACCTATAGTCGCCCTACCGGGCCGATGCGGGTCGCCCGGGCCAAGATGGTTCGCCGTCCAAGCACCCGCTCCGCGACTGCCTTGCGTGGTCAGAAGGAGCGTGAGTGTGAAGGCACCCGCCGACCCTAGATTTGCCCTTTCAGTCTCGTCGTCAGACGTCTGGCGTGCGCCGGCTCGGCTAATGCCCAATGCCGCCGGGGTGGCCATGTTGTGGGCCGCGGCGCTTATCACCCTCGCGCCGACCACACTTCGCGCCGCCATCCCTGCGCCGCTCGTCCTGGAGCGGAAAATCGCGCTGCCCGGTGTTGAGGGGCGCATCGACCACATGGCCTACGATCCTGGGCGTGGCGTGCTGTTCATCGGCGAAGTTGGCGCCGGGGCGCTGGAGGCCGTCGAGGTGAAGACCGGCCGGCGGACCGGCCGTATCGAACACTTGAGCGAACCGCAAGGCGTCGCCTACCTGTCCCGGGAGGATGAGGTCGCCGTGGCGAGCGGGGGCGATGGGACCATCCGGTTCTACGCCGCGGCCGATCTCCGCCTTGTCGCGACCCTGAAGCTCAAGGGCGATGCCGACAACCTGCGGGTCGATCCGCGTTCCGGCCGTCTCATCGCGGCCGATGGCTCGGGGTTCGCGGTCATCGATCCCAAGACGCATGCCATCGTGTCACGCACCGAGGTTGGGGATCATCCAGAAGGCTTCCAGATCGAGCCTCGCGGCGGCCAGGTGGTCGCCAATGTGCCGAACCAGCACCGCATTGTCGCGGCCGACCTGGCAACCGGAAAGCTCACCGCCAGTTGGCGGCAACTCTTCCTGATGAACTTCCCGATGACCCTCGGGCCTTCCGGGCTCGCCGCAACGGTGTTCCGGGCACCCGCGACATTATTGGTCTTTGACGGCCGAACCGGCGCGACCGTGGCGCGGCGCGGCGCCTGCGGTGATTCCGATGACCTGGCGTTCGATCCGGTGAGGCCTCGGCTTTACGTCACCTGCGGCAGCGGCGGCGTGCAGGTCTTTGAGGTGCGCGGCAAGGATTTCTCATCGCTTGGCGTCGTCGCGACCCGAGCCGGCGCGCGCACGTCGCTCTTCGTTCCGCAGCTCGATCGCCTCTTCGTGGCGGCCCGCGCCAGCGGCGGACAAGCGGCGGCGATCCTCGTCCTGAAGCCACAACCGTAGTTGCGCCATAGCCCGCGGCGCGGGGCGCCGCGGGGGAGTTCATTGTCGGAGATGAAAGCGCTTATACCAGTCCCTGCTGAGCCTGACTCGCGGGGCTTCCCAAAGCAGCGCGGTTTCGATTCGATGTGCTGATTCGGACAGCGGAGAGGTGGGATGGGCGCACCCTTGGAGGTTACCCGGCAGGAGCACACGGCGGCAGCGCTGCGGGCTCTGAGCAGTCGATGCTCGGATGGGGC
>JAYUBY010000515.1:0-3911 GCA_043740635.1 Alphaproteobacteria bacterium
TCGGCCCCTCCCCAAAAAGGAGGCAACCCTAGCGTCGACGAAGCGCCCAAACCGCAGCCCCGGCCTGGCGGGATCAAATCGGAATGGGGGGCGGGATCAGCCCGGAATCTGCATGATGTCGGCCGGGGGCAGTACGTCTCGGCCCTACCGCACGCTTGCGGGGTGGACGCCAGAACGCCATGCGGCGATCCTCACGGAGGCTAAAGAGTTTCTCGACAAGCTCTAATAGCGTTGCTGAGATCGACGGGACCAATCGGCGGTGCCGTTCTCTTCGGGTTTCATTGGGCCGCAAGTCGCACCATTTCGAACTGGCCGCCTTGTTCGCGGTTCAGGGGCAGGGAAATATGCAGATCGCGATTGTGGGTGCCGGCATGGCCGGCTTGGCGTGCGCGGAGAGACTGGCGGGGCGGGGTCACGTGCTCATTCTGCTGGACAAGGGCCGTGGCCCAGGTGGCCGCATGTCGACCCGCCGGATCGCCACGGCCGCGGGCGAGGCGACATTCGATCACGGGGCCCAGTATTTCACGGTTCGCGATCCTGGTTTTCGAACCCGGGTGGACGACATGATCGCGGCGGGATGTGTCGCGCCCTGGGTTGCAGCGGGCGCGGACGCCTTCGTCGGCGTTCCGGGGATGAACGCCCCCATCCGTCAAATGGCGAAACCTTTTGCCGTGCAATGGGGCGCCCAGGTGACGGCCTTGTCGCCGCTCGCCGAGGGCTGGCGCCTCGTCACGCGAACCGGGTTGTCGGTCGAGGTGGATGCGGTGGTCGTGGCGCTGCCCGCAGAGCAGGCGGCAGAGCTCATTGGGTCGGCAAGGCCAGACCTAGCGGCGCTGGCCCGGGCCACGCCCACGGCGCCGTGCTGGACCGTGATGCTGGCGTTTGGGGACACCTTGCCGACGCCGTTGAACTGCCTCAGGGGCAGGGCGGCTGACGCGCTCGGCTGGGCGGCGCGCAACGGTTCCAAGCCCGGTCGGACCGGACCCGAGGCTTGGGTCCTTCAGGCCAGCCCGGACTGGTCAAGGCAGCATCTCGAGGCGGACGCCGACTGGGTTGCCGGTGAGTTGTCGGCGGCTCTTTCGGCGCAGCTCGAAATCACTTTGCCGCCGCCAATGGCTTGCAGCGCGCATCGATGGCGGTATGCGCGCTCAGGCGTTGAGGGCTCTGGCGCCCTTTGGGACGCGGACCGTCGGCTTGGCCTATGCGGCGACTGGTTTATCGGCGCGCGGGTCGAGGCGGCGTGGATGTCGGGAACGATGCTGGCTGAGCAGATCGCCACATAGGCTGGACACCATTTCCGATAATCCTCATCAGAGGACAGCCTCTTGTAGGCGCAAAGTGCAAATGTCAGTGCCGAGCAACTTAGACATGTCAGTCTCCCCGGCCGCGCGGCGGTCGATGGGGGGTGACGCCGATGCCGGTGCGGATGATGAGCGACGCGGAGCTGAGCAAGTTCGAGGTCTTGCGTGACGTAGACCAGGGTCGGTTGCCGGCCAGCGGCGCAGCGGCGGTTTTGGGACTCGGTGAGCGCCAGGTCTGGAGGTTGCTCAAGGCTTACAGGCTGCGTGGCGCCGACGGTTTGATCTCGAAGAAGCGAGGTCAGCCCAGCAACCGCAAAACGCCCGACGACGTACGGCAGACCGCGATGGCGATCATCAGGGAGCGGTACACTGATTTTGGTCCGACACTGGCGGCCGAGAAGCTTCTTGAGCTGCACGACCTGATGATTTCGCGAGAGACGCTTCGCGCCTGGATGATTGCTGAAGGGCTCTGGCTGGACCGTAAGAAGCGTCGCGCGCGGGTTCATCAGCCACGATACCGGCGCGACTGCGTGGGCGAGTTGGTCCAGATCGACGGGTCAGAGCACAGGTGGTTCGAAGACCGGGGCCCGATGTGCACTCTGCTTGTCTTCATCGATGACGCCACCAGCCGGCTGATGCACCTGCGGTTCGTCGAGACGGAGTCGACCTTCGCGTACTTCGCCGCCACTCAGAGCTACCTTGAGGCCCACGGCAAACCCGTCGCCTTCTACAGCGACAAGCACTCGGTCTTCCGCGTCAACAAGACCGGCGGCGCCGCGACCGACGGCATGACCCAGTTTGGCCGCGCCCTGCACGCGCTAAACATCGAGATTATCTGCGCAAACTCCAGCCAGGCTAAGGGGCGCGTCGAGCGCGCCAACAAGACCTTACAGGATCGGCTCGTCAAAGAACTGCGCTTGGCCGGTATCAGCACCATGGAGGCCGGCAACGCCTTCGTTTCCGGCTTCGTCGCCGACCACAACGCCCGCTTCGCCAAGCCGCCCGCCGACGCCAAGAACCTGCACCGTCCGATGTCGTCGCGAGAGACCCTTGAGGACGCCCTCACATGGCGCGAAGAGCGCACCGTGTCGCAGGCTCTGACCCTGCAATACGACAAGGTGCTGTTCATTCTCGATCCGACCGAGGAGGCTCAGGACGCGATCGGCAAGCGGGTCACGATCATCGACTATCCCAACGGCCGACTGGTCGTCCGCCACAAGGGCGCCGACCTCCCCTATCGCACCTTCGACAAGATCCGCCACGTCAAGCAGGCCGCCGTCACTGAGAACAAGCGGCTCGGGCCGCTGCTCGAGATGATCCGCCAAAATCAGCTACTGCAAGAACCCCAGACGCGCAGTGGTCCGAAGCGGCGCGATCAGTCCGGTCAAATGTTCAGTATCGGCTGAACGCTCAGTGCCTCGCACGCCTGCCGGCGCGCTCGGAACACAACTCTCACGGCGTCATCGAGGAGCAGGACGGCGGCCGGGCTCTGCGCGACGGAAGGCTTCGCGCCCGCCCGCCGCCCGACCGTCAACGCAAGCGCACTGACATTTCTACTTTGCAGAAAGCGCGACATCTCTAACCGGCGTGGACACCTCTTGTAGGCGCAAAGTGGAAATGTCACCCCCTAGCCGGAGAGATGAGCCACCGGGTCAAGAACCTACTCGCCATCGCAACGGGGCAAACTCAAATCTCGTCGCGATCAGCGAAGTCGATTTCTGAGATGGCCAGTGATTAGACTGGGCGCCTCACTGCGCTAGGTCGGGCTCACGATCTGTTCCGGCCGCTTCCTGGCAATGAAGGCAACGCGGCTCTTCTGGCGACCTGCTATCACTCCTCCTTGCGCCCTACGACGATCCGGGGCGGTTCGCAGGCCGTATCCGCGTGGCGGTCCCCCGAATGGGTGTGGGCGAAAAGACAGCCACAGCCCTCGCAATGGTGGTCCACGAATTGGCTACCAACGCGGTCAAATACGGCGCGTTGTCTGTCGAAGCAAGAATGTTGGATGTTTCCAGCACCGCCGATGAGCGCGACGTATCTTTAGTATGGGCCGAAACCGGAGGTCCCGCAGTCGATCATACGCCAGAATTGAAGGGATTTAGCAGCAAGTTGCTGTCACGCAGTGTCTCGCAACAACTCGATGGTGATCTGAGCTACGATTGGCAGCCAAGCGGTCTTGTCCTCACGCTGCGTCTACGGAGAGACCGCATGGCAGCTTGAGCCTCGACCCTCTAGAGCCCTCCTGCGCTGGTACATTGGGCTTCGCGCGCCGCGGGCTCTCGCTGCAAACGCGACCCGCGAGGCAGCGGAGGCCGAGGTGCGACAGATGCAGAAGATGGAGAGCATCGGTCAGCTCACCGGCGGCATCGCCCACGACTTCAACAACATGCTGGCGATCGTAATCGGCTCGCTCGATATCGCGAAGCGACGTCTCGACAGCGACCGAGCACGCGCCCTGGTTCGCATTGACAACGCTCTGGAAGGCGCCCGGCGCAGCCGCGCTGCTCACTGCGCGCCTCCTCGCCTTCTCAGTACCCCTCCGGTGAGGGCCGCCTAGCGCTGACGGCGGACAGTTTGTGCCATCTCTAACGGTGACAGAAAGTGTCTTCT
>JAYUBY010000516.1:0-20585 GCA_043740635.1 Alphaproteobacteria bacterium
CATTGACCACCTTGAACTGCTCGTGATCCGTGCCTGCGGCCCAGCGTGCGTCGGCGCCGGCCTCCCAGGTCGCCAGACCCCAATGCCCCTGGAGCGCCGCGTTCAATCCGTAGCCTTGCGCGGGCGTCGAGAACTCGTTGTTGGCAGGCGTCGTCGTGGCGCGACCGGCAGCGACGGCGACGGAGGTGTTGACCAGGTCGCTGCTGCGGGCCCAGGCCTGCAGCCGCCAGCCGCCGACACCTTCGGTCGCTGGTTGAGCCAGCGTAATGGTTTCAGCGGTCCCTTTGGCGATCGAGTGCGCGCCAAGCAAGCCAGCCCCGCGCCGCTCCTCGAAGGCCTCCACTCGAACCGCGGCCTGTATGCCGTCGAAACTGTGCTGCACTCGAAGCGAAGCGTTGGAGTCTTCAAGTGTAAGCGGCGTGTCGGCCGCGCCGGCGATCTTGCCGCGCACGGGCGTATAGCCGTCCGTGCTCTCGCCCGCGGCGGTGATCAGAACATCAGGCGTTCCACCGGAGACCGCCGCCCGGTAGCTGCTGCGCTCTCCGACTGAGATATCGAACGCGCCCAATCCATCGCGCCCAGCCCTTTCCTGCAGGGCGATCACCCCGGTCAACGCGCCCGCGCCATAAGGTCCGGCCCCGGCGCCACGGACGATGTTAGCGCCCTCGAGCCCTTCAGACGGAAGCGCGGTCCAGATTACCCAGCCGCCGAACGGATCGTTTACAGGCGCGCCATCAAGGGTGACTAAGGCTCGCCCTGCGCCGGATCCGGCAATGGCTCTTAGTGACACACCCTGCGTGGTGGGATTTGCCGACAGAGAGGTCGTGCGACGAAACAGCGAGACACCGGGCGCGCTTTCAAGCGCCTGATCGAGACGTGGGGTCTGCTTGAGAATCTCTGAGCCCACCTGGACAGCGCTGAACGCCGCCTCGCCGCCTAGCGGCGCCAATCTTGGCGGGTAGACGACAACAACTTCAACCGTTGCGGTCGGCGGGGGCTCGGAGGCGGCCATTCTGGTTCTTCCCTGGCTCACGAAACACTGTGCGCGAACCATCGTTAGGGCTATCCAGCCGCGATGCAGAGCGCAACAGCCAAGGTCGCCATTGTCACCGGCGCCGGTAGCGGGATCGGTCGGGCTGTGTCCCTGGGGTTACTGCGGGCCGGCTGGTCGGTGGCGCTCGCGGGTCGTCGGGGACCTCTTCTGGAGGAGACAGCCGGGCTCGCCGATAGCGCCTCGGCGAGCGCCCATCCCCACGTCACAGATATCGCCGACCCGGCTTCGGTGGCGACGCTGTTCGAGAGTGTGAAGGCCCGTTTCGGTCGCCTGGACCTGCTGTTCAACAACGCTGGGACTGGGGCGCCGCCTGTGCCGCTGGAAGAACTGTCGCTAGAGCATTGGAAGCGGGTTTTAGACATCAACCTTACCGGCGCGTTCCTTTGCACCCAGGGCGCGTTCCGGCTGATGAAAGACCAGGACCCGCGTGGCGGGCGCATCATCAACAACGGCTCGATCTCGGCGCACGTCCCTCGTCCACGCTCAATCGCCTATACCGCCACCAAGCACGCCATCACCGGGCTCACCCGATCGACCTCGCTCGACGGAAGAGCCTACGGGATTGCCTGCGGTCAGATCGACATCGGCAATGCTGGCACCGAAATGACGCGGGCCATGAGCAAAGGCGTCCTGCAGGCCGACGGCTCCGTCGCTGCTGAGCCGGTTATGGACGTCTCCGCCGTCGCCGACGCAGTGCTCTACATGGCCGGTCTGCCACTCGCAGCCAACGTCCAATTCATGACGGTGATGGCCTCCGACATGCCGTTTATCGGGCGCGGCTGAAGCAATGGCGCCTCGAGATTGTGCATTGCACACTTCGAATTTCGCACTGCATCATTTCGATTGATCGGTATGGAATCGGTGTCAAATAGGCCTCAGGCGACAGGCTGACGTCAGTATACAGCCACCGCCAAAGGGAACGCCGGTGAAAGGGGTTGGAAGCAACCTCCATCCGGAACCAAGCACATGAACCGTGTCATGATCCTGGCGGCCACGGCCGCTCTCATCGCCCTCCCCGCGAGCGCACAATCCATCCACATCTCTACCGACGGCAAGGCCCCCGGACAGGTGCGAGCCGAGGTCTACAAGGCCGCACGCCTGCTGTGCGGCCGCGAGTTGTACGGGGCGAGCTTTCCCCTGGACGAAATGCGCGCCTGCGTAGACGGCACCGTGCGCGTGACCCTCGCGCACTCTGACCCGAGCCTCAAACTCGCACAGAAGTAGAGCCTAGTCGGCGAACTGCGGGCTTCGCTTCTGCAGATTCGCCGTCACGGCCTCGATCTGATTGGCTGAGCCGATCAACGCGCCTTGCTCCTTGCTCTCGGCCAGGAGGATCGCGTGCTGGTCGGCTTCACCCATCAGGTTGAGCAGCCGCTTTCCGGCGCGAACGGCGTGGGGATTCTTACCCGCGATTTCGGCGGCAAGGGCGATCGCCTCAGCCCGGGGGTCGGCGCACACACGTGTCGCTAGCCCCATGCCGACCGCTTCCTCTCCTGAGAAAATTCGTCCCGTATAGGTCAGCTCGCGGGCAACGTCGTCGCGTACCAAGCCGCGCATCAGCACCATGCCTGCCATGTCCGGGATTAGGCCCCACTTGATCTCCAGCACCGCAAGCTTGGCGTCCGCCGTCACGAACCGAAGGTCCGCGCCAAGCGCCAGCTGGAAGCCACCCCCGAACGCCACGCCATGCACCGCAGCGATCACTGGAACAGGAATTTCCCGCCAGACCATGCAGGCGTGCTGGGCCCGATTGGACCCACCTTCTGTGCGCTTCGGCGTCAAGAGCGCCGCCGTCGTGTCGCGATTTCCGCTTCGTTCACCCGATGCCATGGCCTGAAAGCTGCCCATGTCGAGCCCGGCGCAAAACGCCCGCCCCTCGCCGGAGAGCACAACTGCCCGCAGACCTACTTCGGTCTTCAGCCGCTCGCCGGCCTCGATCAAGGCCGAGAACATGGCGTCGTCTAAGGCGTTCATCTTTTCGGTCCGGACCAGGCGTACGTCGGCGACGCCGTCCTTGATTTCCACCGTCACCCGGTCGTTCATCGAAGTCTCCTTCAGGTCTCAGGCCGCCGACAGCACGTAGCCGACGCGCGGGAAATGCACGTGGATCAGGTCAAGCTCGCCGGCGTCGCGCGCGATGGTGATCCGCTCCGCGTTGACGGCGACCAGCCGCCCTTCGATAGGATCGCGGCCGTAGTCGTCAGCCCGGACCGTCACGGCGGCGCCAAGCTCCAAGCCGCAGGGGTCGGCCGGATCGCTCGGGAGCGCCTTCGTAGGCGTGGCCGCGCGCGCGGCCTCCAGCGCTTCAGCGCCGCTCATGTCGGTTCGTCGGCCGTGGCCAAGCGCCTTCATCCGCTCCCGCCACCCAAGCGTCTTCGGTAAACCGTCAAGCAATTCCGCGGCGGCCCCGGGCGCGGCCCGACCCAGCCACCAAACGTTCATGTAAGCTGAGATATCAGCGAGAGAAGGTGTTGAACCACCGAGGAAATCGTTGCTAGCCAAACCCTGCTCGATCCAAGACGCATGGGCGCGCCATTGGGCCTTCATCGGTCCGGCCACCGCCTTCATCGCGGCCATATCGAACGGTCGGCCAGAGAGCTTTTCTCGATCCGCGATGAAAGCGGCCGGCACGTTGTCGGCTGTCTCGCCGAACACCACCGCTACGGTGACCTGGAAGAACAGCCGATCGGCCCAGAGATTGACGGCCCAATCGGCGCCCCTGATCACCGCGGGCTTGCGATGGCGTGCGTCGATCTCAGCCAGGATGACTTGAGTGTCGCAGTAGATATCCGCCCCGATCTGCAGCACCGGAATCCGCCGATAGCCGCCGGTCAGCGGGATGAGCTCCGGCTTTGGCATGATCACTGGCTGGATCACCGAACGCCAGGAAAGCCCTTTCACCCCCAGCAGAACCCGCACCTTCTCGGAGAAGGGCGAGGTGTCGTAGTGGTGCAAGATGACCTCGCTTGAACCTTGTGCAGCCATCAGTGAAATCCCGGCGAAAAGCGGATGTTGCCGCGCTCGAGCCCCCTCAGAACCACCTCGACGCCTCCGGATTTGATCATCCATTCGAGGCGATGGTCGCGGTACTCGCGTTTGAAGAGGCCCTTCTCCACCAGTTCGGCGACGTTGCCCATGCCAGAGACCCGCGCCATGGCGGCGATCTCGGCGACGGTGTCGACGACCGAGGGCCGCGCGTTGGCTCGGATAAGCCAGCCCGCAAGCGACGAATTTTCCGGCGGTTTGAGGCCCTGGCCCACCGCGCCATTGAGGAAGGGGACCACCGACAGATCGCCCCAGCCGAAGGCGTCGCCGTTAAACCACTCGCGCCCTGCCAGCTGCCGGTCGAGCCAGGCGAAGAAGCCCGCCGCTTGGCGCGCCGCCTCGGCTTCGATGCGGGCGGCCTGGTCGCCCTCAGCCCTCTTGAACCACCGCAGCTCAGAAAGGCCCCAGTTGATCGGCTCGAAGTGGGTGTCCATTACCTCTTCGATCATACGCACGCGTGCGCGATCGGCGGGAGCGACGGGTAGCAGCGCCGGCGTCGGAAAGGCGTCCTCGATGTATTCGAGGATCACGGTGGAGTCGAAGATCGCCACCTCACCATCGACCAAGGTCGGCACCTCCGCCCGCGGATTTGCTTCCGCAAATGCGCCTGCCGCCCCGCCAGCCCCCAAGCCGCCGGGCGAGATGGTCTCGAAGGCGACGCCTTTTTCCCGAAGCGCGATCTTGACCTTCTGGCCGTAGGGCGACAGCGGATGGTCGTAGAGCGTGATCATTGACTTGGCCTCACGTGGGAAACGCCTCGGCGCCCGGTGGCGCATGCCTCAGTTGCGAGGCCTTGGCCGCCTGGAAGCCTGCCCGAGCCTGAAGCCGGGTCCAATAGGCCGCTATGGAGGGGGTGAACTCTGCGTCCAAACCGAGCTGGCCTGCCAGGAGCAAGGCGTAGCCGACGGATATGTCGGCCGCGGTGAAACGATCGGCGCACAGCCATTCGTGGTCCTGGAGCGCCCGATCCACGGCCCGAAGTCGAGCTAGGAACCACTTGGCGTAGTCATCCGCCACGACCTCGGCCTTACCAGGCTCGAAGCGCCGATAGCGCAACACCAGGGTCTGCGGAAAGGTCAAGGTCGCCTCGCCGAAGTGCAGCCAGTTCAACCAGGCGCCGTAGGCCGGGTCGTCGACTTCGACCGACAGCGAGTTAGGGCCATAGCGAGTGACCAAGTACTGCACGATCGCTGCAGACTCCGTCATAAACGTCTCGCCGTCGATCAAGGCCGGGATCGTACCCAGCGGATTGACCGCCATATATTCCTTGGCGCGATAGCGTGGCGGGAACGGCATGACGGTCAGCTCATAGCCCAGACCCAACTCCTCCATCGCCCAGAGCGGCCTGAACGAGCGCGCATCGGCGCAATGGTAGAGGCGGATCAAGTCAGTCCCTTAAGCCATCGGATTAACAAGGTATTCACCTCCGCGGGACGCTCCTGCTGGGTCCAGTGACCACACCCGGACAGGACGTGGACGCCCCGCAGATCGGTCACGTGTTGGCGCATCATCGCTGCCGGATCTGCGATGCGGCCGAAGCCATTGAACGCCGGATCGCGGTCACCGCCGATCAGCAGTGTTGGCATGTCAAGCTTTCGGCCACGGAACTGCTGCAGCCAGGCAAAGTCGCGCTCGTGATTGCGATAGCGGCTGATCGGTCCGAAGAACCCAGAGGCGGTGAATTCGCCAACGTAGAAGTCGAGATCCGCCGCCGTCAGCCAATCCGGGAACACCGCCGGATCGATCATGCCTTCCAGCAGTGTCGCGCCATGCTTTTTCTGCGGCCAAGTCCCATCCGGCGCATCGCCGCAGATGCCGTAATAGAACTTGCGTAGGAAGCCGCGGACATCGGCCTGCGCCTCGGCCTCTGGTGGTCCCACATCCTGAAACCAGGCCTGGTAGAAGAAGTTGCCTTTCGACGTGAAGGCTTCAGTGAAAACTTCCGTGAACGGCCGGTTTGGTACGCCGGAATATGGAACCGACAGCCCCGCGACCGCGCAGAATTGCTCTGGCCGCGAAAGGGCCGAATTCCACACGATCGGCGCACCCCAGTCGTGGCCGATGAGGATGGCCGGCGCGTCAGGTTGCAGAGCCTTTGCGAGGCCAGACACATCTGCGGTCAGGCTCTCCATGTCATAGGCAGCGACCTCGCCTGGCTTGTCCGAGCCGCCATAGCCACGAACGTCAATCGCCGCGGCGGTGAAGCCGGCCTGGGCGATGGGCGCGAGCTGATGGCGCCACGAGAACCAGCTTTCAGGGAAGCCATGCACGAGAACGACCAATGGCCCCGTGCCCTCAATAGCTACGCGGATCTGCGCGGTTCCAGCGTCGATGGTTCTGAATTCGGGCATTTCCGCCTCGCTCCCTATGCTTCCCATCGTTCCCGCTGGATGACGCTGTGGCAAGCGTGACCGAACGTCACCGTTGACCTTGTGTGCGGGCGTGCGAGCATCGCGCTCGGGAGGCGAGCCAGTGTGAACGAGCTCGATTTCAGTGGTAAGGGCGTCCTGGTAGTGGGCGGCTCCAGCGGCATCGGCAACGGCATCGCACACGCCTTCAAGGAGCGCGGCGCTGCTGTCCATGTCTGGGGCACACGCGCTCAGGCTGAGGATTACGACGGCGTCGAAGGCTCCGATCTGAATGGCCTTGCCTACGGCCAGGTCGACGTCGGCGACCGCGATCAGGTAGCCGCCGCGTCTGGACCGCCAGCCATCGATGTTCTCATCCTTTGCCAGGGAACTGTCGTCTATCGGCGAGGCGAGTTCGAACCCGAAGGCTGGGACCGGGTCATGGCGGTCAACCTCGACAGCCTAATGGCGTGCGCCATGAAATTCCACGACCAGTTGGCGGCTCGGAAAGGCGTAATCGTCATTGTAAGTTCGGTGTCCGGCTACACCTCTAACCGCGGCAATCCGGCCTATGCGGCCTCGAAGGCTGGCGCAATCAGCTTGACCAAGACGCTGGGCGAGGCCTGGGCGCGCGACGGCATCCGCGTTGTTGGCCTGGCACCTGGCCTGGTCGACACCAAGCTCACGAAGGTCACCACCGAACACCCCGAGCGCCGCGAGGGCGCGCTGCGCGCTATCCCACTCGGCCGAATGGGTACGCCGCAGGACATGGCGGGCGCGGCTCTATTCCTCGCTTCACCCTTGGCGGCCTATGTGGTCGGCCAGACCCTGATCGTCGATGGAGGTCTAAGCCTTTGACCGTCAACGCCCGTTCCGTCGCCGGCTCCACAGTCCTGATCACGGGGGCCGCAAGCGGCATGGGCCGCGCGACGGCTGAGGTCTTCGCCGCCGAAGGCGCCCATGTGGCCTTAACCGACATCGCCGCGGAATCTGTCCGCGAGGTCGCCGACGATCTGGTCCACCGGGGCTTCAGCGCCGAGGCCTGGACCCTGGATGTCACTGACGGCGAAGCTATCAACACCGTCGTTTCTGCAGCGGCCGAGCGGTTCGGCGGCCTCGACATCGTCGTGAACAACGCCGGCGTTGGCGGGTTTGCCGCCATTGATGCGGATAACTACGAAATGGTCTGGACCCGCGCGCTCGGCGTCATGCTGACAGCTCACCAGCGGATCATCCGCGCCGCCCTACCCTATCTGCGCAAATCCGCCGCGCCCCGCATCGTGAATATTGCCTCCACCGAAGCTCTGGGCGCGACGGCCCGCGATAGCGCTTACGCCGCCGCCAAGGCCGGTGTCACGGGCCTCACCCGGGCGTTGGCGGTGGAACTCGGCCGAGAGGGGGTCACCGTCAATTGCATCTGTCCGGGTCCCATCCTCACCGGCATGACCGAAGCGATCCCCGAGGCCGACCGACATACCTTTGCCAAGCGACGTACTGCGCTTGGCCGCTATGGCCGGCCGGACGAGGTGGCCCATATCACTCTAAGTCTCTGCCTGCCTGCCGCGTCCTACATCACTGGCGCCACGATCGCGGTGGACGGCGGGCTGATGGCCCGGAATGCCTAGTCGCCCTTAAACTCCGCCGGGCGCTTTTCTAGGAAGGCCGCGATGCCCTCGTGGTAGTCGTGGCTTCGGCTCGCCAGCAAGTATTGGTCCCGGTCCATGTAGATGCTGGCCTGCGCGCTGACTGAGGCGATGGCGTTAACGGCCTCCTTGGTCATCCGCACCGGCAGTGGCGGCAGAGCCACGACTTTTTCAGCCCAACGCCGTGCGGCGGCTAGCGCATGACCTGCAGCCACAATCTCATCAGCGAAACCCCAGGCAAGGCATCGCGCGGCGTCAGCAGCCTCGCCGAACATCACGTACTGCTTGGCCCTGCTAGGGCCGGCCAGCGCCACGAGCTTCGGCAGCGTCCGCCAGCTCATGTTCATGCCCAGCGGAACTTCCGGCAGCCGCATGTATGCGCTATCGCCCATTATCCGGAAATCGCACGACACAGCGAGCGCGGAGGCGCCGCCAATGCAGTACCCCTCAATTGCGGCGATGGTCACCGCCTCGATCTCCTCCCAGGCCTTGCACAAATCTGGCCCCGCCATGATCGCTTGCCGCGACTCCATGAGCGTTGGAGCGGCGGCCCGCGCCTGACTGGCGGAAAGGTCGGCGCCAGCGGAGAAGTAGCTTTCGGCGCCTGTGAGGATCACTGCCAAAACATCGGTGCGCAGCCGCAGCATCCGCGCGGCCAAGGTCAATTCTTCCATGAGGGCGCTGTTCAGCGCATTTCGCGCTTCAGGCCTGGCAAGCGCTACCTCGCAGACGGCCTCACGGCGCGTGACCCGGATGTGCGTCCAGACCTTGTCGAAGAGCTCATCCATTGCCGGTCCCCCAGAACGTGTCGGGCAACGATACACGAGGCGGCTTGCAAGCCGAGCCTGTCGGGCGAACTATCGGCGCCATGACACTGCTATCACGCCGCCTCGCCGCCCTGGTCACCGCCGGGCTGATCGCCGCCGCCGCCACAGCGCAAGCCGCCGGCTACCAGCCGCCTCGCAACGGGTTTGGCCAGCCCGACCTGCAAGGTACCTGGACCAACGCTTCGCTGACCAGCCTGCAGCGCCCGGCCATGTTTAAGAGCCTCACGCTGACGGAGGCCGAGGCGGCTGCGCTTGAAAAACGCCGCGCCGCCGCGCGCGCCCAGCAAGACAAGCCCACCGATCCCAACTCTGGCGCGCCTCCCGAGGCGGCCGATCCGGGCGGCTACAATGCTTCTTGGACCGATCCTGGCGTCAGCCTAGGCCGCATCGACGGCCAGGTCCGCACCTCGTGGATCGTCGATCCGGTCAACGGTCAACTCCCCTACAGCACGGACGGCCGGAAGGCCTACGTCGAAGCCCTGCGTAAGGCCCGCAACAGCTGGGATGGGCCTGAAAACCGCCCGCTGGGCGAGCGGTGCATCCTAGGCTTCGGTTCAACTGCCGGCCCGCCGATGCTCAATGTCCTTTATAATAACAATTATCAGATCGTTCAGTCTAAGGACGCTGTGGCGATCCTGGTGGAGATGAACCACGATGCAAGGATCATTCGCCTGACCGACAAGAAACATCCGCAACCCAACATCCGGCCGTGGATGGGCGATAGCTTTGGCTGGTGGGAGGGCAACGCACTGGTTGTGGAGACCACCAACTTCAATCCGGGCGAAAGCCTCAGACCCTACTTCGGCAATTCGATCCTGCTGTCGCCGAACGCCAAGGTGACCGAGCGCTTCACCCGCGTGTCGGCCAAGCAGATCCTCTACGAGTTCCAGGTCGACGATTCGGCCACCTATAGCCAAGTCTGGAAGGCCGAGATGCCGCTGAATTCAGCCGCAGGGCCTGTCTATGAATACGCCTGCCACGAGGGAAATTATGCGCTCCCGGGCATCCTTGCTGGCGCGCGCAAGGCCGACATGGAAGGTCGCAAGATCGAGGCGGTGGATGTGAGCGGGCGCTAGCCAAGCTCCAACCCGGCCAGTGACCCTTCAGCGCGCCACGCCTCCAGAACTATGACGAAGGCGACTGGCCCTGCGCCATAGGAGCCATTCCGCGCGCTCATAGCCTGCACATTGCCCTCATTGTTGTAGTAGCCGGGAGTGCATTCCTCGAGGAACTTCTGCCGCATTATGGAGAGGTCGATGATCGTTTGGACCCAGGCGTCCTCGGCAGCCTCAGACGCCTCCAGCCGCCGCACCTGATGCTCGGCGCAGTGGTTCAGCACATAAGCGATGTGCTTGGACTGCTCGTTGATCATGTGTGGGAAATTGGCGGTGAACCCTGACTGGATGTTGGAGACGATGAAGCAGTTCGGGAAGCCACGGCTGTAGAGGCCGTGGAGGGTGGAGGCGCCGTCCTTCCACTTCTCCGTCAAGGTCAGGCCACCTTGGCCATGTAGCTCATAGCCTGAGCGCCGGGTGAACTCGGTGCCAACCTCAAAGCCCGTGGCGTAGATCAGGCAGTCGAGCTCATATTCCACGCCGTTCGCCACCACGCCGTTTTCGGTAATTTGCCCGACGCCTCTACCCTGAGTGTCGATCAAATGGACGTTCGGTCTGTTGAACGCCGCCAGATACTCGTCGTGGAAACAAGGTCGCTTGCAGAACTGGTTGTAGTAAGGCTTCAGCGCCTCGGCCGTGGTCGGGTCGGCGACTACGCTGTCCACACGAGCGCGCACCTGCTCCATCTTCTTAAAGTCGGCCAGCTGCATCAGCGCCGCCGGATCTTCGACGACCTCGCCGGCCGCAATCTTCTTGCGGGCCAGCAGCAAGATATTGCCAATGATGTCGGTCCAGCCGTCGTTGACCAAATCCTCTTCCTGGAAGCCTCCCGAGAGAAGAATGTTGAAGTTGTCCATACGCCGCTGCTGCCACCCCGCCTCTAGGCTCGCGACCCAATCCGGATCCGTCGCGCGGTTGTTGCGTACATCGATGGATGAGGGCGTGCGCTGGAAGACGAACAGCTCACCTGCGCCTGCGCCAAGATGCGGCACGCATTGAACGGCGGTGGCCCCAGTGCCGATGACGCCGATGCGTTTGCCAGCCAAGCCCGTGAGCCCGCCGTCAGACGTGCCGCCCGTATATTTGTAGTCCCAGCGGCTGGTGTGGAAGGAATGGCCCTTGAAGGTCTCCAGGCCCGAGATGCCTGGCAACTTCGGTCGATGCAGCGGCCCGTTGGCCATCACCACGAAGCGCGCCCGAAGCGCATCGCCGCGATTGGTTTCGACAATCCAACGGAGCGCCGCGTCGTCCCAGCGCATCGCGGTGACCTCGGTCTGGAATAGCGCGCCACTGTAGAGGTTGAAGTGCTCGCCGATCGCGCGGCTGTGCGCCAGAATTTCGGGGGCGCTCGCGTACTTCTCGGTGGGGACGTAGCCGATCTCTTCCAGCAGCGGCAGGTAGACGTAGCTCTCGATATCGCAGGCAGCGCCTGGGTAGCGGTTCCAATACCAAGTGCCCCCGAAGTCTCCACCCTTCTCGATGATCCGGATATCGGTCAATCCGGCCTCTCGCAGCCGTGCGCCGGCCAGCAGGCCACCGAAACCGCCTCCCACCACCAGCACCTCAACCTCGTCGGCCAAGGCTGGGCGGTTGAACCCTGGAGCGACATAGGGATCGTCGAGGTAGTGAGCGAAGTCGCCAGCGATCTCGCGATACTGATTGTTGCCCTCGGCTCTCAGGCGCTTATCGCGCTCCTGGCGGTACTTCGCGCGCAACGCCTCGGGGTCAAAACCGATGCCGTCATCTGCCCTATCAACGGCCCCCGGGGCGAGCGTGTCGGTCATGTCGTCTTCTCCGTCTGGCGATTTAGCCATCAAGGCGGAGATTACGCAGCGACAATCAAGTCCAAGGCGTTACCCCAGTCAGACGAAGCAAAGCGAAGTCATAGGAGGAAGACCTTAACCTGATGCGGCGATGTTGCTTTCATGGTCGCATTGCACGCCTCCAAGAACGCTGACGCCGAGGGGGCGCTGGGTCCGGCTTTCGGAGCCTTGCCAGTTCCGATGGCAATTCTGGACGGGGAGTTGCGATTCCTTGACGCCAACGACGCCTTTGCGAGCCTGTTGCAGGTGCCGGCCGCCAGTCTGGTCGGCGAGCCTCTTGGCCATCGCCTCCGCTCGGCCGCTCTCGAAGCACCGACCGGCGAGGGCATCCAGACCTTTTGCTTCCAGTGCGAAGACGGTCCGAAATGGTTGCGTCTGGACCTTCTGGAACAGGACAGCCAGATCCTGGCTGTTCTGCTCGATGTTACCGGTGAACGGACCGTGCTTGAGCGGATGAAGGCGGACTTCGCCGCCCGCGGCCGGCTGATGCATGACGCCGAGGTGGGTATCTGGCGTTACGACCCCGACGCCGGCCTCTACCACTTCCCCAGCGAGCTGGCCCTTGGCCACGGCGGGAACCAGGACCCCGTGCCCGTGCAAGTGCTGCAGATGATCCAGCACCCGGAGGACCGACCGATCGATGACGCCATCCGCGAACGGCTAACCCGCGAAGAGGGCACAGCCGAGGGGGATATGCGCTACCTGACCGGTGATGGCGGTTGGAAGCACTTGCGCGTGCTCTACCGTTCGGGCCGCAAGCTCCGCTCCGGCCGTTACGAAATGTACGGCCTCAGCCAAAACGTCACCGACCTCGCCCAGGCCCGCGATGAAGCCACCCTAAGCGCCGGGCGACTGAAATTGGCGTTGGCCGCCGCTCGTGCTGGCGTGTTCGGCTACGACTATGCCAAACGGGAATATTGGCTGTCTCAAGAGTTCCGCGACCTGGTGGGCCAAACTACTGTCGAGGCGGCTAGTTCCGCCGATGACCCTCGGATCATCTTCCATTCGGATGATCGCGACGCGATGCGCCGGCTCGGCGAAGAAAGCATAAAGGTCGGGCGCCCCGTCTCGCTCGAAGCCTGGATCATTCGGCCCGAAGGCCCGCTCTGGGTCAGGGTATACTGGCAGACCGAGTTGGATCTGAGCGGCCAGCCCTCGCGTGGCGTTGGCCTGCTGTTGGATATCGACGATCAGAAGCGCCAGGAGCTCGCGCTCGACGAGGCTCGCCTCATGGCAGAGTCGGCGACAGCGTCAAAATCCAGCTTCCTGGCCTCGGTCAGCCACGAGATCCGCACGCCGATGAACGGCATTGTGGGCGTGTTGAACCTCTTGGATCGCGAAAAGCTCAGCACCGAGGGACGCGACTTGCTGGGCGAAGCCCTAGCCTGCAGCGACATGCTGGCCCAATTGATCGATGACGTACTCGACTTTTCCAAGATGGAAGCCGGCAAGCTGGATGTGACGCCTGCGCCGACCGATCCAGCGGCGGTCATGTCGAGCGTCGTCGCGCTGCTTCATCCCCAGGCCGACAGCAAGAACCTCTATCTCCGCGCAGTGTCCGAAACCCAAGGCGCCGAAGCCGGCGCCTGGGCGATGATCGATCCGGTTCGCCTGCGCCAGTGCCTGTTCAACATTATCGGCAATGCCGTGAAGTTCACCGAGGCCGGCGGCGTTGAGGTGCGGATGAGCTTCGTCGCGGCGAGCCACGCATCGGACCGCAAGCTTCGCGTAGAGGTGCACGACACCGGCGTCGGCGTGCCAGAAGACGCTAAAGATGCGCTCTTCGATCGCTTCCAGCAGGCTCACACTGGCGCTGCACGCAAGTTCGGCGGAACCGGCTTGGGCCTAGCCATCTCGCGAAGCCTCGCCGAACTCATGGGCGGCGAAATGGGCTTTGAATCGACCGAGGGTATGGGCTCGGTCTTCTGGTTCGAGATTTCCGCGCCGCAAGCCGAGGCGCCGCCGGTCGCGCCACAGGTCGACGCCGGTGGCGCGCCGCTCGCTGGCCTTAAGATCCTGATCGTCGACGACAACCGAACCAATCGCCTCGTAGGTTTGAAATCGCTCGAGGCGCTGGGCGCTGAGGCGGAAACAGCAGACTGCGGTCAGTCCGCCATCGCAGCGGCCGCCCGAGGGGGCTACGACCTGATCCTGATGGACGTCAACATGCCGGGTATGGACGGCATGGAAGCCACCAAGTTGATCCGCGACCTGCCAAAACCTCATGCCGATGTTCCAATCGTGGCCCTGACTGCCGACGTCATGACCCACCATCAAGCCGCCTATCACGCGGCAGGAATGAACGGCTTCGTGCCGAAGCCGTTTTCGCCTAGTCAGCTGCTAACGGAAATCATCCGTATCGCCGGCTGACGCAACGGCGTGTTATTTCCCGTCGACCGAGAACGCCAGCAGGACGTTCACCGCGTTGCCCCCAGTGTTGGCCGCGCCCAGGAAGCCACTCATCGTGTAGATCATGCCGCCTGCGATTGCCGGGCCCATTCCGTCGATGCTGCCGCCGGGCTGTCCCATGACCCGATTGACCGTGTCGTAGGTCTGAGCCGTCGTGGAATAAGCCCAGATGATCTTGCCACTGGCTGGATCATAAGCACGGAACCAGCCATCGACTGTGCCGGAGAACACGGCTCCCGGCATGGCTGACGGAGCCGCCGACTGCGCTCGGATGCAGGCGCCTTTGGCGTAGTCGTGGCTACGGTCGCCGGCATAGTGGCAGGGCGCCTTCGGGGCCGGCGTCGACCACAGGATCTTTCCGGTCGCTGGATCGAGGCCGTAGAGCCCCGGCTTTCCTGGTGCGAGTTTGTCGGCAGTGACCGGCGCAAGACCCGGAACTTCGTCGAATAGGTTGATCACATCGGAGATGGCCACAAACAACCGCTTCCCATCGGCGGCCATCCCCCATTCGATCCCGCCCAGGGCCGAGCCCGAGCCCACGGCCGTCTTCCAGATCAGCTTCCCAGTGTCCGGGTCCATTCCGTAGGCGATCCCGGACTTCTGGCCTGAGAGCACGATCTGCTTGCCGTTCGCTAAACTAAAGAGGATGGGCGAGGCGCCAAAGTCATAGTCCGGGCCAACGGGGGTCGGACAGTTGGGCAGCTTCGCTTCGCAGCCCATGATGAAGTTATCCTTCTCAGTGACCTGGGTGCTCCAACGGATCTTGCCGGTCTTCATCTCGATGGCGACGATGGCGTCGTCGCCCTTCGTCGGCTCATCGGTGTAGCTGTCGCCGGTGGCCACGTAGACGAGGTTGCGTTTTGGGTCGGCCGTGGGCGCGGACCAAATCGCCCCGCCAGCTGGCCCTTGCATCATCGTGCCCGCGGAATTCTTGTGCGTCGGGTGCAGCGGCTCGGTGATCACGAACGTCTTCCACTGAGTCTTGCCGGTGGCGAGATCCAGCGCGACCAGCGACCCACGAAAGCTGCAGCAGGGATAGTTCGGCTGACGCGCAGCTGGCTCCTCACCCGAGGTCAGGGGCACGAAGAGCTGGTCGCCGGACACGACCGGGGTCCCGGTGATCCCCGCCACCGGATTGGTCTCAAGCTGGGCGCTCTTCCAAATTTCCTTGCCACTCTGGGCGTCGAAGGCGCGGACGGAGCGGGTGCGTTCACCGATAAAGGTCGCCCAGCCGCTAGGTGAAATCGGGCTCTTGACGACCATCGGCGTCGTACGAGCGGTGACGGCCTCAAGCACCCAGTGGACGCAGCCCGTCTTGGCGTCGAGCGCGTAGAACTTGCCGGAACGATTGGTGATGAAGAGCCAGTCTCCAATCACCGTCGGCATCGAGCCGCCGCTCATGGCGAAGGACCACTTCACCTTCAACTTGATCACATCGGCGACCGTCAGGCCGGGATTGGGCTGGTAGCGACTGGAGTTCGCGTCCAGGCCAACGCTGCGCCAGTCCATCGAGGTCTCATGGATCGGCGGGTTCGTCGTACACATCACATCAACGCCGCGCGCGGCGGTCGAGACAAGCCTGACCGCGCCGGGCGTAGGATGCGCCTCCGGCCCTGCCTGGGCTGTCGTCAGGAAAGCAGCCACCGCATCCTTGTCGGATTGCGACAGCCCCTGAGCCATCGGCGTCATGACGCCGCTGGTCAGCGCCTGGACGATCTGCGCCGGCGGGTAGGCAGAGAGCGCCATCCGGCTAGGCGCGCGATCGATCGCGGGCTCATGGCATGACTTACAACGGGTATTGAAGACGGCTTCACCGTTGGCTGAAGCGGGCGTCTGCGCCCAAGCTGCAGATGAAATAGCCAACACCGCCGCCCCGATCGCGCCGGCGGCGACCGCCGTCAAAACTCCAAACCGCATCCTGGTAGCCCCCAAACCCGTTTTTCGAAACTTAGACGCCGTTGGCCTGAAGCGGCAAGGCGCGTCAGTTACGACAACGTTATCGTTGGCCCGCCATACTGATGCCGAGATGACGTGGTTCTGTAACATTCAGAGCGCCGCTTGCTCCGATTTGCTGAGGCGCTAGCGAATGCGAATGAGCTTGCCCGGGGGCCCTTTGATCCTGGCCGCCGCCATGACGTGTACGTTGTCCGCTCATGGCGCGAAGGCTGAGACACCGCTCAGTCCTCATGACTTGGCGCTGCTCAATCGTGTCACCTGGGGCCAAACGGCCAGTTCAGCGGCCGCGCTTCAATCGATGGGCGTCCGCGCTTGGCTCGCCCGACAGCTGCGCCCGCAATCCGGCGATCAGCTTCCCGCGACTGTACAGGCGCAAATCGACGCCTTGCCCGTCACTCAAGCTCCCATGGCCGATCTCGTCGTGCAGATCGACGCTCAGAACAGAGCCGCCGGCAAGCTGGCCGATCCGGACCAAAAGAAGGCTGCACAGCAGGCTTATCAGCAGGCAATGACGGAGCTCGGACGGCAGGCCGCTACCCGTTCTCTGCTCCGCGATCTCTACTCGCCCGACCAGTTGCAGGAGCAGATGACCTGGTTCTGGCTGAACCACTTCAACGTCCACATGTACAAGCGCGACGTCCGCGCCATGATCGGCGACTACGAAGACCGGGCGATCCGCCCTCGTGCCCTCGGCAAGTTCCGCGATCTGTTGGAGGCCACGCTCAAGCATCCAGCGATGCTGCGCTACCTCGACAATGACCAGAACGCCGGCGGTCACATCAATGAGAATTACGCCCGCGAGATCATGGAGCTGCACACTATGGGAGTTGGCTCCGGCTACTCCCAGAAAGACGTGCAGGAACTGGCGCGCATCCTGACAGGCGTCGGTGTCGATCTCTCGCCAGATGCTCCGAAATTGAAGGCCGCCTACCAGCCGCTTCTGGTCCGCGAGGGCCTCTTCGAGTTCAACCCCAATCGCCACGACTTCGGGGACAAAATCCTCCTGGGGCATGCCATCAAGGGGTCGGGCTTTGGAGAGGTCGAGGAGGCGCTGGATATCATCTCCCGCGAGCCCGCCACGGCCCATCATGTCTCGGCGCAGATGGCGGCCTACTTCATGGGCGATGATCCGCCAGCCGCCCTGATCGATCGCATGGCCAAGACGTTCCAACGCTCCGATGGCGACATCGCGGCGACCTTGCGGACACTCTTCACGTCTCGCGAGTTCGACGCCTCGCTTGGCAGGGCGTTCAAGGATCCCATGCACTATACGGTCTCGGCCGTGCGTCTGTCCTACGACGACCGCGTCATCCTCAACACCCAGCCGATGCAGAACTGGCTGAACCGGATGAGCGAAGGACTTTACAATCACGAGACACCGGATGGCTTTGCTGCGGCTTCTGCGGCCTGGAGTGGGCCGGGCCAGCTGGCTGTTCGGTTCGAAATCGCCAGGCAGATCGGCTCAGGCTCGGCCGGATTGTTCAAGTCAGACCAGCCCGCCGCCAAGGACCAGCCGGCCTTTCCCCAACTGCAGAACGCCCTCTACTACAAGGCCGGCCTGGATCAGACCCTGGCTCAGACGACGAAGAATGTCCTCGGCCAGGCGGGATCACCTCAAGACTGGAACGCATTGTTCCTATCGTCTCCGGAGTTCATGCGCCGATGAGCCTCGATCGCCGCCAACTTCTCGCCCTCACTGCAGCGGCCGGACCCGCGTTCGTCGCTGGCAGGGTCTGGGCCGCGCCACAAAGCCAAACACGCCTGCTCATCGTTTTCCTGCGTGGCGCCTATGACGCCGCAAACGTGGTGATCCCCACGAGCAGCGACTTCTACTATCAGGCCCGCCCCACGCTCCACATCGCCAAGCCTGATCCGGCCAATCCGGACGCGGCCTTGCCGATGGACGCCGACTGGGGCCTCCACCCGGCGCTGAAAGACTCGATCTATCCGCTCTGGAAGGCAGGCCAGGTCGCCTTCGTCCCCTTCGCGGGCGCCGGCGACGACCTTTCGCGCAGCCACTTCGAGACCCAGGACACTATCGAGCTCGGACAGGCATTGCAGGGGTCGCGCAATTATGGCTCGGGCTTCATGAGCCGGCTCACCGCCCAGCTCAGTGGGCCGCAGCCCATCGCTTTCACCGACCAGTTGCCGCTGATCTTTAGAGGCAGCAAGCCGATCCCTAACGTCGCCGTCGGCGCGGTCGGCAAGCCGGCAGTGGACGAGCACCTCGCAGGTCTGATCCAGCAGATGTACCAGGGCCAAGCGCTGGGACCTTCGGTGGCGCAGGGCTTTCAGGTGCGAGACGAGGTCTATCGCTCGATTTCCGCCGAGATGGTCGCCGCCAATCGCGGCGCGGTCTCCCCCAAGGGCTTCGAGCTGTCGGCCCGGCGGATCGGGCGGTTGATGAAGTCCGATTACAATCTGGGCTTTGTCGACATCGGCGGCTGGGACACCCACGTGAACCAGGGCGCGGCACAAGGCTATCTGGCCGGCCGGCTTGGCGAGCTCGGCCGCGGTCTCGCAGGCTTCGTCAATGAGATCGGACCTGACGCCTGGAAAGATACGGTCGTCGTTGTCGTTTCCGAATTCGGTCGCACCTTCCGCGAAAACGGCGACCGGGGTACCGACCATGGCCACGGCAGCGCCTACTGGGTGCTTGGCGGCAGCGTAAAGGGCGGCAGGATCGCGGGCGAACAGAAACTGGTCGTCGAGGCGAACCTAAATCAGAACCGCGACTACGCCGTGCTTACGGACTACCGCGCCCTGATCGGCGGTCTGTTCGGCCGAATCTATGGCCTGAACGCCACGCAACTCAGCCAAGTGTTTCCGGGCGCCGCGCCGAAGGACTTGCAGCTCGTCTGACTATGCGACGGGCGCCGTCTCGGCCAGCTGCTTGAGGCGTGCCAAGCCGTCATCGAACTGCGGCCCGACCATTTTGTCCATGGTGAAGAACAACCCCATCACCTTCGACGTGCAGGTGTTTGGCCCAAACATGGCCCAGGTCACCTTCGTTCCAGATCCATGGGGTTCAAGTGTGAACTCGGGCGTGTTGTGGGCGGTAAACGGCTTGGTGAATTCGAGCTTGATCACGACCTCAGAGGACGGCGTCGATTGGGTGATCTCCATGCTGCCTGAGCCCGCCTTCTTGCCAACCCAGGCATAGGCCGCCCCCTTACCCCGCGCCGGTCCCGAGTAGGTCTTGGCCAAGTTCGCATCCATCTTCTCGTATGGCGACCACGCGTCCCAGGCTCGGACGTCGTCAATGTGGGAGAAGATCGCGGCGGCGCACGCGTCGATCACAGTCGATCGCTCCACGCGGAAGGTGTCGGCATTGAGGGGGCCGGCCATCGTTCAAGCTCCTTGTCTAAATGCTTCCTCAAGGACGCCTCAGCATCGGCTACGCCGACAACACGAGCAAATCTTTTGCCCACGACTTGCCCGGGCGTCACTCGCCTTGCGCTCAGGTTCGCTCGGTCCAATAGTCCCGCCGCCGCGCCGTAGGCGGCCGTGGGGAATTCCGAATGTCTGAGCGTCTAAAATTCAAGGCCTTGGCGCTGGCTGTAGCCTTGTTTGCGACCGCCGCCCATGCGGAGAGCTCCGGTCAAACCTTTACCCTGAAGGTCACGCCCTCGACCGTAGCCTGGGGAAACTATGACGCCACGGCGAAGCCGGCGCTGACCGTCAAGTCTGGCGATACCGTTGTGGTCGACACATTGCTGACCAACAATCCGACGGGGCTGGAGCGCAATGGCGTGCCGCCTGACCAAGTGGAAGCCTCCTTACGTGACGTCTACGCCAACGTCCCGGCCTCAGCCCGCGGCCCTGGCGGTCACATCCTGACAGGACCTATCGCCATCGAAGGCGCCGAGCCCGGCGATACGCTGGAGATCCGCATCCTGAAGATCGATCTGGCGATCCCTTACGCCTACAACGCCTTCCGATATGGCGCGGGCATACTGACCGACGATTTCCCCTATGCGCGGATGAAGATCATCCCACTCGATCGCGCGAAAATGGTCGCGCATTTCGCACCCGGTATCACCATTCCGCTGCATCCTTTCTTCGGCAGCATGGGCGTCGCGCCGCCGCTGGCTTTCGGCCGCTACGATTCCACACCCCCAACCATCAATGGCGGCAACATGGACAACAAGGAGTTGGTGGCGGGCACAACGCTTTACCTGCCCGTCCACGCCAACGGCGCGCTGTTCGAGGTGGGCGATGGCCATGCTGGTCAGGGCAATGGTGAGGTCGATGTCACCGCAATGGAGACCTCACTTACCGGTACCTTCCAGTTCGTGCTGCACAAGGGCGAGAGGCTGTCCGGTCCTCGCGCTGAGACGCCGACCCACTTCATCGCCATGGGCT
>JAYUBY010000517.1:0-5029 GCA_043740635.1 Alphaproteobacteria bacterium
CTCAACAGCCAGCCGATGGGCTTTTATCAACCGGCCCAGCTGGTGCGCGACGCCAGGGAACATGGGGTCGAGGTGCGGCCGCCCGACCTCCAGACCAGCGATTGGGACTGCACCTTGGAGCCGCCGGACGACCCGCGGTCGCCGCATCGCGCCCTGCGGCTTGGGCTACGTCAGGTCAAGGGCCTCAAGGAGGCTGAGGCCCTGGTCTTCATGAAATCCCGCGCCGCCGGCCTCGCCACCCTGGAGGACTATGTCCTGCGCTCAGGCCTCTCGCGGCGCGGGCTGGAGCTTCTGGCCGAAGCCGACGCCTTCCGCTCACTAGGCCTGAACCGGCGCGAGGCGCTGTGGGCCGTGAAGGGGATGACAGATGAATTGGGCGCCGAGCGTTCAGCCCCGCTCATCGCTCGGCAGAGCGTGAAGGAAGCCCAAGTGCTCCTGCCCTTCATGAGCCAACCCAAGGAAGTGGCTGAAGACTACCGGACCACCCGGCTGTCCTTGAAAGCCCATCCGGTGAGTTTCTTCCGCGACGAGCTGGCGCGGATGCGGGTCGTGCCGTGCATAGCGCTGAAGATCCTACCAGACCGCCGCCGCATCTCCGTGGGCGGTCTGGTGCTGGTTCGCCAAAGGCCAGGCACGGCCAAGGGCGTGGTGTTCCTGACGCTGGAGGACGAGACCGGCATCGCCAATATCGTCTGCTGGAAAGATACCTTTGACGCCAATCGCCGCCTGGTGATGAGTTCGTCCTTCCTGCTTGTGCACGGCCAGCTGCAAGTCGCGGGAAATGTGATCCACCTGGTGGCCGAACGCTTCACCGACCTTTCCCACAAGCTGACGGAGATGCGCGACCACGAAGAGGCGCCCGGCGCAGCGCCGCCCTCGCCCCATGCGCGGGTCTCCAGCGCCCTAGTCCGAAGCCGCGATTTCCATTGAGGCTTGGCGGCGAGGCTGCATCCCGCCATGCTCCAGCTATGACGACGGCCAAGAAGCCTAGGGTCCCGCGCGGGCCCAATGCAGAACGCCGGGCCGCGACCCGCGAAAAGATCATGTCCGCGACGGTGAAGTGCTTGGCCGAATTCGGCTATGCGGCCACCTCGACGCCGCTGGTCGCAAAACTGGCCAAAGTGAGCCGCGGCTCCTTGCTCCACCAATTCCCGACCAAAATCGACCTTATGCTGGCGGTCGCCAAACACGCCTCCGATGTGCGTGGCTCGACGGTGCGGCGCTACCTCGCCGACTACCCCAACCAGCCGGAACGCTTCCTGCAGGGCGTCGATGCCGTCTGGGCCTCGTTGCAAACTCCGGAAGCCATCGCCCTGATGGAAGTCACCATCGCCGCGCGGAGCGACCCGGAGCTGGCCGCCCGCTACCCTGAGTTCGCCGGGGATCTTGATGCTGCCCTCCATCGCGCCCGGGGGCGGATGGCTGAGACCTTGGGCGCGCCGGAGCGGGTGCGAGAGATCGACACCATCGCCCATCTGACCCGTGCCGCCCTGGAGGGTCTGGCGATGGGCTCTGTGTTTATCGGCCGTCCCACCGACGACGCCCTTCGGGTGCTGGCCCTGCTGAAGACCATGCGACAGGGCCTGGTGGCTGAACTGCAAAAGCCCAAGACCTAGTTTGTAGTCTCCGTTGACCGCAGATGCGGCCAACGCCTAAGCTTGCCGAACAAGGGGCGCGCTAACGGCCAGAGGGCCGCCCCGATAATCACTGGCTGGGAGAACGCAGATGACTCAGGGCTCAGATAACCCGGATTCCGGCCGCAGACAGGTCCTGATCGCCGGCGCTGCGCTTGCCGTCACTGCGGCCGTGGTCAGCAAGGCCGCGGCGCAAGCGCCCGCTCCGCCCACCGCGGCGCCGGCCGGCCTGGCGACGGGCGGCGGATCCAGCAAGCTCTTCCAGGTCACCAACACGGCCACGGGCAAGGTGCAGGGCATCGCCAACGGCCCGGTCTGGGAGTTCCGCGGCATCCCCTACGGCGCACCCACCGGCGGAAAGAATCGATTCATGCCGCCGCAGAAAGCCGCCGCCTGGAAGGGCGTGCGCGAGTGCTTCGCCTTCACCTCCGTTTGCCCGCAGACTCAAGCCGATATCCGCGGCGAATATGGCCAGCTGATCATGTGGGACCGCCAGGTGGGCGGCATGGGCGAGGAATGCCTATCCCTCAACGTCTGGACGACCAACATCGACCGCAGCGCGAAGAAGGCGGTGATGGTCTCGTTTCATGGCGGCGGCTTTGCCACCGGCTCGGGCAACGCGCCGGGCTTCGACGGCAAGAACCTCGCCCACTACGGCGACGTCGTGGTGGTCTGCATCAATCACCGGCTCGCAAGCTTCGGCTACACCAACCTCGTGGGCGCGGGTGCTCCTGAGGCTTTCAAATACGCCGGTGTGGCCGGGGCGCTGGATATGGTCGCCTCGCTCCAGTGGGTGCGCGACAACATCGAGAACTTCGGTGGCGACCCCAACCGAGTGATGATCTTCGGCCAGTCGGGTGGGGGCGCGAAGACCTCGACGGTGCTGGCCATGCCGCCGGCTAAGGGCCTCTTCCATCGTGCGGCAGTGCAATCAGGTTCTACCTTACGGCTGGTGACACAGGAAGCGGGAGCGGCGACCGCAGAGAGGTTTGTCAAGGAACTAGGCCTTACCAAGTCGAACATCTCCGACATCCAGAAGCTCTCCTGGCAGCAAATCCTCGAGGCGCAGACCGCGGCTGGCGGCAATTTCTCGCCGGTGATCGGGACGGACGCCCTTCCCAACCATCCTTTCGATCCTGTGGCTCCGGCCTGCTCGGCCGACGTGCCGATCATCGTCTCCACGACGCTGGAAGACGCAGCGCTCGCGCTCACCAACTTCACCCTCACAGAAGACGGCCTCACAGCCCTCTTCAACCAGCGCTGGCCGGGCAAGGGTCGCGAACTGGTCTTGCTTTATCGGCGCTATGATCCGATCGCGACGCCGTTCCTGATTCAGGCTCAGGCCTTCACCGACTCAGGCGCTCGGCGCTCGGCCTTCACACAGGCCGCCCGCAAGGCGGCGCTCGGCGCTGCGCCGGCCTATGTCTACCAATGGAATTGGCGTACGCCGGCCTATGATGGTCAGTTCGGCGCGGTGCACGGGATCGACGTCTCCGCCTCGTTCCACTCTTACCGCGACGGGTTCTTCTCGGGCTCGACCGCCGGCAAGAAGATGGCAGACCGCCTGGCCTCGACGTTCAGCGCTTTCGCCAAGACCGGCGACCCGAACAACAGCCACATTCCACCCTGGAAACCCTACAGCGACGCCCAACGCGCGGTGATGCTGTTCGACAACGACACGCGTCAGGAGATCAATCCGCGCGCCGAAATCCGCGCCTGGTGGGACGCCAATCCGCCGGCGCCCGGCGCCCGGGGCTAGGGGGAGCAACGGTCATGACATCCAAGAAAGCACAAGGCCTCAGCCGCCGCGACTTGATCCAGGTCGCTTCGCTGACCGCAACCGCCATTGGCGCAGCAGCAACCGCTTCACCTGCCGCCGCGCAGGCGCCCACAGCGCCGCCCGCCCGCATCCTGGGCGGCGGTGGCGCCCCAGGCGGGATCTTCTGGACCGTTGAGACCACCTCCGGAAAGGTCCAGGGCATCGCCAATGGCCGGGTGAAGGAGTTCAAGGGCATCCCCTACGGCGCCTCCACCGGGGGCAAGAATCGCTACATGGCGCCGAAGAAGCCGACGCCCTGGGCGGGGATCCGCAACTGTATCGGCTACGGCCCGATCTCGCCGCAAACGCCAGCGGCGCTCGATAGCGACTATTCGATGATGATCGCCTGGGACCGGCACGTCGGCCCCGGGGGCATGGGAGAAGACTGCCTGAACCTGAACATCTGGACGCCGAGCGTGAACGACCACGCAAAGCGGCCGGTGCTGGTTTCGTTCCACGGCGGCGGCTGGGCGACCGGCTCCGGCAATGGGCCGATGTACGACGGGGCGCAAATGGCCCGGTTGGGCGACGTGGTAGTGGTGACTGTAAACCACCGCCTGGCAGCCTTTGGCTACACCCATCTGGCGGGCGTCGGCGCGCCGGCAGAGTTCGCCAATGCCGGCAACTGCGGCGTCATGGACATGGTCGCCTCCTTGCGCTGGGTGCGCGACAACATCGAGCGGTTCGGCGGCGATCCGGGCCGGGTGATGATTTTCGGCCAGTCCGGCGGCGGCTCGAAGACCTCAACCCTGCTGGCCGTGCCTTCCGCCAAGGGCCTGTTCCATCGGGCCGCGGTTCAGTCCGGCTCGACGCTGCGTCAGGCAACGCCGGAAGAAGCGGAGACAGAGGCCGAAAAATTGATGAAGGCGCTCGGCATCGCCAAGGGCAACGCAGCGGCGATCCAGAACGTCCCGTGGCAGAAGCTGCTGGAGGCCCAGGTGGCTTCGAACGGCAATTTCCGTCCAGTCGTCGGCGACAAAACCCTTCCGCACCATCCGTTTGATCCCGCGGCGCCCGCGGAGTCGGCCGACGTGCCCGTGATTATCTCCACCACCCTCCACGACGCGGCCCTGCGGCTGACCAACTTCGATCTCGACGAGACGGGACTGTCAGGCCTCTTCCGGCAGCGGTTCGGGTCCAAAAGCGGCGATATCCTTGCGGCCTACCGCCGCGAGAACCCGCGCCAGTCTGCCTATCTGACGCAGGCCGAGGCCTTCACTGACGCCAGCCGAGGCAATTCGCAAATCCAGGCGCTTCGCAAGGCTAAGCTCGGCAAGGCCGCGACCTACATGTACGTATGGGACTGGGAAACACCGGCATTCGACGGCAAGTTCGGCGCGGTTCACGGCCACGACGTGGAGGCCTCTTTTCATCTATCGCGCAACCCGATCGGCGGCGCGGGCACGAAAGGTGGGCGGCAAATGTCGGACCGGCTGGCGGCCACCTGGGTCGCCTTCGCCACCAGCGGCGATCCGAACAACAACCTTATCCCGCATTGGCCGGGCTATGATGCCGGGCGCCGAGCGACCATGGTTTTCGACAACGAAATGAAGGTCGTCGACGACTACCGAGGCGA
>JAYUBY010000518.1:0-5114 GCA_043740635.1 Alphaproteobacteria bacterium
ACCGGTGCCGCTTAAAGGAGATCGGTGTCATTCCATGTCTCCATCCGCCCGCCGCTGGAGCGATAGTGGAGACAAGTTACAGTTAGACTGCCAGCACCCGTGGAGGTGAAGGGCACCGTCGGCGGCGCCTTCACGACCATCGACGTCACGCGAAACGAGCTGCGCGCCGCGCGGCAACACGGCGACCAGTATTGGATCTTCTTGGTGGCGAGTTGTCAGACTGACCGTCCACGGATTCAGCGGATCCGCAATCCCGCGGCGCGCCTTTCGGACGGATCCTGGACCGCGACGCCGGCCGTCTACAGCGTCCGCCTAGGCTGACTCCATTTCGCATAACGCTACATAGTCGAGACGGTGATGTAGGCGCAAAGTGCAAATGTCAGTGCCGAGCTAGTTAGAGATGGCACTCCTTTCCTCCTGTCTTGGGTTGGATGGGAGCCAGGCGGGTGACGTTTCGGATCATGAGCGACGGCGAGCTGACGCGGTTGGAGGTTTTGCGCGACCTTGACCAGCAACGTCTCGCGACCGAGACGGCCTGTCAGCTGCTGCGGCTCAGCCGTCGGCAGCTGTTCCGTGTATTGCGGGCTTATCGAGTGGCCGACGCTGATGGATTGATCTCCAAGAAACGCGGCCGACCGAGCAACCGTTTGACCTCCGCTACGGTTCGCGACGGCGCCTTGGTGATCGTGCGTGAGCGTTACGCTGACTTCGGTCCGACGCTGGCGGCCGAGAAGTTGGCGGAGCTACACGCCATCCAGGTGTCGCATGAGACCTTGCGCAAGTGGATGATCGCGGACGGCCTTTGGCTCGATCGCAAACGTCGTCTCAAGCGAGCCTATCAGCCTCGATATCGGCGCGACTGCGTCGGCGAGCTGGTCCAGGTCGATGGAAGCGATCACCGCTGGTTCGAGGATCGCGGACCGATGTGCACCCTGCTCGTCTACATTGACGACGCGACCAGCCGGCTGATGCAGCTCCTCTTCGTTCCGACGGAATCGACCTTCTCGTATTTCACCGCGACGCGCGCTGACCTGGAGGCCTACGGCAAGCCTGTGGCCTTCTACACAGACAAGCACGGGGTATTTCGGGTCAACCGGCGAGACGCCGTCGAGGGCGATGGCCTGACCCAGTTCGGACGTGTGCTTCACCGGCTAAACATCGACCTGATCTGCGCCAATTCCAGCCAAGCCAAGGGTCGTGCGGAGCGCGCCAACAAGACCCTGCAAGACCGGTTGGTGAAGGAGCTGCGGCTGGCCGGCATTGGGACGATGAAAGCCGGCAACGCCTTCCTGCCGAGCTTCATGGGCGACTACAACGCCCGCTTCGGCAAGACGCCGGCAAACCTGAAGCATCTGCACCGTCCGGTCTCTGCACGTGACGATCTCGCGGAAGCCGTTACCTGGCGCGAAACGCGGCTGGTGTCGCAGGCCTTGACCATAAACTACGACCGTATGATCTACCTGCTGGAGCAGACGCCGGCGGCGTTGGCCACGGCCGGAAAATACATCGAGGTGATCGAGTACGTCGAAGGGCCGATCGTCCTGCGCCACGATGGCGACGATCTTCTCTACCGGACATTCGACAAGGACCGTCGGGTCGATCAAGCCGCCATTGTTGAGAACAAGCGCCTCGGACCCCTACTGGCGATGATCCGCGAAAACCAGCAGCGACGCGACGCACAGGCCAAGCCTCGACGCTCAATACCGCCGGTTAGATCCTTAAGTGCCAGCTGATCCGCCCCGAAACGGACGGCGGCCGGGCTCCGCGCGGCTTGATAGCTACGCGCCCACGCGGCGCTCTACCCCAGCGGCAGTGCCATTCTAACTTGCGGACGCAGTGCCATCTCAACGTTGCGTGGACAAGGTGATGAGACCTCGCACGCGCGACGGCCGCCCGTGACCGCCCTAGGCGACCGGCGCCGACCCAGCCGGCAAGATGAGCTCGGCCGCGTGGCGCCGCGCGCGCGCCTCGGCGCTGTTGACTAGCGCCCAGCGCATCGTACCGCCCAGCCCCTGCAATCCAGCCCGGGCGAGCGCCCGTCGCGCCCCCGACAGGCGAAAGCCGTGAAGCCGCGCCGCCCAGTCCGGCAGCAGGTCCTTCGCCCCATCAAAGGCGAGCGCCATGGCGGGCGCCGCCGCGGCGCTCGGGGCCCGTTGCGACAGCAGGGCCACAGCGACCGCACGCGTTCGAAGGTCGCTCCGCAGCTGGGGTCTCACGCGCTCGAAATAGGCGGCGACCTCGGCCCGGCTCATCGGTACGGCCGGGGCGCCGAGCCGCCGGGCGATCTCGGCCACCTCGCTGTAGTAGCGGTCCTGCTCCGCCGCCGGAAACGCCGGATCGACGTAGCGCAGATAGGCCGCCAGGAACGAACTCACCTCCGCCACGTGCACGAAGGTCAGAAGCTCGGGATCGTCGGCCGCATAGCCCTCCCCGCCCGGAAGCACTCCCCTCACCTTCCCATGGATTTGCTTCACGCGGTCGATGAGCGCCTGCGCCTCCGCCCGATCGCCATAGGTGGTTCCGGCGATGAACCGTGCGGTCCGCTGCAGGCGCCCCAGCATGTCATGGCGGAAGTTGGAGTGATCCCAGACGCCGGCCAGGGGCCCAGGGTGCAACATCTGCAGGAAAAGGGCCGCGATGCCGCCCACCATCATGCTGGTGAAGTCGCCGTGCACCTTCCAGCAGGCGCTCTGCGGTCCGAACAGACCGGTGTCCGCACGATTGCGCTCAACGGTGTCGTCGCCGGTCCCGCCAACCAGCTGGCGGACCTGTCCAACGATGGCCTGTCGAAGCGGTGCGGGCGGGTGCAGACGCAGCATGCTCTCGCAAGATAGGGCGCCGCGCCAGGATCGGAAGCCCGACGCGTTTAGGCGTGGCTGCGCCGGAGAGGACCGGACACGATCAACCCCGCCGAGGCGCGGGTCGTTGGGCGCGCGACTGAATCGCCGCCGCGCCGCCGCGCCCTGGGTTACACCGCAACTCGGATCAGCATCTTGCCGTGGTTGAGGCCGGAGAACAGGCCAATCAAGCCTTCCGGCGCGCGCTCGAAACCGTCCAGGATCGTCTCCTGATACTTCACCCGACCGTCCTTCAGCCATCCGGTCATATCTTCGACGAAGGCCGCCTGCAGATGCGGGAAGTCGCTGGCCACAAAGCCCTCCATCCTGACCCGGCCGTAGATCAGCGCGAACAGGTTTCGCACCCCCTCGCCGCCCCCGTTGTAGGTGGAGATCATGCCGCAGACCGGAATCCGCCCCCGCACGTTCATCCGGGGCAAGGCCGCGTCCAGGTGCGCGCCGCCGACGTTTTCGAAATAGACGTCAATGCCCCTGGGGGTCGCCTCGGCAAGGGCCTCGGCCAGCGGCTGGGTCTTGTAGTTGATCACCGCATCCAGCCCGACCTCGTCGCGCAGCCAGGCGGCCTTATCGTCGGCCCCGGTGGAGCCGACCACATAGCAGCCCTTGATCTTGGCGATCTGGGCAGCGACCGATCCCACGGCGCCGCCGGCCGTGGACACGAAAACCTGCTCTCCATTCTTGAGGGCGCCCGTCTCCAGCAGGCCCCCATAGGCCGTGATCCCGGTGCCGCCGAGGGCGTGCATGTAGACGCTGAGCGACAGCGCGGGATCGGGGGTCAGCACCTGCAGGCCCCGGCCGTCCGAAATAAAACGCTCCTGCATGCCGGCGCCGTGCCGGACCAGGTCGCCTTCCACGAACTTCGGATGGCGCGACTGGACGACGCGTCCGATCCCGCCGCCGATCATCGCCACGTTGAGAGGCTGGTCCGACGTGAGCCGCGGCCGCATGTAGGGATCGACCGACATCAGCAGGTTCTGCACCTGCACCTCGCCGTCCGCCGCGGCCGCGACCTCGACCGAAACGACCGCGAAGTCCTCGGCGACGGGCACGCCGTTCGGCCGGCGGACGAGGTGAATCTGGCGTCCGAGGGTCATGTCAGTTCAACTCGCGCTGCTTGTTGTGGGGAGACGCGCAGGCCGTCGGACGTCTGCGCTGGATGGCTCCTCCGCGCGATCATCACGCCGGGCTGGCCTTTTGCAAGCCGTCGGCTGGCGTTCTCACACAACAGACCCCTGCGCCGAAGCCCTGTTAAGGTGGAATGGTTCGCCCCATAACCTTGGGATTCCGCTGCGATGTGGCTCTGCCGTGCACCAAAGACACGGGGCTTCCAGGCGGAGCGGCAGGAGAAAACCACACACGTGGGGAGGCTAGATCCACCGGCAGGTCGAGTCTCGGATCTCGCATAGCTAGTTGTCGGAAAGGCCGCCGAGGCATGGAGCGGATGGAGTTCGACCTGCTGGTTCGTGGGCCTGGGGGTGGACGATGTGGTCTGGGACCATTGCAGCTTCACCAAGAACTGTGATCGGCTGCTGGCTGGCGAGATCGTTGCGAAGTTCCTGCGCGCCGTCCTGGCCCAGCCGCGGGTGAAGCGGCTGATGTCGTCGGACCATTTCTCGGTCGATGGCACGCTGATCGAGGCCTGGGCCTCGATCAAGAGCTTTCGGCGCAAGGACGGCGAGGACAACAATCCGGCAGGACCGGGCCGCAACGCCGAGCGTGGCTTCCACAAGGAGACGCGCTCCAACGAGACACACCAGAGCACGACCGATCCCGAAGCCCGGCTCTATCGCAAGGGCAACGGCCAGCCGGCCAGACTCTGCTTCATGGGCCATGCCCTGATGGAGAACCGCCACGGCCTGGCGGTGGACGGCTTGGTCACCCAGGCCACCGGCACAGCCGAGCGGGAGGCGACGCTGGCCATGCTGGACCGCCGGCCCGGGCGGCGGCGGATCACGCTGGGCGCCGACAAGGCCTACGATGTGCATGGCTTCATCGGCGACCTGCGCCGTCGCAAGGTGACGCCTCACGTCGCCATCGACGGCCACTTCTCCAGCACCGGCAAGCCGCGCAAGACCGCCGTGGGCGCGCGCACCACCCGCCATCCCGGCTACGCCGCCAGCCAGCGCGTCCGCAAGCGCATCGAGGAAATCTTCGGCTGGGCGAAGAGCGCCGCCGGCCTGGCGAAGGTTAAGCTCCGAGGCCGCGCCAGGGTCGAAACGGTCTTCACCCTGGCGCTGGCGGCCTACAACCTGATCC
>JAYUBY010000519.1:0-1909 GCA_043740635.1 Alphaproteobacteria bacterium
TGTTATAGACGCCGATCATGAACGTTCGAAGCCTGGGGTCCACAGCCTCGCCGACCGTGTCAGCGACGATGGGGTGAGACTGACCTCTATCGACGTCGATCATAGCGGTTGTTCCTTTCAAGACTCCGATTTGGATGGCTGGGTGCTGACGGGGTGGCTTTTGGTTGCGCGCCTATCGAGGGTGGCCGCCGCGCTCGCGATGTTTCGCTCGTGGGCCAAGAGCATTTCACGCAAGCTGGCATGAAGCGCGTCGTTCCGGACCTGTGGCAGCATCGCCGTAAGCTTGCGCACTACCCAGTCCTGGCCGCGGTTCACGAAGGCGATACGCGTCTCCACATCGCTGATCGCCATCGCCTTGCCATAGAAGGCGCCGACCGCTTGCGATGGCGGCGCGTCCAGAGTTTTCAATGCGCCGATGAGCATGCGGCACCAGCGCGTCTCATCGGCGTAAATGACACGCGCCAGGGCTTTGAGTTCCGGGTCGTCAGCGTCCGCTACAAGCCGCACACCGACATGGGCGCCCGCGCGCTCCGCCTCCAACAGAATGTTTAGCTGCTCGACCAGCGCGTCCCGCTCCAGAAATCCCATGTAACCGTCGTCAGCCTCTCCTGCGCGGCAGACCGGAGAGCTGACCTCGACTGGCGCATCGTCGGGGGTGGGGGCGACGCGGACCGGTTGGGTTCCAGCCTGGGAGGACGATCCACGAGGCTTGCGGCGCACATGTGTCCGAGTGCCCGGCCTGCGTGCATCTAGCCGCGCCACCTATCCGGCCTCCACCGAGGGGTAGCGCCAGCCTGTCCTCTGGCCCAAAGAAGCGGCATACTGGCTGGCTACAAAATCCCAATTGATCAGGAGATTCCACCAGGCCGAGAGGAACCCCGCGCGATCGTTCTTATGGTCGAGGTAGTAGGCGTGTTCCCAAAGGTCGCAGACCAGCAGCGGCGTGAACCCTGGCGTAGTTATCGGCAAACCAGCGTCGTGCGTCGATATTACCGACAGATGCTCTCCCTTTGCGACGAGCCATACCCAACCGGAGCCGAAGTGAGACATTCCTTCCGCTGTGAATCTCTCCTTGAGTTGCGAGAGCCCCCCGAATGCGTCGGTAAGCTTCTGCGCCAGCGGGCCAGACGGCGCTGAACGCTCTGGGTGCATACATTCCCAGAAAAATGCGTGATTCCAGGCCTGCGCGCTGTTGTTGAAAAGCTTGCGGGCTCCATTGCGGTCGGCGTCGACCACCAGGTCTTCGAGGGGGATATGTGTGTCGCGGGTTTCCGCAACGAGTTCATTAGTGACCTGAACGTATCGCGCATGATGCTTGTCGTGGTGCGTGCGAAGCGTCGTTTCGGAGATTGTCGGCGCCAGGGTGGAGTAGCCGTAGGGAAGATCGGGGAGTCTGTACATAATAAGAGCTTTCCGTGGCCTAGTGGACTGAAAGGGCTGAATTCCGTGTCGGAGCGGCGCGCCGCTTGAGGACAGCGCCCAAACCTTGGTCAAGATCCGTCAGCAGGTCCGCCTCGCTTTCAAGACCAACGGACAGCCTCAATAGGTTGTCACCGATTCCGGCGACCGCTCGCGCTTCAGCACCTATGTCTGCGTGCGTCATGGTTGCCGGATGGGCGATGAGGCTTTCAACGCCGCCGAGAGACTCGGCCAGGGTGAAGAGTTGCAGAGCGCCAACGAAAGCGCGGACATCTTCGACGCCTCCTGCGAGTTCGAAGCTAAGCATTGCGCCGAACCCGCTCTGCTGAGCCCGGGCGATCTGGTGGCCAGGATGGGTCGGCAGCCCCGGATAGTGGACGGCTTTGACGGCAGGATGCTGATAGAGATAGGCGGCCACCGCCGCGGCGCTTTTCTGTTGGCGCTCGATTCGCGGGAAGAGTGTGCGTAGGCCCCGCAGGGTCAGATAGGC
>JAYUBY010000520.1:0-27654 GCA_043740635.1 Alphaproteobacteria bacterium
CGCATCGGCAGCCTGCTCGACCGCTTCAGCCCCGCAGAATGCTCAAACTACATCAGGCATGCCGGGTATGCGTATGCCTAAACCGAACAGACTCTAGCCTTGGTCCCTGCGCCCGGAACGGCCGCAGGCACACAGTGATGTCGAACACCCTGTCCATTCTCGCGTGGACCGGAGCAGTCTGCGGCCGACGCTCGGCGAACGGCACAGAATTCGGCGCGGTGGATAAAGCCGTTGCGCACCCGCCAAGTCCGACGAGGCTCACGCCGGCCGAACCCACCAGGAGCCGACGGCGAGTGAGGATGTCCAACGGCGTCATGCACGGCTCCCACGATCTGTCCTGCAGGCTTAGCGAGCGAGGCCTTACGGGAAAGCCCGTCGTGGACGCCGTCCGCGACCGCCGTTAACACCGGGGCATGGCCATCGGCGTACTCGATTCCGGCGTGGGAGGCTTGAGCGTCCACCGCACGTTGGTGGAGCGCTTCCCGACAGCTGACTTCATCTACCTGGCCGACCAGGCCAATACTCCCTACGGCGGCCGGCCTGGCGAGGAGATCGTCGATCTCACCCGCGCCGGATGCGAGCGCTTGTTTGCCGAGGGTTGCAGCCTTGTGGTCCTGGCCTGCAACACTGCCTCGGGGATCGCCCTGCGTCGCCTGCAGCAGACTTGGCTTCCCGGCTATCGGCGGGAGCTGGGCCGGTGGGTGAACGTGCTGGGTATAATCGTGCCGACCATCGAGGCAGCGACCGGCCTACCCTGGGAACACGAGGCTGAACGGCGCGGGGACAAGATCGAAAAGCTGGATATCCTGGCGGTATTCTCGACACCTGCCACGGCTGCGTCCCGCGTCTATGAGATCGAGATCGACAAACGCCGTCAGGACGTGGCTGTGTTCTCGCAGCCCTGTCCGGAACTGGCCGGCCTGATCGAGGCCGGTGCGCTGCGCGAAGACCTGGCGACGACCATCGCAGCCCACGTAAGGGCGATCACCGGCCGCATCGGCCGCGCACCCGATCGCGCGATCCTCGGATGTACCCACTATGAGATCGTGGCCGACCTCTTCCGCCAGGTGCTGCCGCCCGGAACGCCCTTGATCCACCAGCCGCAGGCCACCGCTGATGCGCTTGAGCGCTACCTTCAGAGGCACTCCGAGCTCGATCCTGGGACCGGCGGGATGCGCCGCTTCCTCACGACGGGTAAGCCCGGCGCGCAGTCCAATTTGGTCGAGGCTTTTTGGGGGGGATCCTTGAGCTTCGAGCGGGCTTGAGCCGGCATCCCCCGGAGGCGTAAGGGACATCCATCGCCGAACGGCAAAATCCGGAGACCGCCTATGCCCCTGCGCCTCACACTTACCGCCGCAGCCATGGCGCTGGTCGCTGGCGCGGCCGCCGCCCAAGGACAGGCGCCGGTCATTGGTAAGGTCAAGTCGGTGAGCCCCGGCCATGTGGTGATCACAACGGCCACTGGAGACGTGGATCTGCCGGTTACGTCACACACCCGCGTGGCGGCGCGCCGAGACGCCTCACCCGATGACATCAAGGTCGGCGCCTACCTCGGGACCGCCAATGTGACGACCTCCGACGGCGGCGTCGCCAACGAGGTCCACCTCATGGCCAGCGGCCCCAATGTCGCCAACACCCCGATGGCGCAGCCCAACCAGGTGATGACCAACGGCCATGTGAAATCGGTGAAGACTACGGCCAAGGGTCAGGAAGTTGACATCGACTATGGCGGCGCCGACACCCGACACGTGATCGTGCCGGCCAACATTCCGATGACCTACCTGGTGGACGCCGCCCTGACGCCCGGCGCGTCGGTCATCGCACGGACCATCGCGGGAGCCGACGGCAACCCGGTGACAAACCTCATCCAGGTTACGTCGTCAAAATAGCGCTGAGCGCTTGGGGGGTCTGCATGAGAGCGATGATCGTTGGAGCCGTGGCGGCCGGGCTCTTGGCCGGCGCTGCGCACGCGGAGGTGACAGACAAGTCCGCCGCCGGTTTCGAGGTGGTGGAGAAGGCCACAATCGGTGCGCCACCGGGCAAGGTCTGGGACGTGTTGATGCGGCCAGCGCGGTGGTGGGCCGCAGACCATACCTGGAGCCACGACGCCAAGAACCTTTCCATCGACCCGTCGGGTTGCTTCTGCGAACGGCTCAAGAGGGGCGAGGTGCGCCATATGACCGTCGTCTATGCGGAGGAGGCATCGCAGCTTCGCCTTTTCGGAGCTCTGGGTCCGTTGCAGTTCACCGGTGCGAGCGGCCATCTCGTGATCACGCTCAAGCCGGTCGCCGGCGGAACCGACGTCGCGATGTCCTATGACGTCGGCGGCTACGTGAAGGGCGGTCTTTCCGAAAATTTCGCAGATCCGATAGATCGCGTACTCGGCGAACAACTGGCGCGCCTGAAGAAATCGGTGGAAATCGGCAAGCCGGACTAGGGTGCCGATCAATCGGCTCTGGTTGTTCGATAGGGCGTCTCTATATCTAGAGCCATGCTCCCCACCCTTCGCCAGCTGCACTACCTCAAGCTTCTCGCCGAGCAGGGCAGCTTCGGCCGCGCCGCTGAGGTCGCCCATGTCACCCAGCCGACGCTCTCCTCCGGGATCCAGGAGTTGGAACGAACCCTTGGCGCGCCGGTCGTCGACCGAGCGCGCTCTGGCGTCATCCTGACGGCGGTCGGTGAGGAGGCGCTGCGCCGTGCCACTGTGATCCTGAATGAGGCCGAGGAGCTGGTGGAAGCGGCCAAGATCGCCGGCCAGCCGCTAACCGGCCGGTTCCGGCTGGGCGTGATCCCGACGGTCGCCCCATTCCTGTTGCCGCGCGCGCTTCCCTTGTTGCGAGAACGCTTCCCGAAGTTGCGTCTCTATCTTCGCGAGGATCTCACCCAGCGCCTTATCGCATCGCTGAAGGCCGGTCAGCTGGATGCCGCCCTCGTGGCGCTGCCCTTCGATATGCACGGCCTAAACTGGGCCCACGTCTCCGACGACGAACTGCTGGCTGCCATGCCAGCCGCTCATCCGATGGCGCGTCTGAAGTCCGCCGATCCGCAAGCGTTGGAGCAGGAGGATATTATCCTTCTGGAGGACGGCCACTGCCTGCGCGACCATGCGCTAGCCGCCTGCGGTCTAAAGCCGCCCAAGACGGCATCGGGCGACGAGTCCTTTGCCGCCACATCGCTTCCGACGCTGGTGCAGATGGTCAGCTCCGGCCTCGGCGTCACCTTCCTGCCGGCAATGGCGATCAACGCGGGCCTGACCGATCCAGCCTCCGTCGCCGTTCGTCCCATCGCGCCGGGGCACGCCAGTCGCGAGATCGTCGTCGCCTGGCGAGCGGGCTCGAACCGCTCCGCTGAGGGCCGCCTGTTGGCCGAAGTGCTACGGGAGTGAGAAAATAGTTTCGACATATCGAAATACACTTGCGATCGAGATGCGATTTAGATATATCGATAGCGTCTCTTAAAAGGAGGGGGCTTTTGATATGCACAGACACCAACACTTTCACGGCGGCCGGGACGAACACCGCGGCCGCCATCCCTGGGCCGGCCACATGGGCGGACACCGGGGTCTGCACGGCCGCCATCGCGGCGGGCGGGTCGGGCGATTCCTGGAGCACGGCGATCTTCGCTTCGTGGTCCTGGCGTTCATCGCTGAACAGCCGCGCCATGGGTACGAACTGATCAAGGAACTGGAAGACCGCACCGGTGGGGCCTATCGGCCGTCGCCCGGCGTGATCTATCCGACCCTGGCGTTGCTCGAAGACGAGGGCTTCATCCGCCCCGTGACCGGCGAAGCCGGCCGCAAGCTGTTTGAGACGACCGACGAAGGCCGCGAAGCGCTAAAGGCCAATCAGGCCGGCGTCGACGCTGTTTTCAGCCGCATGGCCGAGGCCGCGGAAGGCTCCGATACGACCCGCCCGCGCATCGCGCGCGCCATGACCAATCTCGGCATGGCCCTTCAACAGCGCTTGTCGCGCCGGCCGATCGCCGCTGATGAGATCGACCGCATTGTCTCGATGATCGACGACACCGCTGTGGCGATCGAAAAGACCTGAGAGACCAATCCCTGCTCATCCCGCGGCGGGACCCATAGGGCCTTAGACCAGATTGGGTTACCGCCTTCGCGGGGATGGGCGGAATTGGGGGACTCAGTCGATCAGCTTCTGGCTCAGATACACGTAGTGCCGGGCCCAGCGGTTGGCGTTGAGTTCCGGATCGGCGTCGTTGGCGTGACCGCCGAAGGTCTGCTCGTAGTAAAGATAGGGCAGGCCCATTTTCTCCATCATCGCGGCGAACTTGCGCGGATGTCCCGGGTGCACCCGGTCATCTCGCGTGTTGGTCGTGATGTATGGCTCTGGATATTTCACCCCGGGCTTGAGGTTCTGATAGCCCGAATATTTGGCGATGAAGGCCCGGTCAGCCGGGACGTCGGGGTCGCCATATTCCGCTACCCACGACGCGCCGGCCGAAAGGTGATTGTAGCGCAGCATGTCGATCAGTGGGCTTTCCACGACGATCGCGTTGAACAGCTCCGGATGTTGGGTCATCGAGACCGTGGTCAGGACTCCACCGTTCGAGCGGGCATAAATGCCCAGCCGGCGCGGCGAGGTAATCTTACGCGCGATCAGGTCACCGGCCACCGAGGCGAAATCGTCGAAAGTCCGCTGGCGGTGCTCGCGAAGTGCTGCTTCGTGCCACGCTGGGCCAAACTCACCGCCGCCACGGATATTGGCGATGACATAGGCGCCGCCGCGCTCCAGCCACAGCTTGCCCATCTGCGGGATGTAGACAGGCGGCTCTGAAAGCTCGAAGCCGCCGTAGCCAAACATTTGAGTGGGCGTCGAGCCATCGAGCTTCATGTCCTTTCGGTGGACCACGAAGTACGGGATCTTGGTCCCGTCGGGGGAGGTGGCGAAGTGCTGCTCCACCACGTCCTTCGAGGCGTCGAACTGCGCCGGCAGCGTCTTCACCTGGGCCACCGCTCCGTCGGCGTCGGCGAGCCAGAGCGACGTCGGATCAAGGAAGCCCTCGGCGGTGAAGAAGAACTGGTTTGCCTCGTCCGAGGCGCTGACCAGGCTGATGCTGGCGTTGGCGGGTAGCTTCAACCGTCGCGCCAGCCAGACGCCGGCTTTGTGGTCGTAGACGTCGACCGAACCCTTCACGTCCTCAAGAAGGACAATCACCAGCCGGTCCTTGGAGGATGACACCCGCTCCACGGTGTCGTGAGCGCCCGGCATATAGACAAGCTGGGGCTTAGCTGTCGCCGGGTCCTTCTTGAGGTCGGCCAGGTCGTAGCTGATCACCGCGCCTGCGCCGAAGGTCTTCCAGGGAGCCTTGATGGTGAAGACAAGCTGCCCATCGATGTAGGTGTTGAACTCCGCCTTCTTCGGCAGGGCGATTGGAGCCAACCCCTTGTCGGAGAGCAGGCTGAATTCTCGCTCATAGAAGGTGAGGCCGTGGGAGATAATGATCCCGTCGGCGATGCCCCTTGAGCCTTCCAGCACGATGCCGCCGGCCTGGACGTCAGTCTTCTCGCCACGGAAGACCTCGCGGGGCTCGGCGTCGCGCTTCACGATCTTCACGACATAGGCGTAGCCGGATTTGGTCACTTCGCCTGGCGTCCATTCGCGACTGGCGATCAGGGTGTCATGGTCGACCCAGCTGATGTTCTGTTTGCCGTTCGGGAAGTGGAAGCCGCCCTCCACGAACTTGCGAGTGGTGGTGTCGAACTCACGATCCTCAACGGCGTCAGAGCCCCCGTTGGAGAGATGGACCAGGCAGAGCGTCTGGGCGGGCTTCAGACAGTTGGCGCCCTTCCATATCCAGTTTTTGCCCTCGGTCTTGGACAGGGCGTCGAGGTCGAGCAGAGTCTCCCATTGCGGATTGGCCGTCTTATAGGAGGCCTCCGACGTGTGCCGCCAGATCCCATGGATGTGTGCGCCGTCCTGCCAGAAATTGTCGACGCCGCCGGCGCGGAAGTGGGGCATGGCGATCCGGTCCTTGTCGGTGAAGATTGCCAGCGCCTCTTTGCGGTAGACCTCGAAGCGCGGATCTTCCTCGAGTCGTTTGTGGGTGATCGCGTTCTGTCCGTTGACCCAGGCCATGGAGCGCGGCGCGTCGATGTCTTCCAGCCACTGGAAGGGATCGGGTTCGCCGAAAGCGATGGGGCCTTGAGCGTGAGCGACGGGTAAGGAGAGCCCGGTCAGGGCGATGGCGGCGGCAAGCGCGAGCGGCAGAGCTTTCATCTGGCTTTTCTAGCCGCGACGGCTTGAGGCTGTCTCGCGCTGAGTGATTTCCGATTGGAAACGCGTGGACGTGCTTCCGGGGCCATCTTCGCCTATATGTCCGCCGCCATGAGCCGTCCGTTCTTGAAGATGAATGGGCTCGGCAACGACTTTGTCGTGGTCGAAGCCCGCAGCGCGCCGTTTGCACCGACGGCTGATGAGGTACGCGCGATCGCCAGCCGAACGAGCGGGATCGGATGTGACCAGCTGATCGCGATTGAGCCTGGCGAGGGCGTCGATGCGCGCGTGCGTTTTTGGAATTCGGGTGGCGAGGAGATCTCGGCCTGCGGTAACGGCACGCGCTGCGTCGGCTGGTTGTTGATGCAGGCGTCAGGCCAGGACCAGGTTGTGATCGACACCAAGGCCGGCCGCCTGATCGCCAGCCGGGCCGGTGAGCGGCTCGTCAGTGTCGACATGAACAAGCCGGGGCTCGACTGGCGGGAAATCCCGCTGGCCCAGAAGCAGGATACGCGTGCGCTGGACGTAACGCTCTTTGAAGACCCCGCACTGAAGACCCCACCCGGTTGTGTTTCCATGGGCAATCCGCATGTGGTGTTCTTTGTCTCGGACATCGAAACCGCGCCGATCGCCACAGCCGGTCCGGCGGTCGAGCACCACCCGCTTTTCCCGGAGCAGGTCAATGTCGGCTTCGCCCAAATCCTTGGCCGTGACCGAATACGCCTTCGCGTCTGGGAGCGCGGCGCGGGCCTGACCCAGGCGTGCGGCACAGGTGCCTGCGCGGCCTTGGTCGCCGCCGCTCGCCGTGACCTGACGGACCGCACAGCGACCCTGCTTCTGGACGGAGGTGAGCTGCTCATCGAGTGGCGCGACGACGACCACGTGACCATGACCGGCCCGGCTGCTGTGGACTTCGCGGGCGAACTGCCATGAGCGATCTCCCCACCAACGACGTGGACGTCGTCACCTTCGGCTGCCGGCTGAATGCCTACGAAAGCGAGATCATCCGCAAGCAGGCCGCAGCAGATGGCCTTTCCGACGCCATCGTCTTCAACACGTGCGCGGTGACCGGCGAGGCTGTGCGTCAGGCTCGCCAGGCGATCCGCAAGGCCCGGCGCGAGCGGCCGGGCGCCAAGCTGATCGTCACCGGTTGCGCAGCGCAGATCGATCCGGCCGCCTTCGCGGCCATGGACGAGGTCGATCTAGTCCTGGGAAATGCTGAAAAGAGCGCAGCGGGATCCTACATTCCCGCCCCGGAACTCGGCCGCGTGCGTGTGAACGACATCATGAGCGTGCGCGAGACCGCCGGTCACCTGATCGACGGGTTGAAGGACCGCGCACGGGCCTATGTCGAAGTGCAGAACGGTTGCGACCACCGCTGTACCTTCTGCATCATCCCATACGGTCGCGGGAATTCGCGGTCAGCTGCTGCAGGTGAGGTCGTGGCTCAGGTGAAGCGCCTGGCCGTCCAGGGCTACCGCGAGGTGGTGTTGACCGGTGTGGACGTGACCAGCTGGGGCACGGATCTGCCGGGCGCGCCAACGCTTGGCCAGCTGGTGGCGAGGATCTTGAAGCTGGTTCCGGAGCTGCCACGCCTGCGGCTTTCGTCCATCGACGCGGCCGAGATCGATCCGGACCTGATGCGGTGCCTCGCTGAAGAGCCGCGGTTGATGCCTTATCTGCACCTGTCGCTGCAGGCGGGCGACGACATGATCCTCAAGCGGATGAAGCGCAGGCACTTGAGGGCCGACGCCCTGAAGCTGGTGGCCGAGGTCCGCGCCGTTCGCCCCGACACGGCATTCGGCGCCGACCTGATCGCGGGATTCCCGACCGAGAGCGAGGCGATGTTCGAGAACACACTGTCGCTGGTCGAGGACGTAGGCCTTTCCTTCCTGCACGTCTTCCCCTTCAGCCCCCGCCCCGGCACACCAGCCGCGCGTATGCCGGCAGTGGCGCGCGCGGTGGTCAAGGACCGGGCCGCTAGGCTTCGCGCCGCTGGCGACGCGGCGCTAGTCCGTCATTTGGAGCGGCAGGTCGGCCGAACCGTGCTCGGATTGGTCGAGCGTGGCGGCGTGGCGAGGGCGGAAGACTTCACCGAAATCGCATTTGAGGGTGACGCGCCCATAGGTGAGGTCGTGGCGCTCACAGTCTCAGGGCATGACAGCAAGCGAGCAATCGCTCGTCTGGCAGGTGCTGACCATCGTCAGACCGCCGATCAGGCGGCCTATGAGCTGGCTCGCTGAGCCTGCGTCCGCCTAGGCGCGATCTCTAAGAGCAGTACGGCGGCGGCAAGCTTCACCCCGACCGCGACCCAGGCCCCAGTACCAATTGGCGGCCCGATCGCTAGCACACCCATGGCGGTCGCCGTGTTGCTCATAGCGTGGAAGACGATGCAGCACAGGATGCTGCGCGTTCCTGCATAGACCCAGGCTAGGAGACAGGCGTTGGCCAGTACGTCTGCCGCAAACAGCGGGAAGTTGCGTCCGGACTGCGGCAGCCCAGCGATGTGGAACAGCGGCAGGTGCCAAAGCGCCCAAATGACGCCCACGATCAGCGCTGAAGTCAGACGCGACGTCCGGCGCTCGAACTCCGGCTGCGCGACGCCGCGCCAGCCCAACTCTTCCAAGCCGCCGCCAATAATCATGGTGGGGAAAAGGGTCACGGCATGCTTTAGCGGCGAAAGCTCTGCGGCATGAACCGCATCGCCACCTGCCCAGATCGCGACCCACGCCTTACCCCACGCAAACGCGATGGGAGCTGCCAGGACGGCGGGCCACCAGAGGGGGTTGATCTGCCAGCGCGTCAGTCGACCACCGAACTCTGCCAAACTGCCTTCGCGGGGCGTTGTGGCGACCGCGATGGCAGCGCCGATCGTCGGACCGAAGCCACCGACCAGATAGAGGGTTACGAAAAGGCCCGTCCCGAAGACCGATCCGTCCGGCGGCATCAAAGCGGCCAGTGTCCACCAGCAACCCCAGCTCACGACGAAGGCGGCGACCAAATAGGTGGCAAGGCGCCTCATCCTGGGTCGTCCACGGGTCCGCCGAACCCTGGCAGTGACCACTTCCAGATGATCGCCCCGGTGCGCAGGCTGAGCGCCACCACGAAGCCCGCAACGCCAGCGGCGGTGCTCGGCATGCCGACGAGGCCCAGCACGACGAACGTCCCAGCTCCGGCCAGGGCGGGCGTGACATAGAGTTCCCGCTGCAGCAGGACCGATGGCTCGTGGGCGAGCACATCGCGGATCACGCCACCGAAGGTCGCGGTCAGAACGCCCATCACCACAGCGGAGAAGGGCGGCACGCCCAGGGACTGCGCTTTCAGGGCCCCCACGACGGTGTAAGCCGCCATCCCGAGCGCATCGAGCCAGGTCAGGATGCTGCCGCGGAAGCGGCGCGGGCCGACGATCCAGACCGCGAGCGCGGCCAGCAGGCAAACGACCACATATTGTGGCCGCCCGATCCAGAACACCGGCGCGCCGATCAGCAGATCCCGCAGCGTGCCACCGCCGACTCCGGTCACCGCCGCGAAGAATCCGAAGGTGATGATGTCGTGTTTTCGCCGGGCCGCGGCCAGGGCTCCGCTCGCGCCGAACACCGCCACGGCCGCGTAGTCGAGCCCTGTCAGTGTGGCGGTCAGGCGATCCATCGCCGCAGACCCTGCAAGGGTGCGTGACGTGGTGCAAGTGGCCCGCTAGAAGCCCGGTCATGACCGAACCCAAACGCGGCTGGTTTCAGAAGCTGACAGCGGGCCTGACGCGCTCGTCGAAACAGATCGGCGAACAGATCACCGCCGTCTTCGTCGCCAAGGAGCCCCTCGACCAAGCCAAGCTCGACGAGCTGGAAGAAATGCTGATCGAGGCGGACCTCGGCCCACATTCGGCCGCGCGTATCACCCAGCGTTTCTCAGATGAGAAGTTCGGCAAAGATGTGAACGAAGCCGATATCAAGGAAGCCTTGGCCGCCGCAATCGGCGACGAGCTTTCGGGTCGTCAGGGAAGCTTCGACGCTCTGGCTGGCCCTAAACCCTACGTCGTGTTGTTCATTGGCGTGAACGGATCTGGCAAGACCACGACCCTGGGCAAGATCGCCTCCGACCTCGTCGGGCGCGGCGCCAAGGTGCTCGTGGTGGCGGGCGACACCTTTCGCGCGGCAGCCGTGGAGCAGCTGAAAATCTGGGCAGAACGCGCCGGAGCAGATTTCATCTCCCGGCCCCAGAACTCCGACGCCGCGGGTCTGGTGTTCGAGGCCGTCGAGCGGGCGCACGCCCAGGATTACGATGTCGTGCTGATCGACACCGCAGGCCGGCTGCAAAACAAACAGGGGCTTATGGACGAACTCCACAAGATCATCCGCGTGGTGAAGAAGATCGATCCAGATGCTCCGCACGAGACCCTGCTGGTCCTTGACGCGACGGTCGGCCGCAATGCGCTGGCGCAGGAAAACATCTTCGGCAACCAGATCGGGGTTTCCGGAATCGTCATGACCAAGCTCGATGGCACCGCGCGCGGCGGGGTGCTGGTGCCTGTGGCCCAAGCCTCTGACAGTCCGATCAAGCTGATCGGGGTCGGCGAAGGCATCGATGACCTGCAGCCCTTTAATGCACGCGCTTTCGCCCGTTCCCTGGTGGGCCTAGAGGAGACCGGCCGATGAGCGGCGAGACGGCGACGCCCGAGAAGCTGCCCCCCAAGCTGCCCCAGTGGGTGCACCACGCCATCGACTATGGCGGCCTGGTCGCCTGGATCATCAGCCTGGTGGTCACCCGCAGCGCCATCACCTCCAGCTGGACAATCGTTGTCGCCTCGCTGGTGGCCCTGAGCGTCGGACTGATCGGCGAGCGCCGCGTGAGGCCGATGCCGCTGGTGACCGCCGTCGTCGGCCTGATCTTCGGTGGGCTGACCCTGTTCTTCCACGATGAGCGGTTCATCAAGGTCAAGCCGACCATTCTCTACACGCTCTTTGGCCTGTTCCTGATCACCGGCGCACTCAGGGGAAAGAATCCGTTGAAGGTGCTGATGGGCGACGCCTTCCATCTGCCTGACCCGGTGGTCCGCACGCTGACCCTGCGTTACGCTCTCTTCTTCTTCGCCGTCGCCGTCGCCAACGAGGTGGTGTGGCGCACCCAGAGCACGTTGTTTTGGGGCTTCTTCAAGTTCCCCGGGGTACCGATCATCATCTTCCTGTTCGCCATGAGCCAGGCGCCCTTGATGCTGAAGCATATGCCGGAAGACGAAGAGGCCGAGACTAAGCCAACGCCTGGTGCGCCAGCGGACACGCCTTAAGGCCGCCTACGGATAGTATGTTATCAATTCGACGCAATCGTCCGATAGTCACGGTTTGAGCCTCACCGGGGACGACCCATGGCTAAAACAAAGTCGGGCGCGAAAAGCGGCGTAGCCGCTCTTGAACAGTCGCCGAGCCACCTTCTTCATCGAGCGCTGCAGCGTGCCCTCGACATCTACGCCGAGGAGTTCGGCGAGGGTGGGATCACGCAGAGGCAGTTTGCGGTTCTTGCCGCGGCGGACGAGCGTGAGGGGGCGACCCAGGCCGACCTTGTGCGGATCACCGGAATTGACCGATCGACCTTAGCGGACATGGCTCGTCGGATGATCGGTAGAGGCCTGCTCGAGCGCGAACGTTCTAGTCTAGACGCGCGCGCCAACGCCGTCCGCCTGACGGCCGTCGGTCGCGAGGCGTTGGTCGAAGCGCGGCCGAAGATGGCCGCCGCAGACGCACGCCTGCTCAAGCTGATTTCCGGCGGCGGGCGGCGGGCGACCTTTGTCAGCCTGCTGCATGACCTCTCGCATTACGGCGGCAAGCACGAGGCGAAGGTCAAAGCGCCGAAGGTAAAGCCGGCCAAGGCCCCCAAGGCTGAAAAAGCCCACAAGGGCGGCAAGAAGTCGAAGAAGAAGGCCGCCTAGCTGAGCTGATTGTCGTCCGTTGGCTGCCCCGGCCCGACGATGGTTGAGGGACGTAGAAAGGGCGAGCGCATCCGCTTGTAGCCGTCGACGCCCAGTCTTCGCACGATCAGGGAAAGCAACAGCGGGCCGTCCGCGCGCGGCGGCGGTTCATGGAAGAGCTCCCGCCAAAGGTCGGCGGCTTCCTCATAGATTCGCTGATCTCGACGTTTCATGACTCAGCAAACACCGACCGCCGTGCTGTGTTCCTAGTTTAGGAAGCTTAATTATTTTAACAGCTTAGCCTTTGGGAGCTGACGCGTCAGACTCGGATGTCGAGAAACGAGCCAGGACGCAGAAGCTTGGCTGGCGCCTCCGCGGAAGGATCAGGCCTGATTTCAACGCGCTGAACCGGCGCTGTCGGCGATGAGAACGAGGCCCTGGGCGCGGCGACCTGCTGCGTAGCGCTTGGAGCGGCGGGCGGGGCGCTCCGACCCATGGCCGCGTCGAAGAACGCTTTCTGGGCCGCCTGACGCGCTGCATCCGCGCCCGCGCTTGCGGGCGTCTGGACGGGAAAGGCGTTGGGACGAATTGGCGTCACAGGCAACCGGCTCAAGCTATGGTTAATACCGGCTCAATCTGCCGCTTAGCCGATCAACGCATGGTTAACAGCCGAGCGGTCAGGGTCTCAATGTCGTGGTCATCGATGTTGGTATATTTGGCGAGCACCCGGCCATCTTGGGAGATCAGATAGGTTTCAGGGACGCCTGTGAGGCCGAATTCGATGCCGGCGCGGCCATCTGGATCGGCGAGTCGCTCCATATAGGGATCGCCGAGTTTCCCGAGAAAGGCCTGTGCAGCTTCGGCAGAGCCTCGCGGCGCTACATCCTCGTAGTTGACCCCGATGATCCGCACCCCTCGGGCTTTCAGTTTCATGAGCGCGGGCTGCTCAATGGCGCAAGGGCCGCACCATGAGGCGAAGAAGTTGACCATCACTGGCCCGTCCTTGAGGGCATCACGCAGATGAACCTCTGGGCCGCCTTCCAACGTGGCCAGGCTCAGATCGGGCATTGTCTTGCCAACCAAGGCCTTTGGGATGACGTGCGGGTCGTGGTGCAGGGCATAGCCCGCGAACAACAGGGCGAGCGCGGCGATCACCGCGAGGGGCAGGGCCGCCAGCCACCGGGTCATTTGCGGGCCAGGGCTTCGGCGCGGGCCTTCCAGCGCCTGGCATGAGCCAGGGAGCTGACGATCATCACCACAAATACACCGGCGGTGATCCCGTAGGCGGTCCAGATGAAGAAGGCGTACTTGCCGGTTTCGAAGTGCGGCATGATCTCTTAAGTCCTCGCCGCGCGAAGCGCCGCGGCCTCGGCGCGCCGTCGCCAGACCTCACCGCGAATGCGCACCAACCACAGCGAACCGAAGGCCGACATGTAGGCGAGCGCCAACAAGATCGCCGGCCAGTAGTAGACCGGCGCTAGGGCCGAGCCGCCGGCGCGGAAGACCGACGCGCCTTGGTGCAGTGTGTTCCACCAGTCGACGCTGTAGTGGATGATCGGTAGGTTCACGGCGCCGACCAGGGCCAGAATCGCTGCAGCGCGGGCGGCCTTGGCTTCGTCATCCAGCGAGGCGCGGAGCGCCATGTAGGCGAGATAGATCAGAAGCAGCGCCAGCACCGACGTTAAGCGCGCATCCCACACCCAGTAAGTTCCCCACATCGGCCGTCCCCAGAGCGAGCCGGTTGCGAGCGCCAGAAGCGTGAAGCCCGCACCCAGCGGCGCAGCCGCCTGGGCGGCGGCGTCGGCCAAGACTTGGCGCCAGACTAGAGAAAGCAGGCTAGCGACCGCCAGGCAGGCGTAGACAAATTCGCTCATCCAGGCAGCCGGGATGTGGATGAACAGGATCCGCACCGTGGCGCCCTGCTGGTAGTCAGGCGGCGCGCTCCAGCCGAGCCAGAGGCCCGCCAGCCCAAGAACGATGGCGATCGCCCCGAACATCGGCGCGGCCCATCGCGAGAAGGCCATGAACCTCTCGGGATTCGTCAGGAACGCTGGCGCCGGGATCATGCGGCGGGATTAAACCGCGCACAGTGTCCCGGCAAGCGTGTGCCCTTCACCCACGCCTACGAGCGGGGTGGGAGCGGGGCCCTCGGTGGCGCAGGCGGAAGGGGCGGGAGGGGAGGCATCGGCGGCATGTCATGCATGTGCGGCATGCCTTCCATGTTCACCATCAGCTTCATTTGCCCCATCGGCATCATCGGGCCCATCGGCCCGATCATCATCATGGGCATCTGGTCGAACACCTTCTTCTGCGAAGGCTCGAGTTGATTGTAGAATTTCCGGGTCGCATCGATCCGCGCGTGAGCCTGAGCGGCCTGCTCGGCCATATGGGTTTCCATGTCAGCCAATCGTTGAGTGGTCGTCTTGACGTCGCCGTGGTCTGACATTTCGACGATGTGCTCGTGGGCGTGGCCGGGCTTCACGGCAGCAACGTAGGCCGTCAACGCGCCCTCCTGCCCCGGCTTCAGCTGCAGCATCGTGCGCAGGTGCTCGGCCGGGTCCATGTGATGACCCTCGTCGCCGTCGCGGATTACCATCCGGCGTTCGATGTGGCGCTCGCCATGGCCCGCGCGGTCCTCATGACGTTCAATGCGCACGACGCTCTGCTCAGAGTCCTTTTGGGCGTCGCGTTGCGCATCAGCAGCAGAGCCAGCTTGGGCATAGGCGATCCCGCTAGCCGCGGCGGAAAGGGCGAAGGCTGCCCCGGCGAGATATCCAGTCCATGACCGCGTCATCGCGTGCTCCCTAAGAATAGTCGAGCTCTACCCTCATGCCGGATATTGGCGAAACCGCGCCATGCGAAGTGAAGCTTTCGTAATGTCGAAGGGGGTTTAGCCCGCTCAAGATAGGGCATTGCGGCATGCCGCCGCCATGAACAACGGGCCCAGGGCCACTGCGGCGGCGGCGTAGGCGCAGAGATAGGCGAAGCCTCCGACCCAAGGCAAGCCGCTCGCAAAGGCCGACAGGGCTCCGCCGCCGAAGATGACCGGCGAGACGAAAAGCGGGAGCACGATTACTGCGGTCAAGAGGCCGCCGCGTCGGGCGCCAAGGCTGAGCGCGGCGCCGATGCCGCCGGTGAAGGCGAAGGCGAGGCCGCCAATCAGGGCGCAGGCGAAGATCAACGGCGCCAGGTTGGGCGGGGCGCCAAGGCCCATCGCCGCTATCGGCGCGGCCAGCGCCAGGGGTGCTCCCGTTGCTAGCCATTGGCCCGCGCACTTGACCGCGCAGGTCAACTCCAGCGGAACAGGCGACAGGGCCAGGTGATCCAGGGCTCCGTCCTCGAAGTCGCGTTCGAAGAGGCGGTCAAGGGATAGCAATGACGCCAGCGCCAAGGCGACCCAGGCGGCGCCGGACGCGATGGCGGCCAAGCGCGAAGGCTCGGGGCCGATGGCTAAGGGTAGTAGCGTTGCAACGCCTGCGTAGAACCCGACGCTCACCAATGGCCCGCCGCCGCGGCCCCAGGCGAGGGCTGTCTCGCGAGCCAGGAGCGCACTCAGGCGGCTCACGCACCGATCTCCAGCGACTTAGCGGCGATCGGCAGCGGATCGTGGACGGCGGCCAGGATCAATCCACCGCCCGCCAGATGGTCCTCCATGATTTCCCCGAAACGCGCCCGCCAGCGCGCGTCAAGCGGACTCAAGGGTTCATCCAACAGCCACAGCGGTCGGGGCGCTGCGAGCAGTCTCGCCAGCGCCAGCCGGCGGCGTTGTCCAGCCGAGAGCCGCCGCACCTCCAGGTCCAGCAAGCTGCTCAGTTCGAGTGCAACGGCTGCTTCATTCGCGGACGCCGTAGTTCCACCGCTCCACTCGCTCCAGAACGCCAGTTCCTCCTGCGTGGTCCTGGCTGGCTTCAGCCCGTCCTGATGTCCCACCAGGTGCAGGTCGCTTCCGCGAACCTCCGTCGGGTCCGCGCCACCGAACGCCACTTCACCCTCTTCAAGGGGGACAAGACCGGCAACAGCGCGCAGCAGGCTGGTCTTGCCGGCGCCGTTGGCGCCGGTGAGCGCGCAGGCCTCGCCAGCCCGCAGGCTGAGTGACAGTTCCGAAAACAGCTTTCTCCCGCCGCGGCGCACGCCGACGCTGCGGAGTTCCAGGACATGGATCATGACGCGGCCAAGCCGGGTATTTGCCATGAATGGACGCGTAAGACTCTGCAGTCTATGACACGCGCGGCCGCCGTCGCCTCGGGGGACCCTCGCCGCGCAGGCTCGGACGCTGTGTGTCCGTTCATCAAAGCGCGCGATCTCCGGGGTGGGCGTGGTGCGACCGGGACAGAGAGAGGATCTCCCCAAATGGCGTCAGTCGACAGCTTGAAAACCCGCCGCGAACTCGTGGTGGGCAAACAAACCTACGCTTACTACAGCCTTCGCGCCGCCGAGGAAGCTGGACTTTCCGGAGTTTCGCGGTTGCCGATCTCGATGAAGGTGTTGCTCGAGAACCTGTTGCGTAACGAAGACGGCGAGTCCGTGGGTCGTGATGACCTGCAAGCGATCGCCGCCTGGGTTGAGAATAAGGGCTCGGTTGAGCACGAGATCAGCTTCCGCCCGGCTCGCGTGCTGATGCAGGACTTCACCGGCGTTCCGGCTGTCGTCGACCTGGCCGCCATGCGCGACGCCATGACCCATCTCGGCGCCAACCCCGAAAAGATCAATCCGCTGAACCCAGTCGATCTGGTGATCGATCACTCGGTGATGGTCGACTACTTCGGCACGTCCAAGGCGTTCGGCGAGAACGTCGAACGCGAGTACGAGCGCAATATGGAGCGTTATCGCTTCCTGCGTTGGGGTTCCTCGGCCTTCAACAACTTCCGTGTGGTGCCGCCCGGCACCGGGATCTGTCACCAGGTGAACCTTGAGTACCTGGCGCAAACCGTCTGGGTGAACGAGGACGCGGGCCATGCCGTGGCTTACCCGGACACCGTAGTCGGCACTGACAGCCACACGACCATGATCAACGGCCTGTCTGTCCTGGGCTGGGGCGTTGGCGGCATCGAGGCTGAGGCTGCGATGCTGGGTCAGCCGATTCCAATGCTGATCCCAGAGGTCATTGGCTTCAGGCTAGAGGGCGCGATGCCCGAGGGCGCGACAGCCACCGACTTGGTGCTGACCGTCACCCAGATGCTTCGCAAAAAGGGCGTGGTCGGCAAGTTCGTGGAATTCTACGGTCCCGGCCTCGCCAAGATGACCATCGAAGATCAGGCAACCATCGCCAATATGGCGCCTGAGTATGGTGCGACCTGCGGCTTCTTCCCGGTCACCCGCTCGACCATCGACTACCTGACCGCCACAGGCCGCGATGCCCAGCGCGTTGCTTTGGTGGAAGCCTACGCCAAGGAACAGGGCATCTGGCGCGAGCCGACCGATCCGGATCCGGTGTTCACTGACACCCTGGAACTCGACCTGGGCAGCGTGCTGCCTTCGTTGGCCGGCCCAAAGCGTCCACAGGACCGGGTGGTGCTGACCAATGCGGCTGTCGAGTTCAAGGCCGCGCTGGCTGGCGACTTCGGCAAGGCCGAGGACATGGCGAGCCGAGTTAAGGTCGAAGGCGCGAACTTCGATGTCGGCCACGGCGACGTCGTGATCGCGGCCATCACCTCGTGTACGAACACTTCCAACCCCTCGGTGCTCATCGCCGCGGGGCTGGTGGCCAAGAAGGCCGTCGAACTGGGTCTCAAAGTGAAGCCCTGGGTGAAGACTTCGCTGGCCCCCGGCTCGCAAGTGGTCACCGACTATCTGAAGGCCGCCGGTTTGACCAAGGGCCTCGACGCCCTGGGCTTCAACCTGGTGGGCTACGGCTGCACAACCTGCATCGGCAACTCCGGCCCTCTCGCCGAGCCGATCTCCGACGCCGTGCAAAAAGGCGACCTGGTTGCAGTGTCGGTGCTCTCCGGCAACCGCAACTTCGAAGGCCGCGTGAACCCGGATGTGCGAGCCAACTACTTGGCCTCGCCGCCGCTGGTGGTGGCCTATGCGCTGGCTGGATCGATGTCGATCGACATCACCACCGAGCCGCTTGGCGAAGGCAAAGGTGGCAAGCCGGTCTACCTGAAGGACATCTGGCCGACCTCGGAAGAGGTCGCGACGCTGCAGCGCAAGTTCGTCACTCAGAAAATGTTCGCCACCCGCTATGCGGACGTCTTCAAGGGCGACAAGGCTTGGCAGGGGATCAAGGTCGAAGGCGGTCAGACCTATGGGTGGGACATGGGTTCGACCTATGTCCAGAACCCGCCCTACTTCCAGAACATGTCGATGGACCCAACGCCGGTCACCGACCTGGTTGAGGCGCGCGTCCTGGCGGTCTTCGGCGACTCGATCACCACCGACCACATTTCTCCGGCCGGTTCCATTAAGACGACCTCGCCTGCCGGCGTTTACCTGCGTGAACACCAGGTGCCGACCACGGAGTTCAACTCCTACGGCGCGCGCCGCGGCAACCACGAGGTCATGATGCGTGGCACGTTCGCCAACATCCGGATCCGCAACCGCATCACGCCGGAGATTGAGGGGGGCATGACCAAGCACTTCCCCTCCGGCGACGTGATGTCGATCTATGACGCGGCAATGCGCTATCAGTCCGAGGGCCGCCACCTGGTGGTGTTCGCGGGCAAGGAATACGGCACCGGCTCGTCGCGCGACTGGGCGGCCAAAGGCACGAAGCTGTTGGGCGTCCGCGCGGTGGTGGCCGAGAGCTTTGAGCGCATCCACCGTTCGAACCTGGTGGGCATGGGCGTCCTACCGCTGCAGTTCCTGCAAGAGGGCTGGCACAAGCTCGCCCTCACTGGCGAGGAGATCGTCACCATCCGCGGTCTGACGGAACTGTCGCCGCGCCGTCAGCTGACGATCGAAATGTACCGTCCATCCGACGGCCGTATCGCCCGTTTCCCGGTCAGATGCCGGATCGATACGCCCACCGAGCTTGAGTATTACAAGAACGGCGGCGTGCTGAACTACGTGCTGCGCAACCTGGCGCGGCCCACGGCCTAAGCGAGGCGCGGACGGGCGGCTTCGGCCGTCCGTCCGCCGCTCACGCCTTGTTGCAATTTACAGGGCGCCGAACCGCCTTTAAGCCCGGAGCCATGCGGAAAGCAGCGCTTTTCAGCCTGACCCTGTTCGCCCTGCCGCTCGCGGCAGCGGCCAAGCCTCCCGTGGTGGTGGAACTTTACACGGCGCAGGGCTGCGCTTCATGCGGCGACGCTAATGCGCACGTGGCCAAGCTCGCAGAAAAGCCGGGTGTCCTCGCCCTGACCTTCTCGGTCGACTACTGGGATTATCTCGGCTGGGCTGACACCTTCGCCAAGCCGGAGTTCACAGACCGGCAGAAGGCCTATGTGGCCAAACTGGCCCTACGAGAGCCCTATACACCGCAGGTGGTGGTCGACGGCGCAGCCCAAACGGCGGGTTCAAAGGCGGAAAAAGTCGACCAACTTGTGGCCCAAGCCGGCAAAGGCGCGCGCAATCCGCCTGACATCCATTTTGTCGGCGACACCAGGGTCTATGTGGGATCGGCTCACTCGCCCAAGGGCGGCGGCGAAGTTTGGCTTATCCGCTATGACCCGCGCGAGCAGGATGTCGCCGTAAAGTCCGGTGACAACAAAGGCCAGACGATCCCCGAGAAAAATGTCGTACGCGAACTCCTCCGCCTCGGCGCCTGGCGCGGCAAGCCCACGGCCTTCCGACTGCCAGCGGCTTCAGAGGAGGGACTAAAGACCCTGGTCTTGGTTCAAGTCGGCCACGGTGGCCGTGTGATCGGCGCGGGCGAGCCCAAGGCCTGACCTTTGAATCGCTACCGACAGAAACGAAAGCCCCCGCGAATGCACAAAAGCACCGCGGGGGTTTCGATTTCAGGAGGGTAAAGCGCCGATTGGTCAGTCCGCCGATCCAGGGGGGCTGGGGGGGCTGTTCAGGATCCGGACCGCCGTCTCTGACCAACCGACGCTGACAACATCGTGCATCCATCAGGCGCTCGCGGGTCGGGAATAAGGTCATTTCGCGGCGAGACCGTTTCAGCGCCCGCTAACGCGCCTCTGGCTCGCGATGGTGATTCGGGTTTAGATTGCTTGTTAATGGCCTTCGAAACGTCTCAGGCGTCGCCACGTCAGGTGACCGTCTTCTTCGAGCGACGCGAGCTTATCCGCCTGTTTTCCCTCTATGGAAGAATGGTCTCGGCCGGGGAGTGGCGCGACTACGCCATCGATGGTCTGAGCGAATCAGCGGTGTTCTCAGTCTTCAAGCGTGCATCAGAGGCGCCCCTCTATCGAATCGAGAAACGTCCGGCGCTGGCCCGCCGGCAAGGTGCCTGGGCTGTGCTAGGCCAGGGAGATATGGTCCTGCGGCGCGGCCACGATCTCGAGAAGGTCCTGCGGTACTTCGACCGAGGCAGGTTCAAGGTCGTTGAATGACCCAATGAAAAAGCCCCGGAGGTTTCCCCCTGGGGCTTCATCATTTCGACCGTGAGGCCCAGCCTTAGCGGCGACTGCCGGTGAGCCGCAACAACAGCATGAACAGGTTCACGAAATCCAGGTAGAGGTTGAGCGCACCGTAATTGGTGGCGACCCCCAAAGCGGCTTCGTCGCCGCCCAGCTGGTAGTACTGCATCTTCAGCTTCTGGGTGTCGTAGGCGGTGAGGCCTGCGAAGATTCCGACGCCGACCAGGCTCACGATGAAGGACATCATCGACGACTGCAGGAACATATTTACCAGCGAGGCGATGATCAGGCCCCACAGACCCATGATCAGGAAGCTGCCGAAGGCCGTGAGGTCCTTCTTCGTCGTGTAGCCGACCAGCGACAATGCACCGAACGCAGTGGCGGTGATCAGGAAGGTCGTTGCGATCGAGGTGCCGGTGTAGACGAGGCCCAAAACGCCCATGCCTGCGCCCATCAGGCTGACGATCAGCCAATAGACAATCCCCGAGGAGCGTGGCGTGGCGTTCTTCATCACGAAGGCGCTGAAAAGGATCACCGCCAGCGGGGCGAACGCCACGATCATGCCGATCGGAGTGTAGGCGATGCGGTTTCCCTGCACGCTGAACATCAAGTCGCGCACGGGAGCATACTGGCTGGTTAGCCAGGCCAGGCCGGCGGAGGCCACAAGGCCCAAGGCCATCTTGTTGTAGACCCCGAGCATGAAATTGCGGAGGCCCACATCAACCGACATATCGGCGCGGTCTGCAGAGGCCGTGCGCGCGTAGCCGCGGTTGAAGTCGCTCATTTGAGCAAAACCCTTGATCTGAACGTCCCAGTTGGACGCACCCTAAATATCGGGCCCGCTTGCGGCGGAAGCAAGGCCTTGTTGCGCTAGGCATTGTTAAGGGTTGGCAAGGTTTTGCAGCCGCCGCTCGCCGGGTTTAGGTAGGGATATGATCCGGCTCTTCGCCGCCTTGCCGATTCCCGACGATATCGGCGTCGCGCTCGCCCGCCGCCAGACTGGTGTCGAAGGCGCGAGATGGCGTCCGCTGGACGCGTTGCATGTCACCTTGCGGTTCTTCGGCGACATTCGGGAGGACTTCGCCCGTGACCTCGACGCGGAGTTGACCACCCTGCGAGGCCAGGCTTTTGACATTGAGCTATCCGGCGTTGGCGCCTTCGGAGAAGGACCAGACATCCATGCCTTATGGGCTGGCGTCGCGGAGAGCGAGCCGTTGCGCCGTCTGGCAAAGGCCTGCGAGAGCGCCGCGCGCCGCGCCGGCCTGAAGCCAGACACCCGTCACTACCGCCCGCATCTGACGCTGGCCTACCTGCGCCATCCCGTCCCAACGGAAGTGGCCGCCTGGGTCCAGGCGAACAACCTGCTCAAGTCTCCGCCGATCCGGATTACCAGCTTTGGCCTCTATTCAAGCTTTCTGGGCAGCGAGCAGGCGCACTACCGCCTGGAGGCGGAGTATCCGCTGGTATGATCGCCGGCCCGCCGCTTTGCGCTAGGTAAGGCCTACGCTTCGACAGCGTAGTCCTTGAGCACGCCCAGAGGCACGATCGCCAGCGTCTCCTCGTGGGTTGCATCGAGCACCAACTGGGGTGCAGCGCCGGCGTCTAAGGCTTCCTTCCAGCGCGGCGCACAGAGGCACCAACGGTCTCCGGGTTTGAGGCCTGGGAAGCCTGCCTCCAAGACCGGCGTCGACAGATCGTTGCCCGCAGCGCGGCTGAAGGCCAGAAACTCGGCGGTCATCACAGCGCAAACCGTATGGAGGCCGACATCCTCGTGGCTGGTCTCGCAGCAGCCGTTGCGGAAGAAGCCGGTGACCGGATCAACGGAGCAGGGTTTCAGCTCCCCGCCCAGCACGTTGCGCGCTTCCGGATCGTAGCGTGTGGTCATGTCCCCACCCTAAACGCTAAGACTGGTGGATATCCATGCGCGAAGGAGCGCAAATGGCGATTGCCGCCCATTCCAAAACCCGTGATGCAAGACCTCGGCGCAGCGTGCTCTATCTGCCCGGCTCAAATGCACGCGCCATCGAGAAGGCGCGAACGCTGCCGTGCGACGTGGTGGTGCTCGACCTCGAGGACTCTGTTGCGCCTGAGACTAAGATCGCGGCGCGCGCTTTGGCATGTGAAGCTGCGCGGCTTGGTGAATTCGGTTTGCGCGAGCTTGTCGTCAGGGTCAATGGCCTCGACACGCCATGGGGCGCGGACGACCTGGCCGCCGCCGCTGAGGTCGCACCCGACGCCGTGCTGGTCCCCAAGGCGAGTTCGTCTGTCGATCTGGTTGCCTACCGCAAGGTTCTGGGCCCCTCGACCCCGATTTGGGCGATGATCGAGACATGCCAGGCCGTGCTGAGCCTGGACGCCCTCGGTCGCGCCTCGGCAGGTGAGGGCGTTGGCTGCTGGGTGATCGGGACCAACGACCTCGTGAAAGAAATGCGATGCCGGCTGGGCGCAGACCGTGGCCCCCTTCTGCCGGCCCTGGCCATGAGCGTGATAGCCGCCCGCGCCTATGACCTTCCTATCGTCGACGGCGTCTACAACGATATCCCCGACCTCGAAGGACTGGCGCGGGAATGTGCGCAGGGATCGGACCTCGGGTTTGACGGAAAGAGCTTAATTCACCCCACGCACCTTGAGGTCGCCAACCGCGCCTTTTCGCCAGAGTCTGAGGCAGTCGCCTGGGCCCGGACCGTAGTGGAAGCCTTCGATTCGCCGGAAAACGCGGAGAAAGGAGTTCTCAAGGTCGAGGGACGTATGGTGGAGCGGCTGCATCTGGCACAGGCGCGGCGACTGATCGCTGTGGCTGAGGCCATTGCGGCGCATGAGGTCTGAGGGGTTGATGCGAATCTGCGTCCTGTCCCTACTGTTGATGGCCACGGCCCTTCCGGCCGCGGCCCAGCCTGCCCCGGACACGCCCCCGCCCGCCTCACCGACGCCCCGCGACGCGATTGCCGATATCCTCGACCGCAACGTCCCCCTCTCGAAGGATGAGGACGAACCCGACACCGCCGGCCAGCCACGCTCCGGCCCGGAGATTGAGCCCGGCCTCCTGAACTCAACTGTGCAGCCTCGTGTCTACATACCGGCGCTGCGCTCGCAGCTCGATGCTCCGGTGCACATAGACGAGGTCGGCAAGACGCCAGATGGGCCCCCGACGCCTCGGGACCTGGCCTATGACACCCGTATTCGCTCATCGTTTTCGTCGGCGGAGAGTTTCCAGGGCCCGCTGGATGGCGGCTGGATGCTGAGTGCCGACGGAAAGGATCTCTACGCCCTGCAGCTCGTGGATCGGCGGGATCGGCTGGAGGGCGTCTGGCGGGACATTCGCCGCAAAGGTGCGCTGAACTCGTCCGGCCTGGTCGATGACGTGCAGCGTCAAGGCGCCGAGCTGATCCTGCGTTTCACGCCGACACCCGAGGCGCCGACAACCGTCGCGACGCTGCACGACAGCGCTGGCGGCCTTTGGACCGGTGAACTCGTCGAGGGCGTCAACCGGCGGCCAGTGACCCTGCGCCGGACGGGTCCCTAAACACCAAGCGCCGTACGGGCCGCCGCCATCGCGGCCGCCATCGCGTCAGATCGATAGGCTTCAGCCTTGCCCACACCCCAGACGGGCGCGGGCCATGCCGCGTCGTCCGTGCGGCGCGCAATCACATGGACATGAAGTTGCGGCGTGACGTTGCCGAGCTGGGCTACGTTCAGCTTTGTCGCCGGCCTCCCCAGCGCATTCGAGATGGCGCGGACAGCGTCCCCGGCCCGCAGGACCTCCTCCATCAGGACGTCGCGCTCGCCCGCTGCGAGGTTCTCAAGCTCAGTCGCGAGCTCACGGCGCGGGATCAGCACGATCCAGGGGAAGCGCGCGTCATCCTGCAGGCGCACATGGCTCAACGCCAGATCGCCCAGGGCCTCGGACGTCGCCAGAAAAGCTGGATCGATCTCGAACATGGCCAAGCTGAGCACGGGGCGGGCATATCCGCCAACTTCGTTTTCCCGCACCGCAGCATTGCGGCTCGCTGCGCCGTGGGCTACGGACCCGCCGCAACAGCTACAGGAGCAGAAGCATGGCAAAGACACCGATCCGCGTGGCGGTCACCGGCGCCGCGGGCAACATCGGCTACGCGCTGCTGTTCCGAATTGCTTCGGGTCATATGTTCGGGTCGGACCAGCCTCTGATCCTCCAGCTCCTGGAAATTCCCGTCGAAGGCCCGCAGAAGGCGCTGAAGGGCGTCGCGATGGAACTCGACGACTGCGCCTTCCCCTTGCTGCAAAGCATGGTTCTCACCGGCGAAGCGGACGTGGCGTTCAAGGATGTAAATTGGGTGCTGCTCGTCGGCTCCAAGCCGCGCGGCCCGGGGATGGAGCGCGCCGACCTCCTAAAGGACAATGGCAAGATCTTCATCGCCCAGGGCCAGTCCATTGACCGGGTCGCTGCGGACGACTGCCGCATCGCAGTAGTTGGCAACCCCTGCAACACCAACGTGATGATCGCGGCCTCCCAGGCTAAGCGCCTTCCGAAGGACCGCTTCACCGCCATGGTGCGCCTGGACGAAAACCGCGGGCGCGCCCAACTGGCTCAGAAGGCTGGCGTCAGCATCGACGCAGTCAGCGACCTCTTCATCTACGGCAACCATTCACCGACGATGTTCGCCGACTTCACTCACGCCAAGATCAACGGCAAGGCCGCCGCCGAGGTCATCGGCGACGAAGCCTGGCTGAAAAACGACTTCCTGCCGGCCGTCGGCAAGCGGGGGGCGGCGATCATCGAAGCTCGGGGTGTGAGCTCGGCGGCTTCGGCGGCAAATGCCCTGATTGATCACGTGCGCGACCTGACCACCGTGGGCAAGGTCCACTCGGTCGCCGTGGAAAGCCAAGGCCGCTACGGTTTCGCCGACGGCGTCTGGGCCGGAATGCCGGTGAAGACCACCGCCGCCGGCCACGAGGTGATCGCTAGCTACGAGATGGACGACTTCGCCAAGTCGAAGATCGCACTTACCAACGACGAGCTGGTCGGCGAGCGCGACACCGTCAAGGACATGCTGGCCTAAGTCTCAATATCCGTCACCGTGGGCTTCGCGGGCCAGACCGTTCAGCTCCGCGATGCGCGCCATGTAGACGTCGTGCACAGCCCAGGGCGCCTCACGCGCCGCTGAGGTGCGCGCCGAAAGCCATCGCTGCTGCTGTTGGCGAAGTTGCATGTCGGGAACACCGGCGGCGCGCGCGCTCTGATAAGCGCGAGTGAGCTGCCGGTCGGCGGCCCCCAGGCTCGGATCGGCGCAGACCAGGGCTTCGCCTGGATCGTGACTGGCGCAGCGCGGCGCAGAGACCCTCATCAGACCGGAGCTGTGTTGCAGCGGCGCGAATGGAACGGCATGGGTCCGTACCGGCGGCGGCGGCAAAGCGGGTGGCCTGTGGGTCTTGAGTGAGGCCCGTTGAAGTTTCGGCGCCTGATGCGGCTTACGCCCACCTTTGCGCTCCAGCTTGGCGAGTTCGACCGACGCCGCGTGCGGCGTGGCGAGATGGGGGAGCGCCCGCTTGAAGGCGTGAGCCAGGGCGGCCAGCCGCTGGCGTTTGTGTTCGTCCTCTCGTGCTTCGGCGAGGGCTTGGACCTTGGCTTCCTTGAGCGCCTCGGCTCGACCCTTGGCCTCGGCCTTCGCCAGTGCGATCTGGCGCTGGCGAGCGGCTTTCGCAAGCTTCACCTTCTCGAGCCTTTCGTCCTTAGCGGTCTTGACGGCCTGCGCGAGCTCGATCCGATGAGCTTGCGCCTTGGCGGCCGCCTCCCGGGCCACGTCGGCCTTGTGCTCAGGCTTCGGGGGCGGCTCAGCTTTGGCGAGCCGAATACGGGCGGGTGCTCGCGGTTTAGTCTTCGCCGCCACGGGTCTGGGCGCGCTCACCGCCGCAACGATCACTGGCGCCAGTTTAGGTTTCACGACGAGCTTGGGCGTCTGCGGCGCGGGGTGAGCGACCGTCCGAAGAGGCGTCAAATCCCGCGGCGTGGTCATCGTGGCAGATTGTGTTAGCTCGGACGGGAACGCCGGCAGCAGCCCCGAACGCGATGCCGTACCGTGTGGTAGCACATCAATGGGCGCGCCGATCGGGGCGGGATGATTGTCGACAACGATCTCCAACTTTCGGGGGCGCGCTGTAGACTTGAGTGGCGCGGCGGCTTGCCGCTCGCTCAGGGCGGGCCGGGCCCAAAGGCCCAAGCCGACCCCGAGGACGCAGGCACCGGCGACCCCGGCGAACAGGATGTGGCGCGGCGTCAGGCCCGCTCGCCGGTCGGGCCGCGGCATGCTGATATCCAGCCCCGGTTCGCTGTTATTCGGCTCACCCAGCTTCGCGTCAGCGAGATTTAGGTCATCTGATCTTTTGTCACGTTTCATCTAGGATCCAGCCCCTAAGCGGATCCCTCGAAGTACGAAACGCTGGTCGACCTGCCGCGCCCACGGCTAAGCTGACGCTCCGTTTCGAACTCTCCCCGTGTTCATATGAGCCTGAAATATGCCAGTTACGCTAGCGCCAATTCTTGAAACGGAGCGCCTGATCTTGCGCGCGCCGGCCGCCGAGGACTTCGAGGCGTGGGTGGAATTCGTGTCGGACGAAGAAACCATGCGCTTTCTGGGCGGCGCCCAGGCCCGCTCCGTCGCTTGGCGTGGCCTCTGCACCGTGGTCGGCTCCTGGACGATCCGCGGTTTCGGCATGTTCTCGGTGATCGAAAAGTCCACCAGCCGATGGGTCGGGCGTCTCGGCCCCTGGCAGCCAGAGGATTGGCCGGGCACGGAGGTTGGCTGGGGACTGGCGCGCGAGTCGTGGGGCCGTGGGTATGCGACCGAGGGCGCGACGGCTTGCATGGACTATGTTTTTGACGTCCTGGGTTGGACCGAGGCGATTCACACGATCGAGCCGGGGAACGCTGCATCCCAGGCGGTCGCCAAGCGACTGAGCTCAACCCTCTGGGGGCCCGCGAAGATGCCGGCTCCATACGAAGAAACGATCGTTGAGACCTGGGGCCAGACCCGCGAGCAGTGGCTGGCGCGCCGAAAAG
>JAYUBY010000521.1:0-12693 GCA_043740635.1 Alphaproteobacteria bacterium
GTCTGGCAGCATTCCCACAATCTCTCGATCGCAGCGCGCCCGCGGGCGCGATCGCCGACTTGCGGGTCCTGCGCGAGGTGTCGCAGCGTGGTTTCGTCGAGCGCCTCCGCCGAGAGTTTCAACCCCTCGCGGTCGGGCGTCTTGGCAAGCGACTTCAGCAGGTTGGCGAGGTTCCCGAAGTCGAGCTTGGAATTTCGCCACTCCGCGCCAGTCACCGGCTCGAAGTGGTGCTCTTCGACGGCGCGGACGAGATCATCGTCCATGTCTTCGGCCTCCCCGGTAACGCCAAAGGTCCCGTCGCGCTGATAGCGCCCAGCGCGGCCGGCGATCTGGCCGACCTCCTGCGGATAGAGCCAACGGGAGTGCTTGCCATCGAACTTCCTGAGGCCCGCGAAGGCTACATGGTCGACGTCCATGTTCAGGCCCATGCCGATGGCGTCTGTGGCCACGAGGAAATCAACCTCGCCGGATTGGTAAAGCGCGACCTGGGCGTTTCGGGTGCGGGGCGACAGCGAGCCCATCACCACAGCGGCCCCGCCGCGCTGACGGCGGATCAATTCGGCGATCGCGTACACTTGATCGGCGCTGAAGGCGACGATGGCTGAGCGGCGTGGCAATCGAGTGAGCTTCTTAGGGCCGGCGTAGGCCAGCGCGCTGAACCGCTCGCGCGTGACGATCTCGGCGTGGGGCAGCAGGCGGCGGACCAGCGGGGCCATAGTCCCCGCACCCAAAAGCATCGTCTCGGCCGTGCCGCGGGCATGCAGTAGGCGGTGAGTGAAGACATGTCCGCGCTCTGGATCGGCGCAGAGCTGGATTTCATCAACCGCCAGGAACTCGACCTCACACGACAACGGCATGGCCTCGACCGTGCAGACGAAGTAGTGCGGTCTGGGCGGGACGATCTTCTCTTCGCCAGTGATCAAGGCCACCGCCCGGGACCCTCGTAGCTTGACTATGCGGTCGTAGATCTCGCGGGCCAGAAGCCTGAGCGGCAGGCCGATCATGCCCGAAGCGTGGCCAAGCATCCGCTCGACCGCGAGGTGGGTCTTTCCGGTGTTGGTCGGACCCAGCACCGCCACTAGCCTAGGAGGGGCCACGCCTGTGGAGCGATCGCTCATATTTTGAACTTGGGGGCGCCGAGAGAGTCGGGCAAGTGCGGCTAAGCGCCGTGGGCAGCTCCGGGCTCAAGTCGGAAGCCAAGTGGCAGAAGCTGTTCAATGGTCTGGCGCCCCACCTCACCATCGGCGCCGAAGGTGACGACCTCGCACCCGGCGCGTGCCAGTTCCAAAATCTTCTGTCGGCAACCGCCGCAGGGCCACACCAGACCCGGCATCGAAGAGGCTAAATAGACCCGCGCGAGCTCAGCTGTCCCTTGGGTTACGGCAGCCCCGATGGCGCTCGCTTCGGCGCAGACGCCTTGCGGGTAGGCGGCGTTCTCGACGTTGACCCCGTAGTGCAGCCGCCCATCGGTTCCCTCGACGGCGACCGCGACGTGGACGCCCGAATAAGGTGCGTGGGCGCGTGGCAACAGCCGTCGAAGTTCGGCGGCGATCGCTGAGGTGTCGGTCATGGAGGTAGGTGTCCCGCAACAAACTCGAGTGACGGACCTTAGGGAGCGCCAGCCTCGACGTCGACACCACCGAGGATCGTCAAAAGATCCAGGACACAAAGGGCTGAGTTGTGCGCCGCCATCTGGGCCATTTGTGGGTAGGTGAGGTGGCTTTCCTCGCCGGCGAGGTCGGACAGTGTGCGGATGACATAGAGGGGCACGCCCCAGGCTTCGGCGACTTGGCTGACGGCACCCGACTCCATGTCGATCGCGTGGGCGCCGAACCGAGCATGCAGGTCGCTCCGCGTGTCTGCGCAGTTGAGGAAGTAGTCGGCGGTGACGATCCCGCCTAGCCGCACGGGTGCCTCGATCTGGCTTCGTAGGATTTCGGCCAGGTGTACAAGCGTAACCCGAACCTTTGGCGGAACCGGCGACAGCGCCGCGAGCTCCGGTGCGCCCAACGGCGCCAAGCCGGATTTGGTCGAGGTCAATCGCCCGCCCGCCATCACGCCATAATCGTGGATCGCCAACCGGTCGGCCAGCAGTACTGCGCCCACCGGCAACTCCGGATCGAGTCCACCGGCAACGCCGCAGAAGATCAGGGCTGTGACGTCAAATAGGCTGAGTAACAGTGTTGCGGCCGCGGCGGCGTTTACCTTCCCGATGCCGGCCTGAGCCAACACAAGCGGCGCGCCTGCATGGCGACCTCGCCAAGCGCGCGTTGGGCCATGGATCTCGGGTTCGGGTTCGACGTCCAGCCGCGCCCGCAGAGCGGCGATTTCTTCAACGGTGGCGCACAGGATCCCAAACATTGGCGATCCTTAAGTCAGTCCAGGGTGCGCCGATAGCGGGCCATGGCGAGCGCCGTCACGACGCAGACGAACGCCAGGAGGGCGAGCAGCTCGCGCCACATGTCGCTAAGGAATTGGCCCTTCAGCAACGCGCCTCTAACCACGCGCAGGAAGTGGGTCACTGGGATCGCCTCGCCGATCAACTGTGCCCAGGTTGGCATGCCGCGGAACGGAAACATGAACCCAGACAGCAGGATCGAGGGGAAGATGTAGAAGACGCTCATCTGCATGGCCTGCAATTGCGATCGCGCGACGGTTGAGATGAGAAACCCCAAGGCGAGCGAGCCGACGATGAAGAGGCCGACGCCGACCGATAGCCCGCTCCAGCCGCCCTCCATCGGCACGCCAAACAGGAAGCGCGCCAGGACGAGAATGATCACGGTCTGGACGATTCCGATGGCTACATAGGGCGCGAGCTTTCCGGCCATCACTTCCAGCGGTTGGACCGGGGTAGCGAGCAGGCTTTCCATCGTGCCGCGTTCGGTTTCGCGGGTCACGCTCAGGGCAGTCATCATGACGAGTGTCATGGACAGGATCACGCCGAGGAGACCCGGCACGATGTTGTAGGCGGTGATGGCCTCGGGATTGTAACGAGCGTGAACGATCACATCGAAGGGCGGAGCGCCCTGGCCGCGCGGTTGGAGCGCTCCTTTCACATCATGGATCAGCGCCTGGGTCGGCAGGGCCGCCAGGGCGGCTACCGCCCCGCCGGTTGCGGACGGGTCAGTGGCGTCGGCCTCAACCAGCACCTGGGCGTGATCGCCGCGCGCGACCCGCCGCGTGAAGTCACCGGGGATCGTCACCGCGAACTGCACGCGGCCCTGACGGATCATCTCGTCGAGCTCGGCGGGTGACCGCGCCTGGGCGTTCAGGTCGAAATAGGCGCTGTGGGTCAATCCGCTGACGATCGAGCGGGCGAGGACGCTGTCTTCCTGCACCAGCACCGCCGTCGGCAGGTGTCTCGGCTCGGTATTGATGGCGTAGCCGAACAACAAGAGCTGAACGACCGGCAGGAGCAAAATCATGGCGTATGTCAGCCGGTCTCGAGTGAGTTGCTTGAATTCCTTGATCATCACCGCAGCGACGCGGCCCTTCGAGAATCCCTTCATACTTCTTTGCTTCTAACGGAGCTTCGAAGGACGCGTCGCGCGAGGCCTTGGCGACGCAGGGTCATGCATAATTATCTTCGGCCTGGCCCATCAGCTTGATGAACACGTCCTCCAGCGTCGGCTCGACTTCGCGCCAACGGTAAGGAGCCTTGCGCCATGGCGCGATGGCGGCCTCCAGCGCGCGGCGGTCGCCGCCGCTGACATGCACGGCGGCCCCGAACGGCGCGACGGTTTCCACACCGGGTTCGCCCTGGAGTTCATGGGCAAGCCGATCCACGTCCGGGCCCTCGCCATGGAAGGTGACCAGGTGCGCGTCTTCGACCACGTCGGCCGCTGTCCCGCGGGCGATCAGCTTGCCGTAACTGATGTAGGCGATCTCGTGACAACGCTCGGCCTCGTCCATGTAATGGGTGGAAACCAGGACGGTCAGACCCCGGGCCGCAAGCTCATGAATCTCGTCCCAGAAGTCCCGCCTGGCCTTCGGGTCGACGCCTGCGGTGGGCTCGTCAAGCAGCAGCAGCTTCGGTTCGTGTAGGGTCGCCGAGGCGAGTGCCAGGCGCTGCTTCCATCCGCCGGAGAGCGAGCCCGCCAGTTGGTTGCGGCGCGATGCGAGCCCTAACCGCTCCAACGCCTGATCCACTCGCTCGGCCTGCCGCTTGAGGCCATAGACGCGGGCTGTGAACTGCAGGTTCTCGGCGAGGCTCAGATCCTCGTAAAGCGAAAACCGCTGGGTCATGTAGCCGGTCTTCAGCTTGATTTCATCGGCTTGGCGGATGATGTCGAAGCCCAGGCAGGTTCCTGTGCCCGAGTCCGGTGTCAGCAGCCCGCAGAGCATCCGCAGCGTGGTGGTCTTGCCTGAACCGTTGGGGCCCAGGAAGCCGCATATCCGCCCCTCTTTGACCTGGATAGAGAGGTCTTGCACGACGCGCTTGCCGCCAAAGCTCTTGTTCAGCCCGGCCACGTCGATCGCCAATTGATCAGGGGCGATTGTCACTTGAGGGGTTCCACATCAACCGGCTGACCTGGGTTGAGGCGGCTCGAGGGCAGGGCTTCGATCAGATAGACTAGCCGGTCACGGGCCTCGCGGCTGTAGATCACCGGCGGGGTAAACTCCGGGCGCGGTGAGATGTACGCGATCCTGGCCGTCATGCCTTTGGCGCATCCGTCGCAGCTGAAGCGCACCATCTCACCCACGCGATAGGCGGAAAGAGCGGCTTCGGGAACGAAAAACCGGACTTTGATCCGTTCGTCCGGCAGCAAGGAGAGGATCGGCTGGTTGGCCGGCGCCCATTCACCCTGCTGGAAGAAGACGTCCTCCACGCGGGCCGCAGAAGGTGCAGCTGGCGCGACGTCTGACAGCCGGGCGGCGGCTCCGGTAAGCCCGGCCTGCGCCTCGCTCACCCGAGCTTCGGCGGCGCGGACCAGATCCTCGCGGCTGCCCAAGGTTGCTGCACCCCGCTGTTTCTGGGCTGCCTTCACCTCGGCGTCGGCGGTTTGGGCGTTCGCCTTGACGTCGTCGAGTGCGGCCTGGGACTCATAACCCTTTGCTGCGAGGGTCGAGACGCGCCGCAGCGCAGCTTCGGCGTCGCGAGCCTTGGCCTGGGCGGCGGCGATGTTTGCGTCGAGGACCGCCAACTCCATCGGCCGTTGTCCCTTGCGGGCGTCGACCGCCTGGGCTTGGGCTGCGGCGACTTCGGCGGCGGCCTGATCGCGCGCGGACAACGGTTGCTGCGGGTCGACCACGAACAGACGGGCGCCGCTCGCCACGTCCTGCCCCCGGACTACGTACATAGCCTTCACCGTTCCGGCGACTGGCGCCGCCAGGTAGAGCGGCTCGCCTTCGATGTAGCCTGAGAGCGTGATCGGGCGTCTGAGAGGTGGAATGATCAGCAAGGCGGCGATCACAGCGATGGCGACCAGCAGAAGTGCGCCGACCAGCAGGCGTTGACGCGTCATGATTGCGCCTCCCGCAGTTTCAGGCCCTCGATCATCGTCTCGATGTGCTGCTGGGCGAGGGCTGGCAAGTCAAAGGGCGCCGCGCCCACCGGCACAAAGGTCTCACGCCAAATTAGGGCGACGAGCATCGGTGCAATGATCTCAAGCGCGTAAGCGCGTGGATCACCGGGGCGGATCTCGCTGCGGTTTTGAGCGGCACAGATTGCGTCGGTGAGCGCGCCTAGAATTTGAGCCACTAGATCGTCGTACCAAACGCGGGCCAGCTCCGGGAAGTTTCCCGCTTCAGCGATGACCATCTTGACCACTCCGCCGATCGGCAAGGTTTCCATGAGGACGCCGATCCGCTCAGCAAGCAGTCGCAGGAGGTCGGCCAACGGTCCGGGGTGTGAGGCGACCATGGCTCGCATGACCTGCATGTTTGGTGCGATGGCCTGGTCGACTACGGCTCGGAAGATATCTTCCTTGGTCTCGAAGTAGAGGTAGAGCGCGCCCTTTGAGACTTCTGCTCGGCGCGCGATGTCCTCGAGCTTGGCGGCAGCGAAGCCGCGCTCCGCGAAGACCGCCATTGCAGCGTCAACGATCTCGCCCGGCCGGTCGGCCTTTCGCCGGCGGAATTTCGGCTCGCCAGGATGAAGCATCTCGCCCTTTGCCTAATAACTGACCAGTAAGTTATTAACAGATCGACGGTTCAGACTCAACGGTCGACAAACGCTATTTGTGGGGTGAAATGGCGACGGTGAATCGTAGGAACGCGGCCGCAACGAATCAGGACCGAATCAGCGACCTCGCTTGATTCGGTGTTTGTTCACCGCAACATATTGTATCTTAAGGGCCTTCAGGCACAAGTCGGAGGTCAGTTGCGAAGCCGGTTGGCTAGGGCGGCATATTCGGCGGCTTCCCCCTCGCGGCCGAGGGTTTCGTAGAAGATCGACAGATTGTGCGCGGCCATGAACCCGCCACGCCCAGCGACCGCACCGTCGAGATCGGGTCGCTCACCGATCTCCAGGCATTGCTTCCACGCGGACTCGGCCACAGGCAGGAAGTGGTCCAGCGCCCGATCAGGTTCCTGGCTCGCTGCTTCAAGGTAGAGGTCGCCGATCACGAAGTAGAAGTCCGGCGAATTGCGCCAATGCACAACCTCTGCGTCGGCAAGCGCGAGGGCGTCGGCGAGCTGTCCGCTGGCTTTCAGCGCAATGAGCGCGCGCACGACAAGCGCATGGCGATAGGCGGCGTTGGCGGGGGCGAGGCGAAGCGCTTCTGTGAAACATATGACTGCATGTTGGGCTCGGTCGCGCGACTGGTGCTCTTTGGCGAGCTGAAACCATAGATAGGCGTCTTCCGGCGCGTCCTGCAGCTCGCGCATCAGCAGCGTCTCGTTGCGCGCGCCTTTGCGGGCCAAGTTCTTGGTTGTGTAGCCGTCGTGGCGGAGGCTCAGCGGCAAGCGCCTGCGGGGCATATCGCTAGAAGGCTGTTCGTGGATGCGCCCCGCGTAGAGCACACCGCGCGGCAGGACCCTAGCGATCCAGGATTGAGCCAATCCCTCGGCGCCGGCTTGGTCCATGAGGTTTTCAATCCGAACCTCGCCCAAAAATCCACCGTCGCCAGGCGGCAGGATTTGCGGTCCGAGCGCCTCGGCGCCAGCCTCAATCCATTCATCGGCATCGAGCACCAAGTTCCAATCGGCGTCGGAGTGAGACAGGGCCGCGTTTCGAGCGATAGCGAAGTCATCGATCCAGACGAACTGATGGACCTCAGCGCCTTCGGCTCGGGCGATCTCACAGGTTGCGTCAGCCGAGCCGGTGTCGAGCACGATCATCCTATGGACGTGCGGACGGGCGCTCCTAAGGGCTCGGCCGATTGAGCCCGCCTCATCTTTGGCGATCATCACCAAGGCCAGCCGGGTCACCGCAAACGCCTCCGCCGCTTTCCACCCAAGATATTGTATAAGGACGCACGCCCACCACCAGCGTCATGCAGGAAACTTCGTCGCATCGGCGGTTGATCGCCTGCCTTACCTTGACGTGGAGCCCGGCCTTCCTCTATATCGCCCGCTCTCGCGCGGACCCCGTCCGCCGCGTTCCGATTCTCGCGAAGGTTTTCGTCCCATGTCGCGTCGTTGCGAACTCACCGGTGTCGGCCCGATGGTCGGCCATAACGTGAGCCACTCGAACATCAAGACAAAGCGCCGCTTCCTGCCCGCTTTGTCTCCCGCCACACTTCAGTCCGATGCGCTGGGTCAGTCCTATCGCCTGCGCATCACCAACGCGGCGCTGCGTACGCTGGATTTCCGCGGCGGGCTGGACGCCTTCCTGCTGAAGGCCAGCGACGATGAGCTGTCGCCCAAGGCTCAGAAGATTAAACGCCAGCTGAAAGCCAAGCTTTCCGAGCAAGCCGCCGCCTGATCGTGTGGAACTGAGTGTCGTTCAGAAGAGGCCGCTGGAAACAGCGGCCTTTTCTTTTAGCTGTCAGAGCGAATTCTGAAGGTGTCGCGGCAACTCCGCCAGCTTATCGCGCGCCGAACGCGCTGCCCGTACGGCGCTGGCATGCCAAGCAATGGCAGACGCCGACCAAGCGAGGCTCGCCGAGGACAGATAGCCAAGCTGACCGCAGCTGCAGGAGGCTTGGCGCAACGTCTCGGCCATCGCTACTTCAAAACTCCGTCGAAGAGGGCAACTAGTTCCCTCCAGTGCCGCTCGGCGGCGTCGGGGTTGTAGACCGGCATGTCGGTAGGCACCCAGCCGTGTCGCGCACCTTTCCAGATCGACACCTCAGCGTCGACGCCAGCGTCTTTGAGCCCGCTCGCTAGACGCACGCATTGGGCTTCGTCGAAGCCGCGATCTTCGTCAGCGCCAGCGACCAGGACCTTGGCCAAGATCTTGGGCGCCAGCAGATGTGGGCTGTCCTCTGCGTCGGTGGCCATGTTGCCGCCGTGGAAGCAGCCGACCGCGGCGATCCGCTCGGGGAAGGTCCCGGCCGCCCGGAGCGCGATGCCCCCGCCCATACAGTAGCCGGTGATCCCGACACTGCCGGCCTTGGCCAGCGGCTGCTTGGCGAGCCAGTCGAGGCAGCCACCGATGTCCTGCATCTGCTTCGCGACATCCGTCGAGGCGCGCAGCTTCATAAAGAGCGCTCCCATTTCCGGATCGCCGGCGCGGGCTTTGACGATATCCAGGGGCGGATAGGGGCCGGCGCGCCAAAACATATCAGGCAGCAGGACGTAATAGCCGGCCTGGGCCAGCCGCTCGCCCATCTCGAACATCGCCGGCCGGATTGCGGGCGCGTCCATGACCAGGACCGCTGCAGGCCAGGGTCCTTCCCCCCCATCGGGCGTGAAGACAAAGGCGGGGGCGTCACCTTCGGGCATGGCGATGGAAACGTCGGTTTTCATCACGTCATCTCCCGGATGGCGGCTTCCAATCGAACGCCAGCAGGAGCGTGCGTTGGGAGCCCGAAAAATTATCATCAGAAATCAGGTAGAAGCGAACGCAGCCGTCCTTTTCCGGAACGGCGGCCAGGCCCTCGAAATTGTCCACCGTAAGGGGGCGCTGCAACTCCATCTGATCAAGCGTTCGCCCAGCGGCGTCTGTGATCCTCAATTGGATGACGCTCATCTTGATCGCATTGAAGGCACGGAGCAGCCAAGCCGTACGCCCCTGCGGCAAGCGTCGGGCCGCCACCAGGCCAAAGCCCATATCGAGCCGCACTTTCGCACCCTCAACGCAGGCGGTCTTCACGGTGCAGGTCCAGGTGCGCCCTGTCGTCTCTCCACCGGTCAAATAGGCGTCAGCGCCCTTGTCGGGATCTGGGGCCAGCGTCTCCATGCCTTCGTTTTATGGAAAGGTCACGTTGGGCGAGGGGATCGCGTGTGGCGGCCTGCCATTGGCCGGATGGAGCCAGATGCGATCGTGGCGCTCGAAGCTAACGAGTAGGTCGCCATTGGCCATCAGGGCCAGGCCCTCGGAGTCGCGATTTTCCTTGCCCTGCAGCGGCTTGCCGTCGAGGCCCGTCAGGGCGGTGAGCTTGGCGTCGGCGAGCCCGGCCGACCGCCCTGCAGCATCCATAACGAGCTTGGCTTTCAACAAGTCGCCCTCGTCGCCGACCGAAATCAACGAGCCGTCCGGTTGCACGGCGAGATCGGAAAGCCCGTGGAGGCGGGACGTCTGGGCAGAAGTGAGCTTCAGTCCGCCGGCATAGAAAAAGTCTTCAACCCGGTCCTGGTTCGAATCCGCCGGATTCAGAGGTAAGAGCTCGGCCTTGATAGTGATTGCGGGTCCGGCCGGCGCCGCCGCTTTGGCCAGCTCTGCGCCCCGCCCAACGCACGCGGCCAGCACAAGGGCGGCCAGCGCTGCGGCGAGCGGCCTCAAGCCACCGCCCTCCGGATTTCCTTGAAGGTCGACCGCTTTGCCGGGCCGGACGGCCCTTGGGTGTTGGGCGGCGGCTGCAGGAGGCCCGCGTTGCGGCGGGTCAACCGGCGCGGTTCTTCTTCGAACAGCTCCGCCAATTGGTCGGTGATGGCGCCGGCCAGTTGCTCAACGTCAACGATGGTGACAGCGCGGCGATAGTAGCGGGTGACGTCATGGCCAATGCCGATGGCGATCAGCTGCACCGGGCTTTTGCCTTCGATCTCTTCGATCACCTCTCGCAGGTGGCGTTCCAAGTAGTGGCCGGAGTTGACGGACAACGTTGAGTCGTCGACTGGCGCGCCGTCGGAAATCACCATCAGGATGCGGCGTGCCTCCGGCCGGCCAATCAGGCGCTGGTGAGCCCACATCAGGGCTTCGCCGTCGATGTTCTCTTTGAGCAGCCCCTCGCGCATCATCAGGCCGAGGTTGCGCCGCGCGCGCCGCCAAGGGGCGTCGGCGGCTTTATAGATGATGTGGCGTAGGTCGTTCAGGCGTCCCGGCTGTGGCGGCTTGCCGGCCTTCAGCCAGTCTTCGCGCGAAGAGCCGCCCTTCCAGGCGCGTGTTGTGAACCCGAGGATTTCTGTCTTGACCCCGCAGCGTTCCAGAGTGCGGGCCAGGATGTCGGCGCAGACCGCGGCCACCATGATAGGCCGACCCCGCATGGAACCGGAATTGTCGATCAGGATCGAGACCACGGTGTCGCGGAATTCGGTGTCCTGTTCTTCCTTGAAGCTGAGCGGTGCAGTCGGGTCGACGATCACCCGCGTCAGTCGCGCCACGTCGAGGATGCCCTCCTCAAGGTCGAAGCTCCACGAGCGGTTCTGCTGCGCGAGCAGCTTGCGTTGCAGGCGGTTTGCCAGGCGCGATACCACGTTCGATAGGCTCGCCAGCTGCTGGTCAAGATAGGCGCGAAGCCGCGTCAGCTCTTCGGCGTCGCAGAGCTCCTCGGCGGCCACGATCTCGTCGTGGGCAGTGGTGAAGACCTTGTAGGTGACGATCTTGCCTTCGCCCTTCAGGTCAGGGCGCGCGGGCTGGTCGCCTTCGCCCATGTCCGGGGGCTCGTCGCTGTCGTCAGCGTCGGGATCATCCTCCGCCTGCATCATCTGGGAATCGGCGTCTTCGCTTTCGCTATGGCTCGCTTCGCTATCGTCCATCGTCGACTGCTGAGGCGATTTTCCATCGCCATCACCTTCATCGTTTTCGTCGCTGGCTTCGGGTTCGCCGTCCTCGCCAGAGTCCTCATCATTGTCCGCCTGGTCAGGGGCGTCAGAGAGATCGTCGCCCATCTTCAGGTCATGGATGATGGCGCGGGCGATCCGGGCGAAAGCCTTTTGGTCGGCAACCGCCTCGGTCAGGCGGTCAAGGTCCGGACCGGCCTTGGACTCGATCTCATCGCGAAACAGGTTGACCAGCGGCTGGGCCATGGCCGGAGGCTTGTCGCCGGTCAGACGCTCGCGGACCATCAACGAAACGACGTCGGCCAGCGGCGGATTTGCCAGTGCCTCGATCTGGTTGAACGCACGCTTGGCCCAGGCCTGCTCGTGTACGGCTTTCAGGTTCTCGCGCACACCGCCCAGGGCATTGGCGCCAATTGCTTCGAGCCTTGCCTGCTCGATGCCGTCATAGATCGGCTGGCCCTGCACCGTGGACGGCCGTGTTTTGGCATGCGCAACAGGGTCGTGGTGGGCGATGCGAAGCGCCATCTGGTCGGCAAAGCCTCGAATGCGCGCGGCATCGATCGGGGTCAGGTCGCGCGGCGGGTGCGGCAATACGGCTCTGTTGCCAGTGAGTTGCGGCCCCTCGCCGGAATAGACGATCTCAAGATCCGGCGACTCTGCCAACGAACGGGTCGCGTTGACGAGCGCGCGCTTGAAGGGCTCCAGCGGACTTTCGGGGTTCTTGGCCATTGGGCTCGTCTTAGATCAGGGTGACGTCGGCGAACAAGGAGTTGCCCACGGAAAACACAAAAAGTGCACGCCAGGGTTCGCAGCCGGGCGGTGTTTCGACTGTGCCTTCGGCGCGATGTAGATGCCTTTCACTCACTTTCTGTGTTTTCCTTGGCGCACAAAATCGACGCCTACGGAACGCCAAGGCAATTCTCTCGTTGAACTCCACAGTCCCGCAAATCGCGGACGTTTCGAGGAGTAAGTGAAATGCTCAAGTGGGCTTTGATCTTCGCCGTCGTCGCGCTGATCGCGGGTGGCCTGGGCTTTGGCGGCGTCGCGGGTGCGGCGGAGGGCGTTGCCAAGATTCTGTTCGGCTTGTTTGTACTGGCCTTTGTCGTCTTCCTGGCATTGGGCGTTATGGCCGGACGAAAGATCTCGGGGAGTTAGAAGCCGCGGCGCTGGACGCCGATTTCGGCCGCTATTGTGTCCTTCCCATAGGCGGCAAGATCGCAAAAGGGCGCCTGGACGCCGCGAGCGCCGCCACCGTCGCGTCGCGGTCCGGTCGGGTAGGCCGCAGGAGAGCGAGGGCCGGGAGCGATCCCGGCCCCCGGATTTCTATTTCTTGGCCTTCGCCAGATAGGCCTTGGACTCCGCGCCGACCACGTCGACCAAATTGCCCATGGCGAGATTGGCGTCGATCAGGTGAAGGCCCCAGGCCTCGTTGATCTTGCCCTCTTGAACGACGTCACCCTCGATGGTGTCAGTCCGCGGGTCGGCGGGAACGGCGTTGGTGTGGATTTCCAGATAGCTGAAGCCATTCTTCTGGACGCACTCGGCGGTCAGCAGTCCGGGGACCGAGATGAAGGGCGTGGTCGGATTGGGCTTGCCCTGCACCCAGACCGTCTTGGGCGCGGCCGCGCCGGAGATCGCCGGGCTGTT
>JAYUBY010000522.1:0-9309 GCA_043740635.1 Alphaproteobacteria bacterium
CGCCCCTGGTTTTAGCAACTACGACCAATGGCTCTCGGGCACCCAGCTCGAGCGCGAGATGAAGCTGCAGGAGTACTCTGTTTCCAACCGCGGCCTGCGGCCTAATCTGGTCGGCACACCGGTACAAATTCGCGAACGCATCGCGGCCTACGAGGCCGCCGGTCTCGACCTCCTGCTGCTGCAAATGAGCCCGCAGTACGAGGAGATGGAGCGGTTTGCGGACGCTGTGATCAACTAGCCCGTCGCGGCTGAGGCGGCGGCTTAGCCCTTCTTCAGAAGATCACGGATCTCGGTCAGCAGGATTTCACTCGTGCTCGGCGGCGCGGAAGGCGCGACAGCTTCTTGGCGCTTCAGGCTGTTCACGGCTTTCACCACGTGAAAAATCACGAAGGCGATGATCACGAAGCTGATCACGGTATTGATGAAGGCGCCGTAGCCGATCGCAACCTCCGCTGACTTGGCCGCCGCATCGGCGGGCTTCAGGACGTACTTAAGCTGAGAGAAGTCGAGACCTCCAGTCGCCAAACCGATCGGCGGCATGATCACTTGCTCGACAAGGCTTTTGATGACGGCGCCAAACGCCGCGCCGATGATGACGCCGACTGCCAGATCGACGACGTTGCCACGCGCAATAAAATCTTTGAATTCCTTGAACATTTCCCAATTACCTGTGTTGCTCGGGCTAGGCTCTGCGCAATGGAGAAAGCGGTCAATGTTGGGACCACGAATTCGGCCCCCGCGCGGCTCAACGATGGTTCCGGTCCCGATCAGTGGCCGGGTGGAAGGATCGGCAGCTCCGGCCGCGGCGGCAGCGCGCGCAGGCGAGCCGATTGCGTCGCGCTATCCCTGTAGCTCTCCAGGACCTCCCGGGTCATTCGTAGCCGGTTTTCCGCCCCTGGACGCGCCTCGGCGTCCAGTGACGCAAGCGCCTTCTCCTCCGTCACAACCCTGCCCTCCATCTCTCTGACGTGCCGAGCGGCGTCGTAGCGGAGCTTGTCCATCGTGACGACGTTGGACTTCCTCAAGGCGTCGATCTGGTCGTAGACGATGACCTGGGCGGCTTTCAGCGACTGGCGGGCCGTCTCCAGATCGGACGCGGGACGCTTGCCGGCATCCACCGCGTCGCGAACTTCGATGTAGGTGACACTCTCCTGCCGCGCTCGCGTTTGGGCGGCCAGCATGTCCCCCAACTTCATCCCGATCGGGGCTCGGCCGGACACTGACCGGGAAAAGGGCGGCGCCTGGGCATGCGCGGCTCGGGCCATCGCGACCCCAAGCACTAGGGCCAGGATGCCGGCGTACGCGAACCTCATTGGGTGCTCCCGGTTTCGGGCGGAGCATCTGCCGGATTTCAGGAATGTCCAGACCGGCGGCGGCGTATACCTAAAGCTCATCAACCTCGCCCAGGGTGACTGACATGAGCGAGACCTCGAGCGCCTTGAGATCACACCCGGCCTTGCACGGGCTGCTTCCAGCTGCAGCCGCCCTGCTTACGGCGATGGTCGCAATGTCGCCCAAGGTCCTGAACGACGGCGACACCTGGTGGCAGATTGCTGCTGGGCGGATGATGATCGCCCAGCACGCGCTGCTTCGGACTGACCCCTTCTCCTACACATTCCATGGCGCGCCGTGGTTCACTTATGAATGGCTTTCGGAGGTCCTGCTGGGCGGAGCGTTCAACCTCGCCGGCTTGAGCGGCGTGGTGATCCTGACCGCCGCAGCGGCGGGCCTGACGGCGTGGTTGTTGGCCCGAGACCTGGGGCGATGGTTGAGCGGCTTGCCGTGGGTCATGCTTCTCGTCTTTGGCCTCATGCTCTGGAGCGGCAGCCTACTTGCTCGACCCCATATGCTTGTGCTGCCGATCCTTGAGGTTTGGGCTGCCGAGCTGATCCGCGCTCGAGCAGAAGCCCGCGCCCCGCATTGGCTGATGCTGCCGCTGATGATCCTTTGGACTAGCCTGCATGGAAGCTTCCTCTTCGGGCTCGCGTTGATATGCCCTTTTGCGCTCGAAGCCCTACTGGACGCCAACCCAGCGGAGCGGCTGGAGGTTTGTGTGCGATGGGGCGGCTTTGGGATCGCCGCGACCCTGATGTCGCTGCTCAATCCGCACGGCGTGCAGATCCTCATCTTCCCGTTCTACGAGATACAAATGAGGAGCCTGGCCAATATCGGCGAATGGGGGCCGGCGGACTTTGGCAGAATCGGAACACTCGAAATTGGACTACTGGCGGCCCTCTTCGTGGCGCTGACGAGGCCTGTGCGAATGTCGCTCGTCCGTGCCGCCTTGCTGTTGCTTCTGTTGCACCTAGCTCTGGAGCACGCTCGCTACGCCCAGATGTTGGGTGTTGTAGGCGCCCTAATCCTGGCTCAACCGCTGGCCGGGGCCTACGGCCAGAAGTACGAGCCGGCCTCCGGTCGCAAACCCGCCACCGCCCTGCCGGTGGGCCTTGCAGCCTGCGTTGTCGCGATTGCCTTGTTCGCAATCCGATTGGCGTGGCCTGTGACCCTGCACGACGGGCCGACAGCTCCTGTCTCGGCCATTGCGGCCGTGCCGCCTCAGATCGCCTCGACGCACGTGCTGAATGACTACAGCTTTGGCGGCTACCTCATCGGCCAGCAAATCGCACCCTACATAGACGGAAGAGGCGACTTGTACGGTGACGCCTTTTTGCAGAATTACAGCCATCTGCTGGAGCCCGATGAGGCTGCCTTGTCCAAGGTGTTGGCCGAACGCCATATCGGCTGGACCATTCTAATCCCCGGATCGGCGATCGCTCGCGCCATGGATAAGATGCCAGGATGGCGACGCTTGCGCGCCGACCGCTGGAGCGTCATCCACGTCCCAGCGACGCCAACGCCTTAGATTTTTTTGGCCGCGCCTGCACGGTAGAGCAGCGCCATCAGGCCCAGGAACGGCAGCACAGAGAGCAGGTCGGCGTAGGGTCCGCCCAAGAACGGATTTATGTGTTCCATCAGCTTTGTGATGTCGCGGTCGAAGTTCCCAAGCACACCGGCCGAAAACGCGATCCCAATCCCCGCGATCGCGCCGCCGGCGATATAGCCCGAGGCCATCAGGACGCCCGGACTGCGGTCGGACTCTGCCGAGAGCTCGGCTTCGGACAAAGCTTCGGACTGCGCCAGACCGCGGCTGCGCCGGTCCACCAGCCAGCGCACGGCTCCGCCGATGAAGATCGGTAGCGAGGAGGAAATCGGCAGATAGACTCCGACCGCGAAAGCAAGCGACGGGATGGCGCACATCTCCAGCACCACCGCGATCATCACACCCAGCAGAACCAGAGCCCAGGGAAGCTGCTGATTGAGGATGCCCTTGATGATGTAGCTCATCAGAGTGGCTTTTGGTGCATCGAACTTGGTGACCGTGGTGCCATCCGGGCGCACCTTCACATGGCCATTGATGCCAGGGTCGACGAGATAGGCGAGCGTGCCGTCGTTGCGGATCAGGTAGCGGGTCGCCGCTCCACCAGACGGATCGCCCTTCTGCCAGACGTGGTAGACGCCTCCGTCATGAACGTGTTGCGAGCCCTTCAAGACTTCGGTCGGGAGACTGGCGACTGCGGCGGGCGGCAAAACGGCGGGGCCCGCTGACTGGGGCACATAGACGGTGGCCGCCTGATTCAGCGCCAGCAAGATCGGTCCGAGCGCGATCGCAGAGGCAAGCGCACCGACCATGATCGCCAACTGCTGTGAGCGCGGTGTGGCGCCGACGAGGAAGCCTGTCTTCAGGTCTTGCGACGTCGTCCCGCCGTTGGAGGCGGCGATGCAGACAATGCCGCCCACGGACAAGGCCGTCACGTAGTAGGTCGGGCCCGTCCAGCCCAGCACCAGAAAAATCAGGCAGGTGAGCAGCAGGGTCGCCACCGTCATTCCCGAAATCGGGTTCGAAGACGATCCCAGCTCGCCGGTCAGTCGCGACGAAACCGTCACGAACAAAAAGCCGAACAGCACGATCAATAGAGCGCCAGCGATGTTCATGCGCAGCGAGTGCGCCATGAGGATCCCACCGATCAGCACCACGATGCCCAACGCCACCCACTTCATGGAAAGGTCGCGGTCGGTCCGAAGGACCTCAGCCGAAGCAGTTTTCGCGTCGCGATTCAGTCCGAAGTCAGCCAGCCCACCCTGTAGTCCGCGCCAGATGGTCGGCAGCGCTCGGGCGAGGCTAATCAAGCCGCCGGCGGTGACTGCGCCGGCGCCAATATAGAGGATGTAAGCGCTGCGGATATCGCCGGGCGACATAGCGCTGATCAGCGTCTTGCCGGGCGGGATGATCCCTGTCGCAACTGAGCCGAAGAATTGGATCGCCGGGATCAGCACCATGTAGGCGAGCACCCCGCCCGCGGCCATGGTTGCAGCGATCCGCGGGCCGATGATGTAGCCGACGCCCAGAAGCTCCGGCGAGATTTCGGCGGCCAAGGAGGCCTTGGCGAGTGGCGCGCCAAAGACTGTCTCCGGCGTATCCTTCCAGAGTTTGAAGGCCCCCTCGGCCAGCTTGTAGACGAGGCCCAGCCCAAAGCCCGCGACAATGGTCCGCGCGCCGCGCGCCACCTCGGCCTCGGTCTGGGCCTGGCTGGCCTCCTGGCCCATGGCATGTTCTTCCCGCGTGGCGCCGGCTTTCAGCACCTCAGCGCACGCCGTGCCCTCAGGATATTTGAGGATACCGTGCTGCTCTACGATCAAGGCGCGGCGCAACGGGATCATCATCAGGATGCCCAGCAGGCCGCCGAGGATCGCCACCAGCATCACCCGGGCGATCTCCATGTCGAAGCCGAGGATCATGATCGCGGGCATGGTGACGCCCAGGCCGAAAGCGATGGACTCCCCAGCCGACCCCGCTGTCTGGACGATGTTGTTCTGAAGAATCGACGCCTTTGCGATTCCGAAGCGCTGCAGTAGTCGGAAAAGCGTGATCGAAATCACCGCAACGGGAATGGAGGCCGAGACGGTGAGGCCCACCTTTAGCACCAGGTAGAGCGACGAAGCGCCGAAGATCACGCCAAGCAGCGCGCCGGTGATCAGGTGAAAAATCGTCAATTCCGGCAGGATGACACTAGCTGGAATGAATGGGCGGAACGCCGGTTTGGCGGCCTTTGCAGTACGGGTCTTCACAACGGAGTCGGTCACGCAGCTCTCCCAAGCGAGAGGCGACTAGACCATGACGCAGGCAACGCCGCTAGGCATGCGGCGTCGCCTCGCCTCCATCAGCTAGCGTGCTGCAACTTCCCACCTGGCGCCGAGACCATCAGCTTTACGATTGCCTCGGTAACATGTGGCTCCAGACCTTCCGTGTGGCCTTTGTCCAAACGCTCGAAGTCGGCGACCACGCGGCCTCCCTTACACTTGGGATAGATCCATTCCCTGGCCTTGCCGGGACGAGCCTTCATCCCCCAGACCGGATAGCCTTGGCGTGCGTAGTCCCAGACGTAGCCTGGCTGATCGTCGGCGATTTCCTTTTCCTCGACCCGCGCGGCGCATCCGAATTCGTCCGCCAAGGGCGATGTCGCAGGCAGGCTGACGATCTCGTGCTCGCCCGTCTCGAAGATGTGGCTGAACTGGCAGGTCGGCGTGTTGGCCGCGCCTAGTAGGCCACCCGCACCTGGCGGACGCGGGTCCGGCGGCGAGCCGTCGGCCTTCGGCGGTCCGAAACGAGGGTTGATTTCAGCGCGGCCGACGCGGCCGCCGGAGAGGCTCAATAGGCCGTCCACCTTGTCCTTGAAGAAATCGGAACAGACGATCCGGTGCGAAGTCGCCCCGCCCTGGCTATGGCCAGCCAACCAGAACGACTTGATGTTCTGCTTGCCGAAGGCATCGAAGACGGCGGTCGCGATGTTCTGCAGGTGAGCATCATCGGCGTCAGCGACCCAGACGCGTACGCCCGGCTGGCCCGCGACCCGCGACGGCGAGGTGGCCGCCGTCGGCGTTGCCACGACCAACTTGTACTTGTCCTTGTAGTCTATGGCCGGGAAGTAGTGCCGTTGCCACTGGCCGATCGAGCCGGCGCCATGGATGTTCAGGATAAAGACGACCTTGTCGCCGGGCTTCAGGTCGCAAGGATAGTCGAGCCAGAACTTTCGGTCGGTCTTGGGATCCGTGGCGTTGCCAAGATCGCCCAGCAGTGGCGAACAAGCGTCGCCGGAGCAATGCGCCGGCGGCGGGCTTTTGCAGGCCACCCCCAGGACGTCCTTTGCATTGGCCGCGCCCGCGGCGCAAAGCGTCGCCGCCCCCAGCGCCAACGCCGTCGTCCATCCCGTCATCGTGGCTTTCATATCGTCCTCCCATGTCCGTGCGCCTTTTCGGCGTCTAGGCCGGTCAACCCTAGCGATGCTAGACAGACTTGGCGAGATAGGAGATCGGCGCATGGCACTGGAGCGGCGCACCATCGTGGCCAAGGCCCTGGGCCTTCTGGACGAGGTCGGAATGGAGGGCCTTTCCACACGACGGCTTGCGGCTGAACTCGGCGTGAAGGGCCCGTCGCTCTACTGGCACTTCAAGAATATGCGCGAGCTCTTCGACCTCATGGCCGAGGCGCTCCTGGAATCCGCCCTACCCGCGCCTGACGCCTGTCCCGAGGACTGGCACGCCTGGTTGGCGGACGGCGCGAGGGGCATCCGGCGCGCAGCCCTTACCCATCGAGATGGCGCCCAGCTCCTGGCCGGCGCGACCCCGACCGGCAAGAACACGGTGATCAACTTCGAAGCCATGCGCGGCCGGCTTCTGTCGGAGGGATTTCGCTACAAGGAGGCCCATAGTGCGCTGATGGGCCTTGGCCGCTACGCTATGGGTTGGGCGCTCTTCGAACAGCTCACTCCCGTGAGGCCAGCCAACTCCGACGAAGCCTTCGAATTCGGCCTCCAGGCGATGATTTCCGGCATCGCTCTGAAGGTTCCCGCGGCCTCGCAGCCGAGGGGTCACCGGGCGCGCACCGCCTAGGTCCTGACAAATCCGTTCCGGCGAGGCCCCGGCAGCGTCTAGAACTTCACCAACGAACAACGGGAGGAACAGATCATGGCCCCGATTCCAAAGGGTGGCGTTGTGGCCGTGACGGGAGCCGCGGGGTTCCTTGGCGGATGGGTCGTACGCCTCCTGTTGGACAAGGGCTACCGGGTCCGGGCCTGCGTGCGCAACGTAGCCGACGGCGCGCGGACGGACTTCCTGAAGGCTATGCCGGGCTACACTTCAGGCCGCCTCACCCTCCACGGCGCCGACCTCGACCAGCCCGGCTGTTTCGACGAGATCTTCAAAGGCTGCCACGGCGTGGCTCACATCAGCCACGTCAGCGGCTACACCGACACGGACTACATCCGGCGCACCTGCGATCACATTATCGCCAGCGTGAACGGCTCGGGCAGCGTCAATCGCGTCGTCGTCACCTCCAGCATCGCTGCGGTGATCTCCGAAATGGACCTGCAAGAGATCGTCCGGCGGCCGGTCTTCTACGAGGACCGCTACCCAGATGAGATGAATCCCAAGCGCACGCCGGAGCGCGGCCAGGGTTATTCGATGGCCAAGCTAATCGCCGAACGCGCCTTTGCCGAGGCTGCAATCCTGAGTGGAGCCGGAAGCGTTTCATGGGACGCCATCACCTGCTGCCCCGGCGACAACGTCGGGCCGATCCAGTCTGCCCACCAGAAGGACATGGGCCCCTGGCAGCACAACATCGAGACCATGCTGCTGGGCGATTACCGCCAGAACGACGTCTATCGGCCGTGGATGACCGTCGACGTGCGCGACGATGCTGAGTGCCACATCCGGCTCCTGGAAAGTACCGAAATCCGGAACGGCGAACGCTACATCGCCTGGTCCACGGACACACGAAATGTCGAGGATATTTGCGCCGACATTGGCCGACTGCTGCCGGAGCTTGGCTACGACACGCCGCAGGTCGTTGACCCCTTCCCGGAACGGATCCAGGCACGAGAGGCGGAATTCCGCGCCATCTGGGCCCGGAGCGACCTGCGCAACGAACGCATCCGCGCCGTGACCGGCGTGACCTTCCGACCCCTGGACGACTCCATCCGAGACTGTGTGGAATCGTTGCTTTCGATCGCAAAGGTGCGCCCGCGCGTGAAAGCCAGAGCTACGACACCCAACTAGCCAAAGCTTCGCCATTCCCGGCGCCCGGCTTTGCCTGTTACGCATGGGTGATCGGGGAGAATCTTAATGGCGAAACTGACTTCCGGCGCGATCGCATTGGCGCTTGCGGCGTTCGGGACAACGGCGTTCAGCCGGCCCATCACGCCGGACGACATCGCTCGTGTGATGCGCGTCAGCGATCCGCGGGTCGCCCGACGGCCAGTGGGTCGCTTACGCGGTCGCCGGAACCGACGTCGCCGCGGACAAGATATACAGCCACATCTGGATGACGTCGTGGGACGGCGCGCGCGCCATTCAGCTGACGAACCGGACCGGCGAGAGCGAAAGCGCGCCGCGCTTCAGCCCCGATGGCCATTGGCTGGCGTTCGTGTCCGGCCGCGGCGCCGAGGCGGGCGAGACCCAGCTCTGGATTATGGACCTTGCCGGAGGCGAGGGTCGCAAGCTGCCGGGGATCAAGGGCTCGGTCAGCGACTACGCCTGGTCGCCGGACTCGAAATGGATCGCCCTGGTGCTCGACGACCCCGACCCGGAGGCCGACGCCACCAAAACCACAACCGTGACCGTCACCAAGCCCGACGCAGCCGCTGCAAAGCCTGACGCAGGCGCGACCTCACCTGCCGCGACAGTCGTCACCGCCAAGGACAAGCCGCCGAAGCCAATCGTGATCGATCGCTTCCACTTCAAACAGGATCGCGAAAGCTACCTCGGCAAGAAGCACCAGCGCCTGTGGCTCTATGACCTCGCCAAGGGCGCCGCCTCGCGGCTCACGATCGGCGACTACGACGAGGGGCTGCCGGCCTGGTCGCCGGACGGCAAGAGCCTGGCCTTCGTTTCCAACCACGCCGCCGATCCTGATCGAAGCTTCAACTCCAACCTCTATGTGGTGAAGGTCGGACCCAAAACGTCAGAGCCGGTAGCGCTCACGACTTTCGAAGGTGAGAACAATTCGGCCCAGTTCGGCAGCTATCCCGCCTGGAGTCCCGACGGTCGCGAGATCGCCTATCTGCAAGGCGGCCCCGTGAAGCTGATCAGCTACGGCGTACGCAGCCTCGCGGTCGTGCCTACCGCGGGAGGCACGCCGAGGGTCCTTACCGCCGCCCTAGAGTCTGTTCGGTTTAGGCATACGCATACCCGGCATGCCTGATGTAGTTTGAGCATTCTGCGGGGCTGAAGCAGTCGAGCAGGCTGCCGATGCGC
>JAYUBY010000523.1:0-2843 GCA_043740635.1 Alphaproteobacteria bacterium
CGGCGGCGACATGAGCCGCAAGCGCAAGCTGCTCGACAAGCAGAAGGCCGGCAAGAAGCGCATGCGCCAGTTCGGCAAGGTCGAGATCCCGCAGGAAGCGTTCATCGCGGCGCTGAAAATGGACGCCGACTAGGCGCGATCGCCACCGGCCGGCGCGATTGCCCGCGGTGATGGCGCGATATAGCCCTTCTGCGTCAGACGCAGGAGGCCGGCATGGCCGAAGGCTTCGTCTTCGAAATCCCTGAACAGGTCGGGCTGGCCGTCGCCACCGAGCGGACACCGCAGGCAGCGACCCGCGCCTGGCCGGCTGGCACCCGCATCGTCTCAGCTGATAGCCACATGCTGGAGAGCGACCTTTGGGTCGACCGCGACCCCGAGCACCTGAAAGATCAAGCGCCGCGGATGGTCTTCAAGGACGGCGGCTGGGACCTTTCGATCAACGAGCGGTCCATGACCCCGCCCGCCCTGGCTGCAGCGCTGTGCAACGCGCTCGAATGCCACCCGGGCCTTACCGAGCTTTCAGCCCGGATCGCCGCCCTCGACGTCGAGGGCGTGGAGAAGGAGCTGATCTTCCCGCAGCGCCTGTTCGGCCTGATGATGTTCGGCGAGATCGAAAATAGGGCCCATGTTTTCGGCGCCTTTAACGAACACATCGGCGAGGTCTGCGCCCGTTCGAACGCGCGCTGCTACCCGGTGATGGTGCCTAGCTACTGGGAGCCTGAGACGGCGGCCGAAAGCGTTGCCCGCTGCGTCGAGCTAGGTGCGCGCGGCCTGATGGTCCCGATCAAACCCGGAAAATTCGCCGACGGCCGGACCATCCAGTACAATCATAGCCGCATGGACCCCCTGTGGGCGGCCATCGAGGTAAGCGGCCTACCGCTTTGCTTTCATATCGGAGAGGCGATCGCCACGGCTGAGCCGGGGGCCGTCGGCATCTCGGTACTGACCCAGATGCAGGGCTTCCGCCAGAACTGGGCCCAGCTCACCTTCGGAGGGGTATTCGATCGCTTCCCGGGCCTGCGCGTTGTTTTCGTGGAGGCGGGCCTCTCATGGATTCCCGGCATGCTCTACGACGCCGACATGATCTACACTTCCTTCCCCACCATGGTTGCGCCCAAGCTCAACCATCCGCCTAGCTGGTACGGGCGGGCGCACTGTTATGCGACCCTAATGACTGACCCGGTCGGCCTGGAGTTGCTGCATAGGATCGGGGCGGAGACCGTAATGTGGTCCAGCGACTACCCGCATCAGGAAAGCACGTTCGGCTATACCGGCAGCGCCATCGAGGCCGTGTTCAAAGCCGTGCCCGTGGAGGACGCCCAGAAGATCCTCGGCAAGACAGCACTCAGACTCTTCCGGATGGACGACTGAGCGGCCGGCCTACGGCGCCCCGCCAGGCGTCGTCTTACCCGCAGTCTCCGCCTCCGCGCGACGCGCGCCGCGCAAGATGCTTGGCAGGGCGTAGTTGCCCTCGTGGCAGGCGTATTCGTAGACCGGACCCTTGGTGGTGTTCAACGGCATCTCACCTCGCCACGTCTTGGTGTAGACGCTCGGATCTTCGACCTGGAACTCATAGAGGATTTGGGTCGGCGAGATGCGGGTGAACCGCTCGGTCACCTTAGCGTCTTTGGAGACGAAGATGGTTGTCGGAATGCCCGGCCTTAGCACCCCGCCCGGATTGAAGTTGGTGGTCTCGACCACCAGTGTATCGCCCTCCCACCAGCCGAAGCTGTCGCCCATCCAAGGACGGATGTCGGCCGGCGGGTGAGCGCGGTCGGTCAGCCGGATGATCCGCGCGTCGTGGTCCATTTCGACCAAGATGACGACGTGGTCCTTGTCCTGCTGAATCTGGTAGGTGTTGTTGTAGAGCACGTTCAGCATCGGTGGCCCGGCGGTGGAGCCGAAGCCGAGCAGGCAGCGCTCTGCGACTTGGCGGTATTCCGGATCGTCGGCGTTGCCCGAAATCTTCCTCACTTCAGCCAGAAACAGACGCCGGCCCTCGGCGCTATAAGGCAGCTTTCCGTCCGCAGGTTCGGTCAGCCAGGAACTGCGGAACTTACCGCGGATGCTCCCAACCTTGGTCCCGGGGTCGATCCAGAAGGAGTTGTAGCCGCCCGGGTCATTGCCTGCCGCTGGTGCGCCACTCTTAGGGTCGGACGGTTTGGCGTCGGAGGAGACTGCCTGGGCGTAGCCCTGCTCAAGCCCATGAGCTTCGGCCGGGGAAATCACCAGAGATTTGAACTGCGCCGGCCGTTCGAGCTGGGTGACCGAAGCGTTAGTCCAGGTCCCCGAGAAGTCCGGCTGGCCAAAGCCATTGTGAGTTACCTTGTACACCGGCCCGGCGCTCGCCGAACCGCCAAGCACGGCCCAGGCCAATGCCCCGACAGCCGCCGCCGTCACCCAAGCGCGCATAGTTGAAGCTGCCATCTAACCAGTGCTCCCCGTTGCGGCAGGCGATCGCATTGCGGAGAGTATGCGCCTGAGCGACGCGGCAAACCACCGGTGCGCGGGGTCCCGCAGCCAGATATCGGTCAGTTTCCGGAGCCCGGGCGAAGCGCGGTCATCTTCCGGACCTCCATCTGGTCCGTGAGCCGGCGATCGCCGACATCCTGGCGGCTAGCGCAGACCTTTACGGGAAAGCGGCTGCCGATGGGAATTTCGGAGTGGCATACCAACTCGTGGGGATCTTCGTTGCCTTTCTGCTTCTTGCCCAGAACGGTCACGCTCGTCACGTCATTGGCTTGGCTAGAGTCTGTTCGGTTTAGGCATACGCATACCCGGCATGCCTGATGTAGTTTGAGCATTCTGCGGGGCTGAAGCAGTCGAGCAGGCTGCCGATGCGC
>JAYUBY010000524.1:0-3922 GCA_043740635.1 Alphaproteobacteria bacterium
TAGATCGTCGATGTCGCGCGGCGCACCCACCCAAACGGTGAATCAGAAACCGAGACCGACGCATAGAAAAAATGAAACCACGCCGCCCGGGGTTATGCCGCTCTTACCGGTAACCCTCATAACATCATGATATTTAAGGGGACCTGGTGGAGCCGAGGGGAATCGAACCCCTGACCTCCTCATTGCGAACGAGGCGCTCTACCATCTGAGCTACGGCCCCCTGGAAATCCCAGGAAGGCGCGGAATAACCCTTTTGAGCCCGCCTCTGTCAAGCCGCGGCTAGCGAGACCAAAGCCTCCTCATGTCTTGCCTACATGGCAAAGCTCGCTAGAAGCAGCCACATGAGCCCGCTCATTCACTTCATCTATTCGATTCTCGACGGCCTGCTGGGCCTGCTCGTGCTCGCCATCATCGTCAGCGCGATCTTGTCGTGGCTGGTGGCGTTCGACGTGATCAACCTGCGCAACCGCATGGTCTACAACATCGCCAGTTTTCTCGATGCGGTGACCCGGCCAATCCTGCGGCCTGTCCAAAAGGTCATTCCAGCGATCGGCGGGGTCGATATCAGCCCGATCATCGTCCTTTTGGTGATTCAGGCCTTCCGGTCATACTTGCTGCCCCAAATTCTCTTACTTGGCTGACCTTATTGCGGTCCGCGTCACCCCGCGTGGCGGACGCGACGCGATCGAGGGTTGGACGCGCGACGTCTCCGGTCGACCGGTGCTGAAGGTTCGTGTCGCGGCGGCCGCGGCAGATGGTCAGGCCAACGAGGCAGTGATCACCCTTCTCGGCAAGGCTCTCAGGCGGCCGAAATCCCAGCTCTCCATAGTCAGCGGCCAGGCAGCCCGCCTTAAGCGCGTCGCCATAGAGAATTTGAGCGACGCCGATCTCAACGCCGCCTTCGGGGCGGCGCCACCCTAGTTTTCATCGACGCTGTGGAACCTAGCGTTCTTGGGTTGGTTAACATCGTGATCTTCGGCTCCCCCCCTCGAAGATCGCAAGGGCCGATCCCACGATATGGCGCCGCCTGATCCACGTGGGATCGGCCCATCACTCTCTTCAAAGCGCCTAGCGTCGCGGGGCCCGCGTGAGCCAAGATGGACCATGGCTGCCAGCCCTTCCCGCGCCAATCTCGCCCGCTTTATTGCCGACGCCCGCCGTTTGGTGGCGTTCACCGGCGCGGGGATTTCAACCGAGTCCGGAATTCCCGATTTCCGCAGCCCGGGCGGCATTTGGAGCAAGATGAAGCCAATCTATTTCCAGGACTTCGTATCCGATGCCGCCAAGCGTCGCGAAGCCTGGGAGCGGGCCTTCTCTGGTCGCGCCGGGTGGGTGGGCCGCGCGCCCAACGCCGGCCACGAGGCGCTGGCCCGGCTGGTCGCCCAGGGCAAGATCACCGCAGTGATCACCCAAAACGTCGACAACCTGCATCAAGACTCCGGCGTTCCCGCCGATAAAGTCATCGAACTGCACGGCAACGCCAGCTACGCCACCTGCCTGGAATGCGGAGAACGGCACGAATTGGCCGAGCTGAAGGACAGTTTCCTGAAAGCTGGCGAGATCCCTTATTGCCGCAACTGCAGCGGCCTCGTGAAGACCGCAACCATCTCCTTCGGCCAGACTATGCCGGTCGAGCCGATGGCGCGCGCCGAAGCCGCGACGCTAGATTGCGACGCGTTCTTGGTCTTGGGCTCGTCGTTGGTCGTCCATCCGGCGGCGGGATTCCCGCTGCTGGCCAAGCGAAATGGCGCAAGTCTCGCGATCGTCAACCGTGAGCCTACGGACCTCGACGCCTTCGCCGACCTAGTCCTGAATGACGAGATCGGTCCGGCTATGACCGCCGCGGCGCCGGCCAACTAGATCGCAGCGGCGTCTTGGAGCGCTATTTGGGGACGGGCGGCGCGGACGGACTCGGCGCGGGCGCTGGACCGGGAGCCGGGACGGGCTGAGCGCTAGGCGGCGGCGCAAAGGCGCGCTGCAGTGACTGCATTGACGACTGCACCATTGGCCCGCAGCGCTGAGCCTCACCCGGTAGCTCCTGCGGGGTCATCTTAATTTCCTGCGCTTTGATGGCCGCCGGCAAATCGAGCCCCGGTGCTCGCACGCTGAGGCGTCCAGAGAAGAAATAGACGCCGATAAGGGAGGCCTGCTGGCGTGTCTTGTCCTGGCCAAGCGCGGCCATGGTCAGGAGGCAGCGGACATCGGAGGTGATCGCATCGCCTGCCGCTCCAGTGGCGCCCGCCTTATGCGTCGGCGCGGCAAGGGCCGGCGACACGGTGGCGACCAACATGGGGGCCACCAGGAAGGCCGCGAGGAGCGGCGTTGAGAAGGCTCGCATAACGTCACCTCAAAAAAGGGGAAGGATGGTGCCGCCTGCGTGGCTCGAACACCCGACCCCCGCATTACGAATGCGCTTAAACGGCTTTCCGCAGATATGCCAGCGCTTCCTCTTGTGTCAAGATAGTCGTCGGAAAACAAATAGATAGCTAGACTCTCATGAATTGAGCCACCTTGGGTTTCCGGCCGCGGTGCTTTCTATGTGCTTCCAGATTGGGTTGGCTAGGCTGCTAAAGGGAAAGACCATGACGACTAAATTGCACCACAGCGCCTGGTAGAGATTCGCAGGCCATACGCACTGTGTAGATCGCCAGCATCACGCCGGCCAGCCGTCGCGTCTGCGGCACCACCAGGCCGACACCGCCCGCGATTTCGCATGGACCGGTGAGCAAGCTCACCGCGCGTGGGCGTGGAATAAAAGGCCGCATGATGGGCAGGAACTTCTCGGCCACTTCAAGGTGAAGAGCACCGAAGCCAACGTATATCGCCGCCAAGGAGCTGGAAAAGCAAGTCCAGGCGGCCAGGCTGACGGTCGATCATGGCGGCATAAGCTGCGGTGCGGGCGTGCTGAGCAAGACCCTCCGTGGGACCGGAGCCGATCTCCGCCCTGCAGAGCGTCGCGAGGCGCTGGGCTGATCTGCAGCCACAAACGGCCGCCGTGGGGGCGTCAGAGGTCGTTCCAATCAGCCTGGCTTAAGCATGTCATTTCGCCAGGGGCGCTGGGAAAGCGCCGGCGGCGAGGTGGTTAGCCGGACATAGTGTTCTGAGGCTTGGCTGCACGCGCGGGCGGCGGAGCGTGGCCATCCCGAGCCGCGGCCGGGCTCCTAGACGCCTGCGGATCGCCATGTCAGCTTGAAGCGCTTCGGAGGGCCGATATGCGACGATGGTTGAATATGGCGGCGCTGGTCGTATTGGTCGTCGCCCCGGCGCACGCCCAGGACCGCACCACTGCGCTTCTGCAGGCCCTAGCCGACGCGCCCGGACCACCCGGCTTCGAGGAGCCTGTGCGCAAGATCATGGTCGAGCAGATGCGGCCCCTGTCTGACACCTTGAAGTACGATGGCCTGGGCTCGGTCATTGCGACGCAGGGTGCGGCCGGCCCCCGGGTCACGATCGACGCTCATATGGACGAATTGGGCGGCATGGTCCGGCGAACGACGCCGGAGGGGTTCATCACGATGCAGATGCTGGGGGGATGGCTCGACCAAGCCCTACCCGGTCAGCGGTGGATCATCATCGGTCGGAAGGGGCCCGTGCGCGCCGTCAGTGGCATCCGCGACGTCCACGTTATTCCCGCCGAGGACCGCAACAAGCCCGTGTCTCGCGACGTCATTTTCCTCGACATCGGCGCGAAGAACGCCGCAGAGGTGGCGGCGTCGGGAATCTCGCCTGGCGATCCGGTGGTGCCCGATGCGCCGTTCTCGGTGCTCGGGCAGACCCACAACTATCTTGGCAAGGCGTGGGACGATCGGGTCGGTTGCGCTGTGCTAGCGCATTCGCCGCTTAAGCTGATGCATATCCGTCGTGTCGGAAGTAGTTGGCGCATTCCTGGGGTGTGAAGGCTTCGAGGACCTGTCCGATGCGG
>JAYUBY010000525.1:0-3563 GCA_043740635.1 Alphaproteobacteria bacterium
CACCGCCAAGTTCGACGAAAGCATCGAGATCGCCGTCAACCTGGGCGTCGACCCGCGCCACGCTGACCAGCAGGTCCGCGGCGTGGTCTCGCTGCCCTCGGGTACCGGCCGCGACGTCCGCGTCGCCGTCATCGCCAAGGAAGCCAAGGCGGCTGAAGCCACCGCCGCTGGGGCCGACGTCGTCGGCGCCGAGGACTTGGTGGAGCGCATACAGGGCGGCTTTATGGACTTTGACCGCGTCATTGCGACGCCTGACATGATGGCCCTCGTCGGCCGCCTAGGTAAGGTTCTGGGCCCGCGCGGCCTAATGCCGAACCCGCGCGTCGGCACGGTGACCATGAACGTTGGTCAAGCCGTGAAGGACGCCAAGGGCGGAGCCATCGAGTTCCGCACCGAAAAGACCGGCATCATCCACGCGGGTATCGGCAAAGCGAGCTTCACCGAAGACGCCCTTCTGGCAAATGTGAAGGCGCTCGTCGATGCGCTGAACAAGGCCAAGCCAACGGGCGCCAAGGGCATCTACATCAAGAAGATCAGCCTTTCCTCAACGATGGGCCCGGGCTTCAGGGTGGATACGTCTTCCGCAGGCGCCTGAACACACGCCGATAAGCTCTGAATTGAAAGGGAGCTGCGGCGACGCAGCTCCCTTTTTCATGTCAGGATGCCGCTATGGTCGACGTCACTCTCGAGAAGGCCGGGCCCGAGCGTCGAGCGGCTTTTGAAAACCTCTTTCAGCTCTACACCCACGATTTTTCCGACTTCTGGACCGATCGCGCCGACGGCGAGCTCGAAGAGGACGGACGGTTTCCGCAATACATCTACCTCGACAGCTATTGGACCGAGCCCGACCGCACGCCGCTCTTGATCCGCGCCGACGGCCACTTGGCCGGGTTTGCGTTGATCAATGCCTTCGCGCACTCAGGCCTGCCCACCGACTTCTCGATCGCTGAGTTCTTCGTCTCGCGGAAACACCGCCGCTCCGGTGTCGGCCAGACCGCCGCGCTCGCCATCATCGGCGCCCGACCCGGCCAGTGGGACATCGCCGTTAGTCGCCGCAACACTGGAGCTCAGCATTTCTGGCGGCGCGTGGCGTCGAGCGCCGCGAGAGGAGAGGTCGAGGCTCTCGACCACGACGACGACCTTTGGAACGGCCTGATACTGCGGTTCCGGGCCGGCTGAACACACTGCCTAGTGCTGGCCGATCAACAAGCGCGTCGAGATCAGTCGGGTGATCAGCACCGTTTGTTTGTAGCCGCCAAGGCTGCCGAACTTGCCAGGTTCGACCGTCTGTCGGCCTACGAAACGTAGGTGATAGCGCCGGGTGATGCCGCCGTTGTCGCCTCGCCGATCTGCCCAGCCGGAGAGCCAGACAGTGTCGGCCGCTGGGGCTCCGTCAGGCCGGAAGGTGCTGGTTTCGAAGTTGACGGTGAGATCTCCCTCGAAAATCTGCTCGGCGCCCAGCTGCACGCTGTGCCAGGACATCGCAACTGGATCGAGGGCCTTTTGCCCCATAGCAAGTAACGGCGCGAAGAGGGCCGCAAGGGTCAAGATCATGGCTGGGTTACGCATCGTCGGCCACCTGGGCGGCTCTGCGACCGCTTTTCCGCGGGCCAGTTGAGTTTCCGCTGCTCTTCCTGTAAAGCCCCCCGCTCTTAGAGTTTTCGTACGTCCTTTCGGGGCTGCGATGGACGGGACGCAGACAACTGCGTCCCATCCTGTCCAAGAACTGCGTAGCCTCGGGGGTCACTCGGGGCCGGAACGTGAAGGCGGGCCCGCCTTCAGCCGCAGGGAGACGGGAAGAAGAGGTTTCCGACCATCGCCATGCGGTGGGCGCGAGGCCTGCGGCTTTCCTTTCGGACAGGTTGAGTAACCGGCGCGCGCATTCGCGTGCGTCGAACCTGAGTATGGAGACCGCAATGGACCGCGCTCAAAAGCAGGAAGCTATCGAGACGCTGAAAGGCGTGTTCGACGGCGCCGGCGCCGTGGTCGTGACCCACTACATGGGTCTGACCGTTGCGGAAATGACCGATCTGCGGGGCCGTCTTCGTCAAGAAGGCGCCCAGCTGCAGGTGGTGAAGAACACTCTAGTGCAAAAGGCCTTGAACGGCTCGGTCGGTGAAGCGGGCGACGCCCTCTTCAAAGGCCCGGTCGCGATCGCCTACGCGCCAGACGCTGTCTCTGCCGCCAAGGTCGCGACCCAGTATGCCAAGGACAACGATAAGTTCACCGTTGTCGGCGGCCTGATGGGTCAACAGGTGCTGGACCAGGCGTCGATCAAGGCTCTCGCGAGCCTCCCGTCGCTCGACCAGCTCCGCGGCAAGATCATCGGCCTCCTCCAGGCCCCGGCGACCAAGATCGCTGGCGTCCTGCAGGCCCCGGCCGGCCAGCTCGCGCGTGTTATTGGCGCCTACGCCGCCAAAGACGCCGCCTGATCGTCAATTTCGCGAAAATAGAACCTCAAAGGATCAAATCACATGTCGAAACTTGAAAAGCTGGTCGACGAACTGTCGACCCTGACCGTCCTGGAAGCTTCCGAGCTGTCCAAGTTGCTTGAAGATAAGTGGGGCGTTTCTGCCGCTGCGCCGGTGGCCATGGCCGCCGCGCCGGCCGCTGGTGGTGGCGCTGCCGCCGAAGCTGCTGAAGAGCAGACCGAGTTCACCGTTGTTCTGACCGCCGGTGGCGACAAGAAGATCAACGTGATCAAGGAAGTCCGTACGGTTCGTCCGGACCTCGGCCTGAAGGAAGCCAAGGACCTGGTGGAAGCGGCTCCGACCAACGTGAAGGAAAACGTTTCCAAGCAGGAAGCCGAAGAGATCAAGAAGAAGCTCGAAGAAGCCGGCGCGAGCGTCAGCATCAAGTAAGCTTTGCACCGTCCTTGTGGCGGTCTGAGATCGAAGGGCCGGAGAGCGATCTCCGGCCCTTTTTCATGGCTGTAGTTTCACTTCGCTCGATGCGATTGCAGGCTACGGTCGTGCAGTGAATGACCCGATAGCTGGCTGCGCTATTTTCAGTGCGCCAAATTCTTTTTGAAGGGGGCTTTCCTCCTCGAGAGAAAAGTCCTATCTGAGCTCCTCCACGAAAACCCCCGAGTCCCGCGACGCGCTTGCATGCGCTCCCGAGAAGCGGGGTTTCGTGCGTTAAATGCCTCGAGGCACGGTCTTCAGCCCTCCGACCGTGCGAAGGGGCGCCCCTGACGAAACAAGGGGCCTTCCAGCGTCCGGCTTTCCGCAAGGAAGGTTGAGGGTGGACGCAGGACACACAGACCGACGCGGGGAGTCCGTTCTCCGACGTCCTCAAGGGACAAAAATGGCGCAATCCTTCACCGGTAAGAAGCGGATCCGTAAGTCGTTCGGCCGTATCCCTGAGGCCGTGCAGATGCCGAACCTGATCGAGGTTCAGCGCTCCTCCTACGAACAGTTTCTGCAGCGCGAGACGCGCTCGGCTGACCGTCGCGATGAGGGCATCGAGGCAGTCTTCAAGTCCGTCTTCCCGATCAAGGATTTCAACGAGCGTGCGGTGCTCGAATACGTCTCCTACGAGTTCGAGGAGCCCAAGTACGACGT
>JAYUBY010000526.1:0-41762 GCA_043740635.1 Alphaproteobacteria bacterium
GCCGCGGTTGGCAGTCCGCTGTTGTTGTTGAAGGCCGAGGTTCCGATGAAGGTCATCACCGGCTTGCCGCCCGACCAGGCGATCTGGCGATCCAAGACGACGCCTTGGACGGTCGAGGTGTAGCCGTCATTCGACTGAATCACGAAGGGCTGCCGGCCCTGTATAGGGTAGCTGTCGGCGGCCAGCCAGTCGCTCTCGGGACCCGCCATATAGTCGTGCATCAACGCGTTTTTCTGGGCCCAGTCAGGTGAGATGTGGGGCCCCACATGGTTGGTCCAAATTGGAATGAACCTGCCTTGCGCCTTGGCGGCCGCCCGCCACGGCGCGGCTTGACGCAGGACCTGGACTGGATCCTGCCTGACCCAGCCATAGTCGAGCCTAAGCTTGTTGTCCGACGGCTCGTCCGACGTCGACCAGGCGAGCAGGTGAGTGTCGCGAATGTCGAAACCCAGATCGCCAGAGGCCTCGCGAATCTCGTAGAGGTGCTTGACGTTGGCGGCCCTGGCCCACTGCAACGTGTCGTGGCCCTGCGGCACCTCAACAACCGTGTTCACGCCCCGCGCTTTCCATCCATCCATCATTTCGGCTGGCGGCACCCAGACTCCCAGCACAAAGAAGGTTGGACCGAGCAGGGTCGCTAAAGCTGGCACTAGTGTGCATCGTCCCAGTTGGCGGCAGCGCGGGCGTCGACAACCAGCGGCACAGAGAGCGCGACGGCCGGTTCCGGCGCCCGTTCCATGACCCGCTTGGCGACGGCGATGACGGTCTCGGCTTCGGCTTCCGGGGCTTCAAAGATAAGTTCATCGTGGACTTGCAGCAGCATTTTTGCCGTGAGCCCGGCGTCGCGCAGCGCAGCCGGCATCCGCACCATGGCGCGCCGGATCACATCGGCGGCTGCACCCTGGATTGGGGCGTTGATCGCTGCGCGGTCGCCGAATGCGCGCTCGGCGGGCGATTTGCCTCGAGCGGCGGGAATGTGGACCTTGCGCCCGAAGATCGTGGTGACAAAGCCCTCGGCGCGCACCTGGCGTTGCATGCGATCCATGTAGGTGCGGATGCCGGGGAAGCGCTCGAAGTAGGTCTTGATGTAGGCGCCGGCTTCCTCGCGCGGGATAGACAGCTGATTGGCCAGGCCGAAGGCCGAGATGCCGTAGACGATGCCGAAATTAATCGCCTTGGCCCGCCGCCGTGTCTCGGCGGGCATGCCTTCTACTGGCACGCCGAACATCTCGGAGGCCGTCATGGCATGGATGTCGAGGCCATTGGCGAAGGCGGACTTCAGCTGTGGAATGTCGCCGATGTGGGCCAGAAGGCGCAGTTCAATCTGGCTGTAGTCGGCGCTGATCAACACATGGCCCGGCTCGGCGATGAAGGTCTTGCGGATCTTGCGGCCTTCCTCAGTGCGGACCGGGATGTTCTGCAGGTTGGGATCGGAGGAGGCGAGCCGTCCCGTGGTCGCTGCTGCCAGCGAATAGCAGGTGTGAACCCGATTGGTTTTGGGATCGATCGCGGCCACAAGGTTGTCGGTGTAAGTGCCTTTCAGCTTCGACAGCTGGCGCCAGTCGAGCAGAATGCGCGGCAACTCGTGGCCCTGGGCCGCCAGGTCCTCGAGCATGGAGGCATCGGTGGACATGGCGCCGGTCGCGGTGGTCCGGCCGGACGCCAGGCCCAACTCGCCGAACAAGAGGTCGCCGATCTGCTTGGGCGAGCCCAGGTTGAAGGGGCGGCCGGCGACGCGGTGCGCATCTAGCTCCAGCTCGCCCATCCGGACTGCAAAGTCGTTGGAAAGCTGGCGCAGGCGGCCGGGATCGACCTTGACGCCCGCGAGCTCCATCTCGACCAACACCTTGGGCATCGGCCGTTCGAGGGTCTCGTAGACGGTGAGAAGCTTCTCGTGCGCCAGGCGAGGCCGCAAGTGCTCGTAGATGCGCAAGGTGACGTCGGCGTCCTCGGCGGCGTAGCAGGTCGCCGCCGCCAATTCGACGTGCTTGAAGCTCTTTTGCGCCTTACCGGCCCCAGCGACGGTCTTGAAGTTGATCGGCTCGTGGTTGAGCAGGCGCTTGGACAGCTCGTCCATGCCGTAGCTTTTGTGCAGCCCACCCTCGAGGGTGAAGGCGATCAGCATGGTGTCGTCGATCGGCCCGACCTGGATCCCGTAGCGACAGAGCACGGCCATGTCGTACTTGCCGTTCTGGGCGACCTTAAGGACTCCAGGCGCCTCCAGAAGCGGTTTCAGTCGCGCGATAGCGTCGGCGAGTGGAATTTGATCGAGGGCGGCCGGCTCCTCGAGCTGCAATCCGCCTTCGTGCTCATGCTCGTGGCCGACCGGGATATAGCAGGCCTCGCCCGGGGATACGGCGAGGGAAATGCCACAGAGGTTCGCGCTGGATGAGGAAAGCGAGTCGGTCTCGGTGTCGAAAGCGACCAAGCCCTTGGCGAAAGCCTTGGCGATCCAGGCGTCGAGCGACGCCAGGTCGCGGACGCAATCATAGGCGTTGACGTCGACGGCCCCATGCTTTGGGGCTTCGGGCGCCTTGCCGGCTTCGGGCTTGGGTGTCGCGGTTGGGACGGATCCGCCCTGGGCCTCGGCGACGCGACGGGCGAGTGTGCGGAACTCCATCATTTCGAGGAAGGCCGCCAACGTTTCGGCGTTGGGCTCCTCCACCGCTAGGTCTTCGACGGGCTTCGGCAAAGGCGTGTCGCAGTCTAGCTGCACTAGTTGCCTCGACAGTCGTATCTGATCGGCGAAGTCAATCAGGGTCTGCCGGCGTTTGTCCTGTTTGACCTCGGAGGCCCGGGCCAAAAGGGTGTCGAGGTCCCCGTACTCGTGGATCAGCGCCGAAGCCGTCTTGATCCCGATGCCCGGCGCGCCCGGCACGTTGTCGACGGAATCTCCGCACAAGGCCTGGACGTCGACCACTTTGTCCGGGGCCACTCCGAACTTGTCGAAAACTTGCTCGGCGCGGATGACCAAGTTGGGCGTTTTCATTGTGTCGAGCATCGACACAGTCGGCCCGACCAGCTGCATTAGGTCTTTGTCGGACGAGACGATCACCACCTCGCCGCCTGTGTCACGGACCTTGCAGGCATAGGCCGCGATCAGATCGTCGGCCTCGTAGCCGGGAAGCTCCAGACATGGCACTCCGAACGCGCGGGTCGCGTCTCGCACCAGCGGGAACTGCGGGACCAGGTCCTCGGGCGCCGGCGGTCGGTGGGCCTTGTACTGGTCGTAGAGCTTGTTGCGGAACGTCTTCTCGGAATGGTCGAACACCACGGCCAGGTGCGTCGGCGCTTCGTCAGATGCCTTCATATCGACCAGCAGCTTCCACAGCATGTTGCAGAAGCCAGCCACCGCGCCCACCGGCAGGCCGTCCGACTTGCGGGTCAGCGGCGGCAGGGCGTGGAAGGCGCGGAAGATGAATCCCGAGCCGTCGACGAGGTAGAGCCGTACTTTGGGTCCGTCCTGGGTTGGCGCGCGGGGTATCTCGTCCAGGGTCTTGGGCGCGGCGTTGAGCGTGTCGGTCATGGCGAGAAGATAGGCGTGAGCGGCGGTGAGGTCATCTACCAACCTCCCCTCCCGCCGCTTTGCGGAGGAGGTTGGACTCCCGGCTACTCGAACCGCTTGTTGAGGTTGCCAAGGCCCTCGGCGCTCGCCGCGAACGCCGATGGATCCGCGTCCTGGAGAAAAGCCGCCGTGGCCTTGGCAACCGTGGCGTACGCCGCCCGGAACGGCGCAGTGGCCGAGCTCACTCTCCGCACGCCCAGGGCTTGCAGCTGCTCGGCCTTCGGCAAGCCAGGCAGAAGCATAATGTTCAGCGGGAGCTTGATCACGTCGGCCAGCCTGCCGATCAGGTCGGAATCCGAGGGGCCGGGCACGAAGATCCCGCTGGCGCCGGCGGCGCGGTAGCGCTCCGCTCGCTGCGTCGTTTCCACATAGGCTGCGTGGCCCTCGGCGAGGTCCTTCAGATAGACGTCGGTGCGGGCGTTGATGAACAGAGCCACACCGGCGGCGTCGGCGGCCTTTCGGGCGGCTTCGATCTTGCGGACGTGCAGGTCGGGGTCGCGCCGGCCATCCTCAAGATTGATGCCGACGGCGCCCACACCAATTACCGCGCGAATGGTCTCACCCAGCCGATAGAGATCGTCGGTATATCCGCCCTCGATGTCGGCGGTCACCGGCACGGCGACGACGCGGGCCACAGCCTCGATTGTCTGGAGCAGCAAGGGCAGGGGAAGTAGATCGCCATCGGGAAAGCCGTGCGCCCAGGCGACTGCGGCCGAGGAGGTGGCCACCGCCTTGGCCCCTGCATCGGCCATAACCGCCGCGCTCGCAGCGTCCCAGGCATTGGGCAGGATCAGGATGTCGCCACCCGTGTGCAGCGCGCCAAACGCCGCGGCCTTGGTCTTTTGGTCCATTGATCCCTCCGTCCGTGCTCAGCTAGACGTAGGGTGCGCAGCTTCTGTGACAACCGCCCGCGGTTTCTGGCCGTTGACGCGTTTCGCGCCTGCCCAAGAAACCCTGTATGCACTGGCGGTGACCGCCACAGTCCTTACCCGCCTGACCCTGACCGACTTCCGCTCCTATGCGCGCGCCGACCTCGCCTTGGACGGGCGACCCGTCTACCTTGTGGGGTCGAACGGGGCGGGGAAAACCAACCTGCTGGAGGCTGTCAGCCTGTTCATGCCCGGGCGAGGCCTGCGAGGTTCTAGCCTGGCCGAGGTGGGGCGACGATTGCCAGGTGAGTCTCAAGGCCGCGCATGGACCGTCGCAGCGATGGTCTCGACCGACGGTGAGGAGACCCAGCTCGGAACGGGCGTTGAAATTCCAGGCGCCTCGCGGCGGACCGTGCGGATCGCGGGTGAGACCCTGCCGCCGGGTCGCCTTGCCGACCATCTTCGCCAGGTGTGGCTGACGCCCGCGCAGGATCGCCTGTTCCTGGAGGGCGCCGCCGATCGACGTCGTTTCTTCGACCGCCTGGTGTTTGCCGCCATTCCGCGCCACGCCGCCCATGCCCAGGCCTACGAACGGGCGCAGCGCGAGCGGATGCGCCTGCTGACGGATGAGGGTGCGACGCCCGACGCAGCCTGGCTCGACGCCTTGGAGGCCCGCCTTGCGGAGGCCGGCGCGCTGATTGCCGAGGCCCGCGCGACAACCCTTACCGCCCTCCAGGCCGAGATCGATGGCCGGGGGATGCGGCCCTTCCCGCAGGCGAAGCTCTTGCTCACCGGCGAGTGGGAGCAAATGTCCGCCGCTGGCGCGGAGATCGCCGACATCGAAGTGAAACTGGCCCGCGCGCTCGCCGAAGCAAGGCCTCGCGATACCTCCGCCGGCCGTGCGCTGACTGGCCCTCATCGAGGCGATCTGGCGGTGATCCACTCCGAGAAGGACCGCCCGGCTGCTGAATGTTCCACGGGCGAGCAGAAAGCGCTGATTTTGAATCTGGTTTTGGCCCAGGCGGCGCGGCTGGCGCGCGCAGAGTCAGCGCCGAGCCCGATCCTGCTGTTAGATGAGGTCGCCGCCCATCTGGACCGTCGCCGTCGTGCGGCCCTGTTCGACGAGATCGAGGCGCTGAACCTACAAGCCTTTCTGACCGGAACCGACGAGCATCTGTTCGATGAATTGAAGAGCCGCGCGCAGGGCTTCGCTGTCGATGGCGCTGCGCTCGCAGCGCTTGACTGAGCAGCCGGCGGCTGAGTGGTGCATGCGCGAGTTGCGCACACAGCTGACCGTGCTTCTCACGACCGCAAAAGGATGCAGAATCAGCGGCTAATTCCTATATAGGACGGTGAAAATAGCTGGCCGCTTCAATCTTCTTTGGGTCGGCGGCTCTGGGCGCGCTCGACGCGCTGTGATGCGTGGCGACTCCGCCCCCAACTGGACGCAATATGAGCGAAGAGAACGAGACCCACGGCCAAGGCCCGACCCCGGAAAACAACGGGCAGGACGACTATGGCGCGGAGAGCATCAAGGTCTTGAAGGGCCTGGACGCGGTGCGCAAGCGGCCGGGTATGTATATCGGCGACACCGACGACGGCTCGGGCCTGCATCACATGGTCTATGAGGTGGTCGACAACGCCATCGACGAGACCTTGGCGGGATGGGCTACTCGCGTGGAGGTGATCCTCAACGCCGACGGCTCGGTGACAGTGACCGATGACGGGCGCGGCATCCCGGTAGATATTCACGAGGGCGAAGGCATCTCTGCGGCCGAGGTCATCATGACCCAGCTGCATGCCGGCGGGAAATTCGACCAGAATTCCTACAAGGTCTCCGGCGGCCTGCACGGCGTGGGCGTCTCGGTGGTAAATGCGCTCTCGCAATTCCTCAAGCTTAAGATCTATCGCGGCGGCAAGTCCTACGAGATGGAGTTCCGCCACGGCGATTCCGTCGCGCCGCTGAAGGAAAGCGGAGTCGCGCCGCTTCGCGAAAGCGGTGAGCCTCTGTCAGGCACCGAGGTCACCTTCCTGCCGTCGACCGATACGTTCGCCTTCATCGATTTCGACGTGAAGACGCTGGAACATCGCCTGCGCGAACTCGCCTTCCTGAATTCGGGCGTGACGATCTGGCTGAAGGACAATCGCGGCGCCGAACCCTTCGTCGAGGTCATGCACTACGACGGCGGCGTTGAGGCTTTCGTGCGGCACCTGGACAAGGCCAAGACCGCGCTCCTGAAGGAGCCGATTGTCATCCGCGGTAAGCGCGAAAACGTCGAGATCGACCTCTCCCTCTGGTGGAACGACGGCTATCACGAGAACGTCCTCTGCTTCACGAACAATATCCCGCAGCGCGATGGCGGCACCCACTTGGCGGCGTTCCGCTCGGCGCTCACCCGAATCATCACCGGCTACGCGGAAAGCTCCGGGGCAGCCAAGCGCGAGAAGGTTTCTGTCGGGGGCGAGGATGCCCGCGAGGGGCTGACCTGCGTCCTCTCGGTCAAGGTGCCGGATCCCAAGTTCTCCTCCCAGACCAAGGACAAGCTTGTTTCCTCCGAAGTGCGCCCGGCCGTCGAAGGCCTGGTTCAGGAAGGGCTCTCCACCTGGTTCGAGGAACACCCCACCGAAGCCCGCCTAATCGTGCAGAAGATCGCCGAGGCTGCGGCGGCGCGTGAGGCGGCGCGCAAGGCGCGCGAGCTCACGCGTCGCAAGTCAGCGCTGGATATCTCGTCTTTGCCCGGCAAGCTCGCCGACTGCGCCGAGAAGGACCCCGCCAAGTCGGAGATTTTCATCGTCGAAGGGGACTCCGCCGGCGGCTCGGCCAAACAGGCCCGCAACCGCGACAACCAGGCGATCCTGCCTCTACGCGGCAAGATTCTGAACGTGGAACGCGCGCGGTTCGACAAGATGCTGGGCTCAGAGCAGATTGGAACCCTGATCACGGCGCTAGGCGCCGGCATTGGCAGCGAAGACTTCGATATCGAGAAAATCCGCTACCACAAGATCGTCCTGATGACGGACGCCGACGTCGACGGCGCCCACATCCGCACCCTGCTTCTGACCTTCTTCTATCGGCAGATGCGCGAGGTGATCGATCGAGGCTACCTCTATATCGCTCAGCCGCCGCTCTATAAGGCGTCCAAGGGCAAGTCGATCCGCTACCTGAAGGACGACGCGGAGCTCGAGATTTATCTGATCGACGAGGGCGTGGACGGCGCGACGCTCGACCTTTCCAACGGTGAGCGGATCACCGGAAAGGACCTCTTGGCCATGGTCCAGACGGCCCGCGGCGCGAAGGCCAACGTCGAGCGGCTGGCCGCCCGTGCGCCGGCCTTCGCGATCGAGCAGTCAGCGCTGGCCGGCTTACTGGCCGAAGGCGGCGACGTGGCCAAGGCTGCGGCCCGACTGGATCTCTATGCCGAGGAAGGCGACGGCGCCTGGACTGGCGCGGCTGGCGATGGCGGCAGCTATGTCTTCTCCCGCGTGAAACGCGGCGTCTCTGAAAAGATCATCTTGGACGAACTGCTGCTGCACGCCGCCGATGCGCGCCGTCTTGCCGAACGCTCAAAGGAGCTGGCCCAGATTTTCGCTGGCCGCGCGACCTACACCCGTCGCGACAAGACAACCGTCGTGCGCGGGCCGATCGACCTCGTCAATGCGGTGATGGACAATGGCCGCAAGGGTCTCTCGATCCAGCGCTACAAGGGCCTAGGCGAGATGAACGCCGACCAATTGTGGGAGACCACGCTTGATGCCGACGCCCGCACGCTCCTGCAGGTCAAGGTGACCCACAGCGAAGACGCCAGCGACATGTTCTCCCGCCTTATGGGCGACCTGGTTGAACCGCGCCGCGAGTTCATCCAGGAGAATGCGCTCGACGCTGAGGTCGACGTCTAGACTGGCGCGCTGATCGGATCAGCCGGCGAAACCGCCGACAACTCCCAGCACCGCTTCGCCGTAGCGGGCGAGCTTGCCTTCGCCGACGCCGTTGACGCGCTCCAAGGCGGCGCGGCTGCCCGGCTTGGCCGAGGCGATCTCGGTCAGGGTGCGGTCGTGGAAGATGACGTAGGGCGGGACGTGCTGGCTTTTGGCTTCGCGAGAGCGCCACGCGCGCAGGGCCTCGAACAGCGGCTGGTCGGCCGGCGATAGGACGGCGTTATCGCGTCCCTTGCGGCCACGACGGGCCTTGGCAGGCACCTCGTGACGGGTCTGGACCATCACAGGACGCTCCCCGCGGAACACGGCGCGGACAGCGTCCGCCTCGCCGACGCCCACTAGCGGTCGGCCGTCGTTGGGATCCTCCCGCAGCAGGCCTTCGAACAGCAGTTGCTCGACCAGGTCGCGCCACGCGTTGGCGGACAGTTCCTGGCCGATACCCCAGGTGGAGAGCGATGCCTCGTGCTCACTGACGTCCTTGGTCTTGCCCAGCAGATGATCGACCAGCCTCCCACGGCCGAAGCGACCCGCCAGACGGTGGGCGGCCGACAGGACTTTTTGGGCGGCCTCAGTGGCGTCGGTCAGCTCGACCTGGCCGGTGCAGAGGTCGCACTGACCGCAGGCCTCAACGCCCTCCTCGCCGAAATAACGGCGCACGGTGGCTGCACGGCAACCGGTTCCGTCCAGCAGGGCGTAAAGCTGGCGAACCTTGCCAACCTGCACCTGCTTGACCGCGCCATCCACCTCGCGATCGCTGATGCGTCGCAACGCCCAGCTCATGTCGGCCGCGCCATAGAGGGTGATGCCCTCGGCTGGATCGCCGTCGCGTCCGGCGCGGCCGATCTCCTGCCAATAGGCTTCGATGGAAGCAGGGGGGTCGGCGTGGATTACGAAACGCACGTCCGGCTTATCGACACCCATGCCAAAGGCGATGGTCGCCACCATCACAGCTTCGTCTGCCTGAAGGAACTGTTCCAACCGGTCGATGCGCACTTGGCGGTCGAGGCCGGCGTGATAGGCCAGCGCCGGGACGCCTGCGTCCCGCAGCGCCTGGGCGAGCTTCTCGGTGTTGTCGCGCGAGCCCGCATAGACGACGCCCGAGCGTCCAGTCCGCGCGGTTACCAGCTCGACGACCCGCTTGTGCGCCGCGCCGCGTTTGCGCTCGGCCGACAAGATCAGCTCCGGCCGTGCGAAGCTCGCCACGAACTCGGCCGACTGCTCCAGGCGCAGTTCACTGCGAATGTCCTCGCGGGTGCGGGCGTCGGCCGTGGCGGTGACCGCTAGGCGAGGCACCTGGGGGAAAAGGTCGGCGAGCCGGCCCAGTAGCCGGTAGTCGGGGCGGAAGTCGTGGCCCCACTGACTGACGCAGTGGGCTTCATCGATGGCGATTAACGCCAGTGGGGTGCGCGACAGCCGCTCCAGCATCCAGGGCTGCATCAGCCCTTCAGGCGACACGTAGAGCAGGTCAAGTTCGCCGGCCTCTATCAACCGCCAGGTCTCGGCCTTCTCGGCCGGGTCGATGTTGGAATCGAGCCTGGCGGCCGCCACGCCCGACTGCTGCATGGCCGCCACCTGGTCGGTCATCAGCGCGATCAGCGGCGAGACGACCAAGCCCAAGCCCGGTCGCAGGATGCTGGGGATCTGATAGCAAAGGCTCTTGCCGCCGCCGGTCGGCAGCACGGCCATCGCACTTCGCCCTTCCAGGATCTCGGCGATGACATTGCCTTGCAGTCCTCGGAATTCCTGATGGCCGAAGGTGCGGCGCAGGACCTCTCGGGCTTCGTCCAGGGCGTGGGGAGCGCGTTCGGCCACAGCAGGGTGCATGACCGTCTTATGGGGCCGACTCGCCCTGATTGCCATGCGGCGCCTATGCCTTAGTGCGACGCATCCATCCGACTGATGCTGACCTTCTGAGCCCAATGTTTGCCCATGAAGTTCGTAAAGATGCGCGGTCGGTCGGTGATGGTTTCTGTCTCCAGCCATAGGCGTTTCAGGTGGCGCACCTTTCCCGCTGCGCGGTCGTCCTCATAAGCGCTACGGCCATGTAAGACGTGGTAGTTGTTGATGAATTGCATGTCGCCAGGCTGGAAGTCCATGATTACCGAGTAGTCGCCCCCCTCCGCATGGTCCTGCATCCAAGTCAGAGCCTCGATGGCCTTTTCGGTCAGGAGCGGTGCGTCGGCGTGACGCTGAGAGGCCAGGATGTAGGGTCGGATCAGGCGGGTGAAGATCCGGTCGCCGTGGCGCGTGAAGACCGGCATTAGATACCAACCCGGTTTTCCGGGCGCCTGTTCGCCGCGATAGTCGAACGGCTGCGGCTTGTAGAGTTCTGCCGCCAGGTCGGTCCGCTCGCGCACAAGCCGGTTGTGCAGGGACACCGAATTGCAGACGGCCGACAGCCCACCCGAAATCCCAGTCTGCAGGCACATCAGTCCCACCAGGTCCGAGCCATCGCAGTGGAAGTCGAGGCCAACCAGGCCGATCTCGTTGCCCCGTGACGTCGGGTCTCCTGCCGACTTACCGTGGTCGGTGACGTCGCCCAGCAGATGGCCCTTAGCGTTTTGCGGCCAGGGCTTGCCGAGGTGTGCTCCCACGCCCCAATAAGCCATGCTCATCTCGTCATTCGACCAGCGTTCGCGCGGCAAGCCGCGGAGAAGAACGAAGCCCCGCCCATCCATCAGCTCGCGCCCGATCTCCTTTAGCCGCGGGGCGAGCGTCGGCAGTGGGAACTCCGCTTTGCCGATCTGCAGGAAATCATCGGAGATGCCGAATGCATGCTCTACGGCCGCCCCTAGCTCCTCGACTTCGGAGGCGGAGAAATGTTCGGTCCACTGTGCGGGCTCTGCCACGTCCTTGGCCGTCCATTCGCAGGCGGTCTCCAAGACTTCTGGGGACAATGGTGCGTTGTCGTCCATCCTAGCCGCTCCTATTCCGCCGCCATCGCCGTTGGAGCGCTCTGGGCGCCCCGAACTAGACGGCCGGGCAGAGCTTGAGTGGGTTCGCCGTCGCGATAGGTGATCTGGCCGGCCACGATGGTCGCGGTGTAGCCCTCTGCCCGCTGGATCAGCCGCCGGCCGCCGGTTGGGAGGTCGTAGGCTACGCTCGGCGCCTTCAGTTTCAACCGTGGATAATCGATCACGTTCAGGTCGGCGCGATAGCCGCGTGCGACCAGGCCACGATCGAACAAACCTACGGTCTCGGCTGTATCGCGGCACTGAGCCTTGATCATCATTTCCAAGGGAAGCTTCGGGCCTCGCGTGCGATCGCGGGTCCAATGGATGATGTTGGTGGTCGGGAAGCTGCCGTCACAGATCATGCCCACGTGCGCCCCGCCATCTGAGAGGCCCGGAACGACGCAATCGTGCTGCAGCATCTGATAGGCGGGATCGAGCGAGTTCTGGGCGTAGTTGAGCAGCGGCAAATAGAGCATTCCGCGACCATGACCTTCGCCACCGTCCAGCATGTGGTCCAGGGCGACGGAGTAGGGATCCAGCCCGCGTTCGGAGGCGATGGCAGCGATCGAATGGTCCGGCGTTGGCTCGTAGTCCGGATTGTCGCCGCCCATGGGATAGATACGGTCCCAGGCGCGCGCCGGCGACAGGCCAGGCGAGCGGGCGTTGTCGGCCTCTTCGCTGAGCAGCCGGCCGCGAAAGCCCGGATCGCGGAGACACGATACACGCTCGGCCAGGGGCAGCGCCTTGATCTCGCGGTAGCTGGGGTGCGAGCTGAAGGGGTTCAGCGTCAGTTCCAGGCCAAATAAAACGCCCACCGGCCGCGTCGCGACCTGTGCCCGCATCTGCAGGCCCGCCGCCTTGGCCGCGCTCATCCGCTCCAGCATGTAACGCCATTGCTCGGGATCACGCGGGCTCTGAAGCAGCGAATAGGAGAGCGGCCGGTTCGACTTGGCGACGATCCGCTGCAGCATGTCGAACTCCGCCTCCGGGTCGTTGAAGTCGGAAACCACCTGCAGCACGCCCTTGCCGGCCCCATTGCCGGCGGCTGCCATCCCAATGGCGATGCCGGTCAGCTCGTCCTCGCCCGCAGTGAGCGTCGCGATGGGAGAACCGTCGGAAGAGCGGTGATTTAGGGTGCGCGAGGTGCCGAAGCCGATGGCGCCGGCGTCCATTGCACGCCTGGCGATCGCCGCCATGGCGTGGATATCGCTTTCGGTGGCGGGCTCGCGGTTGACGCCTCGCTCACCCATCACGAAGACACGAAGTGCGGCGTGCGGCAGCTGGCTGCAGACGTCGACGTCGAAGTGTCTCGTAGCCAGGTTGTCAAGGTAATCGGGATAGCTCTCCCAATTCCACGGAAGGCCTTCGGCGAGTACGGGGAATGGAATGTCCTCGACGCCTTCCATCAGGCGAATCAGGCGGTCGTGGTCACCGGGTTTGCAAGGGGCGAAGCCGACCCCGCAGTTGCCCATCACCACGGTGGTTACCCCATGCCAAGACGACGGTTGCATCCGCTCATCCCAGGTCGCCTGGCCGTCATAGTGAGTGTGAATGTCGACGAAGCCTGGACAGACTACCTGTCCATTGGCTTCGATCTCCTCGATCCCCACGCCTGTGATCTTGCCCACCGCAAAGATGATCCCATCCTTCACCGCCACGTCGGCCTCGAACGGCGCGGATCCAGTACCATCGACGACGGCGCCGCCCCGAATCACCAGGTCGTAGGTCTCTTCCATCGTCCGCTCCCTGGAGCCTTCTCAGCATTCGCTGTTCGTGAGCCGCATTTTGCCGCTCGGCGACGGGGTGCAGTCAAGCGGCGTCGTGCATGGGAGAACCCTGGTCACAAACGATTCAGCACCTTTGGTTCCGCCAAATTAAGCGTGCGCAAGCTAGACCATGGGCTCGCGTTCGATTGGTTGAGGGACCCATCATGGCGTTTAGAGCTCTGTTCGCCGTGGCGGCCGCAGCGGCAGTCGCCGTTGGCCTTGTTCTGCCCGCGCTTCACCAGCGCGCGGAGCCCCAGTCGCAAATCGAGCAGCTTGAGGTGGGGCGCAACTAGCGTTTGCATCCTTTGGGATTGAGCGGCGCAAGCTAGACTTGCTCGTACGATGAGTCGGGCGCCCTTCACCGTCTACGAATTCTTCGCCGGGGGCGGCATGGCCCGGTTAGGCCTTGGCGAGCGCTGGACCTGTGCTTTCGCCAATGACTTTGATCGTGTGAAGGCGACCACCTACCGCGAGAATTTCCCAGAGGCGGGGGTCACTTTCACGAGGGAGACGTCTGGAAGCTGTCCGTGGCTGATTTGCCAGGCTGCGCCGATCTAGCTTGGGCATCCAGCCCCTGCCGCGACTTCAGTCTCGCCGGCGCGCCTGGCCGGTGGTCGTTCCTCGGCCTTTTTTGGGTTTTGGCGTCTCATCGAGGGCTTGGCGGCGCAAGGCCGCGCCCCGCGAGCCATCGTCATCGAAAACGTGGTTGGGCTGCTGACCTCTCACAACGGTCGGGATTTCGCAGCGCTTGGCGAGGCGCTCGCGGCACAAGGCCACGCCTTCGGCGCGCTGGAAATCGATGCAGCCGGCTTCCTGCCCCGGTCGCGCCCGCGCGTATTTGTCATCGCCACGCGCGAGCCGCCGCCGGCCGAACTGGTGGGAAGGAGCCCCTTCCACTCTCGCGCCGTGCAGGACGCGCACGCCAACTTGCCGCAGGACCTGGCGGAGCGTTGGATCTGGTGGCGAGCCAGCTCGCCCGCTCCGCGCAACACCGACCTCGCTGCACTCCTCGAGCCCGACGAGGCCGTGGTGTGGCACTCCAGCGAGCGGACCGCGCGATGGCTCGACTTGATGGCGGCCCTGCACCTCGCCCGACTGGACGCCTTCCGCGCCCGGCGCGCGCGGGCGGTCGGCGCTCTCTATCGGCGGATGAGAATGGAGGCCGGGCAGCGTGTGCAACGAGCCGAAGCGCGCTTCGACGGCCTGGCCGGCTGTCTGCGCACCCCGCGCAGAGGCTCCTCTCGCCAGGTAATCTTGGTTGTGCAGGACGGCAAGGTTCGCACCCGCCTGCTCCAGCCGCGGGAAGCCGTCCGGCTGATTGGCTAGCCTAATAGCTATCTCCTGCGCAGGGCGGCGACGTCGGCGCTGCACGTGGTGGGCGATGGCGTCGCGGTCCCGTCGTCCGTTGGCTGGCGTCCCAACTGTTGGAACCGATGCTCGCGTGCGGCGCGGATGCTAGGGTTCGGGCCGCGGTGGGTCGTCGATGACGATCGCCTGGCCAGCGGTGATCGCCGACGTGTGGGTGTCCACAAATGGCGTGCCGACATCCTAGCACATCGGCCTCCGACCCCTTCCAATCCGCCCTGGAAGCCTTAGGTTCGCGCCCACAAGGGCGACATTTCTGCGAGAGAATCCACCATGGCCGACGCCACCCCCGACAAGGTCTATGACGCCGCGCGCTACGTGCGCGCCGGCCGGGGCAAGATTTTCGACTCCATTCTCGACACCATCGGCGACACGCCGCTCGTGCGCTTGCCGCGCCTGACCGCGGCGCTGAAACCCAAGGGCGAGGTGGTGGCCAAGCTGGAGTTCTTCAATCCGATTTCTTCGGTGAAGGACCGGATCGGCGTGGCCATGATCGAATACATGGAGGCCAAGGGCGTGCTGAAGCCCGGCGGCATGATCGTCGAGCCGACCAGCGGCAACACCGGCATCGCCCTTGCCTTTGTGGCCGCCGCTAAAGGCTACAAGCTGACCCTTGTCATGCCAGAGAGCATGTCGATGGAACGGCGCAAGATGCTGCTGATCCTGGGCGCCAAACTGGAGCTGACTCCTGCTGAACGCGGGATGGCCGGCGCCGTTGCCCGCGCCCGTGAGATCGTAGAGGCGACGCCGGGCGCGGTGATGCCGCAACAGTTCGACAATGTCGCCAACCCGCTGATCCATCGAGTCTCGACGGCCGAGGAGATCTGGAATGACACCGACGGCCGCGTCGACGTGGTAATCAGTGGGGTAGGCACCGGCGGCACCATCACCGGTATCGGCCAGGTGTTGAAGGCGAGGAAGCCCTCGGTCCGTATGGTCGCCGTCGAACCGGAAGCCTCGCCCATCCTCTCCGGGGGCGCACCCGGGCCGCACAAAATCCAAGGCATAGGCGCAGGCTTCGTTCCTTCGATCCTCGACCGCGGCGTGATCGACGAGGTGGTGCAGGTCTCCAACGACGACAGCTTCGCCATGGCCAGGCGCGTGGCGGCAGAGGAAGGCATCCCCGTCGGAATCTCCTCCGGCGCTGCGCTCACTGCCGCCTTCTCTGTCGCGGCTCGCGACGATATGAAGGGCAAGCTGATCGTCACGATCATCCCGAGCTTCGCCGAACGCTACGTCTCGACGGCGCTGTTCGAAGGTCTGTGATTGGAGGTAGCGGTAGTCGGCTCCGGCGTCGCCGGCCTCTCCGCCGCGCTGGCGCTGCATCGGCGAGGCCACAAGGTCACGGTGCTTGAGGCCTTTGATCGGCCTCGCCCGCTCGGTTCTGGCCTGCTGTTGCAGCCGTCAGGTTTGGCCGCACTGCGCGCCCTAGACCTGTTGGATCCGGCGCTGGCCTTTGGCGCAAAAATAGAACGGCTAGATGGTCGGGATCTGGCTGGCCGTCGACCCCTGAACATGGCCTACAGCACGTGGAGGCCCGGCGGATTCGGCCTCGGGGTCCATCGCGGCGCCTTATTCAATCTCCCGCACGAAGCGGTGGCCCGCGCCGCGATCGAGGTTCGCACCAGTTTCGAGGTGACGGGCTTCGACCGGCTGCATGCACCCACTCTTACGGACGCTGGAGGTCGCGCCCACGGCCCCTTCGATCTGGTCGTCGTCGCTGATGGTTCTGCCTCGCGACTGCGGGGCGTGCTGCGGCCTCGGGCAAAAGCGCCGCTCTACCCTTGGGCCGCGGTCTGGACCAACGCCCACGACGTCGATGGCCGCTTCACCGGCGCGCTCCACCAGCGCTACGACCGCGCCTCGACGATGGTCGGTATTCTGCCCATCGGCGCAGGCCCTCACGGCGAACCCGATTTGGTGAGCGTCTTCTGGTCGCTGCCTCGCGCTGACATGGATGGATTCTTCGCGGGTGATCTGGCCACCTGGCGGGACCGAGTGCTGACGATGTGGCCGCAAACGGAGCTGTCGCTGGCGCAGTTCAATGAGCCCGTCGTGTTCTCTCGCGCCGTCTACCGCGACGTGAATGTCGGCCGCTGGTCGCAAGGCGCCTTCGTCCTCATCGGCGACGCCGCCCACGGCACGAGCCCGCAACTCGGTCAGGGCGCAAACCTTGGCCTGGTCGATGCGGTTGAACTTGCTGAGCGGGTTGAGGCGCCAGCACGTTTGGCCTCCTACCAGCGCGCTCGCCGACTGCAAACGGCGCCATATCAGTTGATGTCGCGGATGCTGACGCCTCTATTCCAATCGCACGGGTGGCTCGGCCCTACGATCCGCCGCTGGTTGTTTGCCCCTCTTGCTCAGGCCCCCGGCTTTCGGAAGATCGCGGCCATCGTGCTGACCGGCGTCTTTCGACTTGGCTCCACGCCTGTCAATCTAAGGCCATGACCGACGTATTTCCGCCGGAGAAACGCTCGGCGGTGATGCGCAGCGTGAAGGGCAAGGACACCAGTCCTGAACTGAGGGTCCGCAGGGCGCTCACACGCCTGGGTGGTCGCTATCGCCTGCATCGCAAGGATCTGCCCGGAAACCCGGACATCGTGATGCCGGGGCGCAGGCTGGCGCTCTTCGTGCACGGCTGCTTCTGGCACGGCCACGACTGTGCCCGCGGGTCGAGGGTGCCGAAGCAGAACCGTGACTACTGGGTCGGCAAGGTCGCGCGCAATCGGGCGCGGGACGAGGCGAGCCGCGAGGCCCTGGCGGCGCTCGGTTGGCGCGTCGAGACGATTTGGGAGTGCGAGTTGACGGGTGCTGCGGCGCTGGCGGAGCGGCTTTGGGGCCTGCTGAAAATCAACCCGTCCCATGGTCGGCCGCACGGCTGAGCCGGGAGGCGGCCACTGGGTTGCGCCGATTGCGCGACATACGACCGTAAAACGGCGTTTTAGGGCGAGTTCGACGCTATCTTGTCGTCCACAACGATCTCCGTTTTCACTGAGTTTGCGATGAAGCAGATCTGGTGGGCGGCGTGGTGCATTTGGTCGCGTTGGTCGCGGCTTGGTTGGCGACCCTGGTATGTGATCTCGGGATGCAGAGTGACCTTGCTCACCCACATCTCGCCATCGTCGCGCTTGGTCATCTCGCCTACCGCCTCGTCGCGGTAGCGCGTCACCAGGAACTCGGCTTCGCGCGCGATGTGGAGGAAGCTCAGCATGTGGCAGGTGTTGATCGAGCCGACGAACATCTCTTCCGGATCGACAGCGCCGGGAACCGACCATTTGTTGCCGACGATCTGGTGGGAGGCTGTGCCCGCCGCCTCGAAGCCCGAGCCGAACACGATAGAATGGCCACGACTGTAGCGTCCCGTCGCGAAATCTTCGCCGTCCGGGAGGCTCCAATCTGATGTGGCCCGGTAGGTCCCCATCAGAAGGCGTCGGCCGGGAGCGCCATCATTGTCTCGGCTCCAGCCTTCAGCTTCGCGAGACGGCCTGCCGTCTCGGGCAGAACGCGGGCGATGTAGTAGCGGCCCACGGCAAGCTTCTCTTGGTAGATCGGATCTGTCGCCCCGGCGGCGATCTTAGCCTGAGCGGTCTTGGCCATCATCGCCCACATATAGGCCAACGCCGTAAGGCCGAAGAGGTGCATGTAATCGGTGGAGGCCGCGCCCGCGTTGTCGGGATTTGCGAGGCCAAACTGCATGAGCCACATCGTCGCGTCCTGCAGTTCGGCTTTGGCCTTGGCGAGGCCCGTGATCAACGGCTTCAAGCCCTCGTCCGCCTCGTTGGCGGCAATGAAGGCATCCAGTTCGGCGAAGAAACCCATGACGCCGCGTCCCCCTTCGGCGGCGAGTTTGCGGCCCACCAGGTCCAGCGCCTGGATGCCGTTGGTCCCTTCGTAGATGAGCGCGATCCGGCAATCGCGCAGGTACTGGCTGACCGGAAAGTGCTCGGTGAAACCGGAGCCGCCGTGCACCTGCATGGCGTCGGAACAAACCTGAAAGCCGCGGTCGGTCAGGAAGCCTTTCAGCACGGGCGTCATCAGCGCCATGTATTCGTGTCCCTTCTGGCGCACGGCTTCTTCGGGACTGGCCTCAGCCAGGTCTCCGTGCAGTGCGGTCCAGAACAGGAAGGCCCGGCCACCTTCGACGATCGCTTTGGCGTCCATCAACATTCGGCGGATGTCCGGGTGGACGATAATCGGATCGGCGGGGCCGTCGGGGTTCTTCGGTCCGGTGAGCGACCGACCCTGTAGCCGGTCCTTGGCGAACTCGGCGGCAGCCTGATAGGCGGCCTCGGCCTGGGCGATCCCTTGCATGCCAACGCCCAGCCGCGCCTCGTTCATCATCACGAACATGATCGAAAGGCCGCGGTTCTCCTCGCCGATAAGCCACCCGGTCGCCTCCTCGTGGCTGATCACGCACGTGGCGTTGCCGTGGATGCCCATCTTCTCTTCGAGGCCCAGACACTTCACCGAATTGCGCTTGCCGGGATTGCCGTCCTTGTTCGGAATGAATTTCGGCACGATGAACAGGCTGATGCCGCGCGTCCCCATCGGCGCACCCTCGATCCGGGCCAGCACCAGGTGGACGATGTTCTCAGTTAGGTCCTGCTCGCCACCCGAAATCCAAATCTTTTGGCCCGAGATTTTGTAAGTCCCATCGGTCTGTGGGACCGCCTTGGTGCGCAGGAGGCCCAGGTCAGTGCCGCAGTGCGGCTCCGTCAGGTTCATGGTGCCACCCCACTGGAACGAGGCGAGTTTGGGCAGGTAGAGGTCCTTCTGCTCCGGGCTGCCGCCGACCTTGATCGCCGAATAGGCGCCGTGGGTCAGGCCCGGATACATGGAGAACGCCATGTTGGCCGACGAGGACATTTCGGAGAAAGCCAAGTTCACGACGTGCGGCAAGCCCTGGCCGCCGTAGGCGGGATCTGCGCCCAGCGCCGGCCACCCACCCTCGACCAACTGGTCGTAGGCCGCCTTGAAGCCTTTGGGCGTCTTTACGGTGAAGTCAGGCGACCAGTGGCAGCCTTCCTTGTCTCCGACACCGTTGAGAGGCGCGAGCACCTCGCCGGTAAAACGGCCCGCCTCTTCCAGTATCTGGTCGACGGTGTCCATCGAAGCATCCGCGAACGCCGGGAGATTGGCGTAGCGCTCAAGCTCTAGGAGATCGCGCAAGATGAACGCGAAGTCGCGGACGGGCGGCTGATAGGGCATCGCGGTCTCCAGCGCCGCGATCAAACGCGGCTATTTTGCTTCGCTATGTTCCACGCCATCGAGCCTGCGGCGCAACATCAGATCGTAGTCGGCGGCGCGGGGCAGAAGGTCAGGGCGGGTCTGGGACAGACGTTGTTCTAGCGCTTCGCAGCCGTCTTTAAGCTCCTTGATCGCGTTGTCGATGTCGACCTTCTGGCTCTCCAGCGCGAGGATTCGTTCCTGGAATTTGCGCAGCGATTTGGCGGCCTGCTGGGCTCCGCCATCATCGAGTTCGTAAAGGTCAAGGATCTCGCCTATTTCGGCCAGCGCCAGGCCGACGCGCTTACCGCGCAGGATCAACTGCAGGCGCGCGCGGTCTTTATAGGAATAGACCCGGTTTAGGCCGTCGCGGGCCGGTGCGAGCAGGCCCTTGTCCTCATAGAACCGCAGGGCGCGCGGCGTGCATTTGAACTCCAGGCACAGCTGCCGGATCGTGAAGGTCCGACTGGGGCGGCGTAGGTCCGTGGGCATAGCAGTCCTCTCGGCGCGCGAGGCGTTGGCGTAATTGACACCGTAAAACTTCGTTTCCGTTTACGTCAAGGCGGCTGACGTTGGGTCGCGTGCGAGTTGAATTCCTAAACCGCAGCTTGGCCTGGCGCGGCGAGCGCAATTAGTCTGCCGCCTTGGGTTTGGGGGATGAATCGTGAAGTCGAGATTGTTCGGAGCAGCGGCCATCGCCGCGGTCTTGTTGATGGCTGCGCCAGCTCTCGCTCAGGAGAGGCCGCCAGTGGCGAAGACCGCCGATGCCGTCGCAGGACTAGCGCGTCAGGACGGCCTGCTTCCCGTCTATGTCGATAGGGAAAAGGGCCGCATCCTGATCGCCCTGCCAGCCGCCGACGCGAGCGGGGTGAGCGGCCGCTTCCTCTATGTGACAGCGCTGAAGACAGGGCTGGGCTCGGCCCCGGTGGGCCTTAATCGCGCCCGCCTCGGCCGGAGCGAAATCCTCGTGTTTCGCCGCATCGGCCAGAAGGTCATCGCCGAGTACGAGAACCCCCGCTTTGTCGCCGCCGGCGCGTCGGCTGACGAGCAGACCGCCGCAAACGACGCTTTCGCCGTCTCCACGGTTTGGGCCTCAAAGGTCGTGGGCCTCACCCCCGACGGCCGCATCCTCGTTGACCTCTCCAGCTTCCTGACGCGCGATGCGGAGGATATCGCCGGCGACCTGCAACGGAGCGGCGAGCGCGGCTACAAACTCGTTCCAGACCTGTCGGTGTCCGATCCGTCTTCCGTGAAAGTATTCCCGCTAAACCTCGAGTTCGAAGCTCGCCAAACGTTCGCCTCCGACACGCCTGGTCCCGAGGTGCGCAACATTGCGCCCGATGCCAAGCTGATCACGCTCACGGTGCGACCTAGCCTGATCAAGCTGCCGCAGCCCGGCTATCAGCCACGCTATTTCGATCCACGTTCGGGTGGGTTCGAACCTCTCGTCTACGACTACGCGGCGCCCCTGGACAAGGACATCGCCGTGCGCCTGGCGCACCGCTTCCGGTTGGAAAAGACAGACCCGACCAAGGCCGTCTCGCCGGTAAAGAAGCCCATCGTCTACTATGTTGATCGCGCCGCCCCGGAGCCGGTGCGCACGGCCCTGCAACAGGGCGCCTCCTGGTGGGCCAAGGCCTTCGAGGCCGCGGGCTTCAAGGACGCCTACAGGGTCGAGATCATGCCCGAGGGCGCCGATCCACTGGATGTCCGCTACAACGTCATCAACTGGGTGAACCGCGCCACTCGGGGCTGGTCCTACGGCCAGTCGATCACCGACCCGCGCACCGGCGAGATCATCAAGGGCTCTGTGCTTCTGGGCTCGTTACGCGTGCGCCAGGACATGCTCATTTTCGAAGGCCTGGTCGGCGCCAACCAGGACGGAAAGGGCGGCCCGAACGATCCGGTCCAGGTCTCGATCACCCGCCTGCGCGAGCTTTCGGCGCACGAGGTCGGCCCTACGCTTGGCTTCGCGCACAACTTCGGCGCCTCGACGCAAGGGCGGACCTCGGTGATGGACTACCCACCGCCTGGGGTGAAACTGGCGAACGGCAAGATCGACCTGTCCGACGCCTAAGGCAAAGACATCGGCGAGTGGGATAATTCATCGTCGACTGGATGTACGCCGACGTTCCGGCCGGACCTGCGGGCGACAAAGCGCTGGCCGCGAAGGCCAAGGCGGCGGCCGAACATCTGCGTTTCGTGCAGGACAACGACGCGCGGCCGGTCGAGTCAGGACATCCCGCCGGCGCGATCTGGGATGATGGGAACGACCCCATCGTTGAGCTTGACCGGATGATTGCCGTCCGCCGTACGGCCATCGATCAATTCGGCGAGCGCGCGCTGAAGCCCGGCGAGGCGCTAGAGGCGCTCCGGCGCAAATTCGTGCCGATCTACCTGCTGCACCGCTACCAGGTGGAAGCTGCCGCGAAATCAGTGGGTGGCGTCGATTTCGGCTACGGCGTGAAGGGTGACAAGAACGCCGCTGCGACTGTCGTGCCGGCAGATCGCCAACGGGCCGCGCTAACGTCGCTATTCGCCGCCATGAAGCCTGAGGTGCTGGACACGCCCGAGCGATTGATCTCGCTGCTGTCCTCCGGCCAGTCCGGCCGCAGCGACCGCCAGTCGGACATCGAGACTTTTGTCACTGCCGGCGGGCCAATCTACGAGAGCCTGGTCGCCGCTGACGTGGGCACCCAGGTGGTGCTGGATGCGCTCACAGCCTCGCCCAGGTTGAACCGGATGGTCGATCAGCATCGCCGCGACCCGAGCGAACCCGGCATCGGCGAACTGGCACAGAGCCTGCTGACCGCCGCATTTGCGCCAGCAACCGGCCGCTATGCCGAGATCGCAAGGCGGGTGCAGACGCGCACCGTGCTGGAGCTCGCCGGGGCCTCGCGTAGACCCGCGACCTCGCCGGGAGCCGCCTCCGAGATCGAGCAGGCCTTGGTTGATCTGGCCGAAAAGCTGAAAGCCGCACCCGGGACCGATCCCGCCGAACGTGCCCACCGCCTCCTTCTGGCAGCCCTCCTGGCAGACAAGGACGAACTCAAGCGCCTCTTGGCCGATCCGAAGCTGAAGCCCGAAGTCCCGCCTGGCATGCCGATCGGCGAGGTGGACTAGGCGGCGCCGAGCTCGCCGGCCAGCGCCTTTTCGACCAGCGCGATGGTCCTCTCTATGCCGAAGATCGCCACGAAGGAGCCAAAGCGGGGGCCTTGGCTCTGGCCGAGCAGCACTTCGTAGAGGGCGGAAAACCAGCTTCGCAGGGGTTCGAAGCCGGCGTCCTTGCCGATTTCGAAGACTTCGTTCTGGATTGCCTCGGCATCCGCGCCAGCTGGTAGCGCTTTCAGCTTGGCGGCCAGGGCTTGCATGGCCGCGCGCTCCTGATCGGTAGGTGCGCGGAACACCTTCGAAGGCTTCACGAAGTCCTCGTAGTAGTTGATCGCGTAGCCCGTGAGCTGATCCAGAACGGGTTGGGTCTTCGGTGAGGCGTCCGGGATGTAGCGTTCCAGAAACCCCCAGAGGATGTCCTTAGTCGAGGCATCGGCGGCTGAGACCAGGTTCAGAAGCAACGAGAAGCTCACGGGTGATCCGCGCTCAGGCGGAGCGCCGCGGTGAACGTGCCAGGCAGGGTTGTCGATGGCCGGCGCATTGCTGGCGGCCCTGGCCCGATTGTAAGCGTCGAGCTGCTGCAGATATTCGTCTGCTGCCTTGGGAATGACGTCGAAATAGAGTCGCTTCGCCGACTTCGGCGACTGGTACATGTAGTAGGCCAAGCTCTCCGGCGTGCCGTAGCGAAGCCACTCCTCCATCGTCAGGCCATTGCCCTTGGACTTGGAAATCTTCTGGTTGTTCTCGTCCATGAAGAGCTCAAAATGGAACGCCTCCGGCGGCTCACCGCCCAGGGCCCTCACGATCCGGTTCGAAACACGGACGCTATCGATCAAGTCCTTGCCGGAAGCCTCGAAGTCGACCTCCAGCGCTGTCCAGCGAGCCGCCCAGTCGGGGCGCCACTGCAGCTTCACATGGCCGCCGGTCACCGGCGTTTCAGTCAGCGTGCCGTCCTCGTCGGCGAAGGTGATCGTGCCCTTCTCGACGTTGCGTTCCAACGTCGGCGCCTGCAGCACCCGGCCGGTCGTAGGACTGATCGGCAGGAACGGCGAATAGGTCGCGCGGCGCTCTTCGCCCAGCGTCGGCAGCATGATCGACTGCACCGCGTCGAAGCGCTCGAGGATCCGCAACAGCACCGCATCTAGCCGGCCGGACTTGTAGGTCTCGGTTGACGACATGAAGGTGTAGTCGAAGCCGAATCCGTCAAGGAATGCGCGCAGGCGGGCGTTGTTGTGGGCGCCGAAGCTCTCATACTCGCCGAAGGGGTCGCGTACGCTGGTCACCGGTTTGTCGCGGTCCAGCTCCAGTAGGTCCTTGTTGGGAACGTTGTCCGGGATCTTCCGGAAGCCGTCCATGTCGTCTGAGAAGACGATAAGCTGGGTAGGCAGGGCGTCCTCGGTCAGGGCGCGGAAAGCGGTGCGAACCATCGTCGGGCGCGCGGCCTCGCCGAAGGTACCCATGTGCGGCAGGCCAGACGCGCCATAGCCGCACTGGAAGATGACTGGTTTGGCAAGCGCCGGCAGGGTCTGGACCGCCTCGGCGAACTTGCCCTGCGCGAAGAGGGTAGCGGCGAGATCGCGCTCGGCGTCGGAGAGGCGCAGGCGCAGGATTCGCTCGAGCAGCAGGCGCGCCTGCTCGAACGGCCAGCTCTTGGCCTCACGGGCGAGGGCCGAAAGGCCGTGTAAATTAGGTTGTGACGACATGGGGGCTGGCGGTAGCGCCCTGGGGACGGCGGCTCAAGCGGAGTTTTGTCGCGACGTCACGAAGCTGGGCTATGTTGAGTCCATGAATCGACGCCTCATACCGCTTCTCGTCGTCCTTGCGCTCGCCGCGTGCGCGAAACCGGCGACGCCGCCGAACGTCGCGGCGCCGAAGACGCTGACCTTCTCCATCGTCTCGACAGAGGCGACCCAGACCCAGATGCAGGAATGGGGTCCGTTCCTGAAGGACATGGAAAAGGCCACGGGCCTGACGGTGAAGCCGTTCTTCGGATCGAACTATTCTGCCCTGATCGAGGCCATGCGGTTCAAGCAGTCGGATCTTGGCTGGTTCACCAACCAGTCGGGTCTCGAGGCCGTGCGCCGTGCCGGCGGCGAGGTCTTTGCCCGAACGACCCACCCTAACGGCCACGACGGATATCGAGGCGTGATCATCGTCAAGAAGGGTTCAGGCATCACGCTCGACAGACTGCTCAAGTGCGGACAGACGATGGACTTCGGCATGGGCGATGCGAAGTCGACCTCCGGGACGCTCGCCCCCAACACCTATCTCTTCGGCCCGCGAGGCATCGATCCGGTGAAGTGCTTCAAGACTGTCCGCTCGGCCAGCGCCGAGGCCAACCTCTATGCTGTAGGCTCCGGCGTCTTGCCGGCCGCGACGGACAATACCCGCTCCATGGAGCGCCTGGCCGCTATCGGCACCGACCAGTCCAAGAGGACACTCGGCAGCCTGCAGGTGATTTGGACCTCGCCGACTATCCCTGAGGATCCGATGGTGTGGCGTGCGGACCTGGATCCCGAGATCAAGGCCAGGATCTCCAAGTTCTTCTTCAGCTATGGGGTCGGCGATACCGACGAGGCCAAGCGCCAGCGCGCGATCTTGGACCGCATTCAGACCGGCGCCTTCAAACACGCGGACAATTTCCACCTGCTTCCCGTTCGCGAGATGGAGGCCACTGGCCAGCTGGTCGAGGCTAAGGGAAAGGGCGATCAGGCTGCTATTGCCAAGGCCCAGGCCGCGCTCGATCAGATCAAGACCGAGAAGGCCGCTCACCCTCCGAGCTGAGCAGGAAGTGGCCTCGCAGCGCCGCGAACGGCTGTGACCGGTCGTCCTGCCAGGCCTCGACGTGCACATTGGCGATGCGGCGGCCGACTTTGCGCAGGTCCGCGCGGGCGTATGCCGTCATCGCACGGCCCGGCCGCAGGTACTCGATCGTAATGTCGATGGTCTTGTGCACTCGCGGCGACGGCTGGGCCACCGAGAGCTGCGCGAGGGCCGTCATTTCCAGGAACGCGCCGATCACCCCACCGTGCAAAGCGGGTAGAAAGGTGTTGCCCACAAGGTGCGGCGCAAAGGGCAGGATTGCGGTCATCTCATCGCCGGCCAGTTCTGCGCGCATGCCGAGGAAGCGCACGTAGGGCACGCGTTGTAGGAACGTCTCGAGTTGCTCGGCGGAATTGCTCATTTCGCTGCCGCCTTGGGGTGTGGCCGATTGAGCACGAAGGCGGCCTGAGCGGTGGCGATGAGGTCGGACTTGTCGACGTCCCACGCCTCGGCGCGGACGAAGCCGATGGTGCGAGTGAGCTTGTAGCAGTGTGCCTCAGCGATGACTCCCGCGCGCCGCGCCGCGGCGCGCATGTAGTCGATGCGCAGGTCAAGGGTTGCCGTGGAGAAGGCTTCCGTACCGGCCGCGGAAGCCATGGCCAGGCCGCAGGTGTGGTCGAGTAGGCTGGTGACGACGCCGCCGGCGATCACTTGGGTGTCGGGGTCACCCACTAGGTCTGCGCGCCAGGGCGCCCGGATGGAGCCGCGGCCGACGTCGACGGAGACCAGTTGAAAACCCAGGGACGCGGCCTGAGGGACGGTGGTGGCCATATGCTCTGCCATCTGCCGGACGATGTCGGGAACTTGCGCCATCCCAGCGGGGTAGGTCGGAACCCGCCCCCCGGTCAACCGCCTGCAAGGGCGGTGGGATCGGCTTCAGCGGATAGTCGGGAGCAGCTTGTAGGCGAAACCGGCGACAAGCGGTGTGGCGGCCATGGCCCAGTTCACGACGGTCAGGAAGGGAGAAACAGCTTTAGAATTTTCGGACCTCACGGTTGGATTAGTAGGCGCTGTGGGGCGTCTAGATGAGGGGGATATAGTGAAATAACCTCTCGAATACTGATTAAGTTTCAGTTATAACGTCGAATTAATATGATGAAAACTTGTTAAGTTTGTGAATCTCGATTGCCAATTGCCAGCTTTATGGGCTGCGCAACTGATCTCCTAGGGAACGACTGGCCTAGTTCTGCGCTTGCCCCGGGATGGATCTCGACAGCGTTCTAAATTTGCTGGGCCGAATTGCCGGCTGGTCTACCCAGCACTGGCGGGTCTTGGTCGCCATCGTGGCGGTCTGGATCGTAGTGCTTTTGTACCGCGGCAGAAGCAGTTCACGGTGACGCTGGCTAACTGACGTCGACGTCCGGGAGCTCGCTGGCGAGGAACGCCTTAAGATCTCCGCCCGGGAACAGCAGCGCCCGGACGCCTGCCCGGAGCGCCGCTTCCAGGTCGGACGGCTTGTCGCCCACCAGAATCGAGGCAGCCTTCTCGATTGGCCACTCGCGGAACGCGCGCAGGATCATGCCAGGGTTGGGCTTGCGGTCCGGCGGGTCAGGATGGCGGTAGGCGTCGACCGGCGCATCGGGATGATGCGGCGCGTAGTAGAAGGCGTCGATGTGGCCTCCGATACTTGCAAGGTTTTCCGACATCTTGGCATGTAAGACTTGGACGTCGTCCTCGCTGTAGAATCCTCGGCCGACCCCGGATTGGTTGGTCACAACGATGACCAGCCAGCCCGCCCGGTTGAAGGCCGCTACCGCCTCGCGCGCACCCGGAATCCACCGAAAGTCCGCCCAGCGATGCACGTAGCCCTGGTCCTCGTTGAGCACCCCGTCGCGATCGAGGAACAAAGCGGGGCGCAGCGGACTGGCGGGTAAGGGCTCTGGCACGGCGCGACTATAGCGGGACGCGGCGTTGCGGGGCGATTTCAAAAAGGTCTGCTGGCTGGCGAAGGCCGAAAATGCCGTCGAAATCGACGTAGGCTTCGAAGCGGCTTAGAGACGCTTCGTGAGCAAGATTACCCCTGTCCTGATGTCCGGCGGCGCCGGTACGCGGCTTTGGCCCCTGTCGCGGCAGGCCAAGCCTAAACAGTTCCATGCACTGGGCGGGGCGCGAACCCTGATCCAGGACACTGCGCTCCGCTTTACGACCGGGGATTTCGGTCCGCCGACGGTTATTTGCAACGTCAGCCACGCCACGCTCGTTCGGGAACAGCTGGAATCGGTCGGCGTAGCGCCCGCCCTTGTCCTGGAGCCCGAGGGGCGAAACACCGGGGCCGCCGCCGTTGTCGCCGCTCTAGCTGTGCAGAAGGCGGGTGGCGATCTGGTCCTTCTGCTCAGTGCCGACGCGCGGGTGGAGGATGCCGCGGGCCTGCGTCGTGCCATTGCGATCGGCGCGCTTGCCGCGCAGGACGGCGCTTTGGTGATTTTCGGCATCAAACCGACATCGCCTGAGACGGGCTACGGCTACATCCTCGCCGAGCCGGGCAACGACCCCGTGCGGAAGGTGGCGGCCTTCATCGAAAAGCCCGACCTGGCCACAGCTCAGGCCTATGTCACCGATCCTAACTACAGCTGGAACGCTGGCATCTTCCTCTTCAGTCCCTCCGCTTTTCTGGGCGAGGCCCGACGAGTAGCCCCGGACCTGGTGGCCGCAACCGAGGCTGCATTCGGAGAGGCGCCCCGTGAGGGCGACACGATCCACATGGGCGAGGCTTTCCTACGCGCGCCATCTGTGCCGGTCGACGTCGCCGTCTTCGAAAAGACCGACAAAGCCATGGTCGTCTCGGCTGACATCGGTTGGAGCGACGTCGGGGTCTTTGACGCCCTGTGGGCCCGGGCGCCCAAGACAGCCTCCGGCGACGCCCTGCAGGGCGCAGCCATCACCGTCGACACCGCCAATTCCCTGGTGATTACCGATGGCCCCGTGGTGGTGCTGTCCGGCGTTGAGGATCTGGCGGTGATCGTTGAGAATGGCGTCGTCTTGGTCACGCGCCGCAACTCGCCTGGCGCGGTTCGAGCAGCGGTGGAAGCTGTCCGCAAAGCCGGCCGCCAAGACCTGCTTTAGCCGCCGCATTGCAGCAGATGCGTGCCGCCGTTAGGTTGCGCCCCTTTTCCGGACCTCCTGGCGCACCCATGACCCTTGCTTTCGACGACATCCTCGCGGCCAAAGAGCGGCTGCAGGGTCATATCGAGCGCACACCGTGCCGCCGCTCCCGCACTTTGTCGGAGATCACGGGCGCCGACGTTTGGGTGAAGTTCGAGAACCTGCAATTCACAGCGGCCTATAAGGAGCGAGGCGCGCTGAACAAGCTGCTGCAGCTCACGGAAGCAGAGAAGAAGCGCGGCGTGATCGCAGCGTCGGCCGGCAATCACAGTCAGGGCTTGGCCTATCACGCCGCGCGGCTGGGAATTCCCGTGACCATCGTCATGCCTAAACAGACGCCCTTCGTGAAGGTCCAGCAGACCCGCGCACATGGGGCCGAGGTGGTGATTGACGGCGAGGGCTACGACGAGGCGTCAGCCACTGCTATGCGGCTGCGCGAGGAGCGTGATCTGGTCTTCGTCCACCCGTTCAACGACCTAGACGTCATGGCCGGCCAGGGCACAGTGGCGCTTGAGATGCTGGAGGACGCGCCTCATCTGGAGGTGCTACCGATCCCGATCGGCGGCGGCGGACTGATCGCGGGCATGGCGACCGCGGCTAAGCATGTGAAGCCGGACATCAAGATTGTGGGCCTGGAGCCTGCCATGTACCCCTCGTTCACGGCGCGGATGCGTGGCGTCAACGCTGGCGTCACGACGGGCGGGGCGACAATCGCCGAGGGGATTGCCGTCAAGCAGGTCGGCGACCTGAGCTATTCCGTCGTCCGTCCTCTCGTGGATGAAGTGGTCCTGATTGAAGAGCCATTCTTTGAACGAGCGGTGGCTTTGTACTGCAATGTTGAGAAGACCGTAGTGGAGGGCGCTGGCGCGGGGTCGCTGGCCGCCCTCCTGGCCTTCCCTGAAAAATTCCGCGGCAAAAGTTGCGGGCTGGTGATCACCGGCGGCAACATCGACACCCGCCTGCTAGCCTCAGTCCTGACACGTGAGTTGGTCCGCGAGCAAAGGATTGTCAGTCTACGGATTATCGGCGACGACCGGCCTGGCCTGCTCGGCACGGTCTCAGCGATCATCGGGCGGATGGGCGCCAACATCATAGAGGTGGCCCACAACCGCCTAGCGCTGGACGTGCCTGCCAAGGGTGCGGAGTTCGACATCCTGATCGAGACCCGCGATGCCCAGCACACCCAGGAAATCATAGACGCGCTGCGTGAGGCGGGTTACCCGCCTCGCGCGGTTTAGTGAGAATGCAAATGATGCTTCGTACCTTGATGATTGTCGCTGCGGCTCTGTCGTTGACGGCCTGCCAACCGAAAAGCGCGACGGGTAGCGGTGACAAAGCGCAGGGCCCAGTCGCTGGCGACCAGAGCGCAGCGTCCAAGGCCTTCATGGCCAAGAACGCAAAAGAGCCGGGTGTCGTCACTCTGCCCGACGGCCTGCAGTACAAAATCATCAGCTCCGGTCCAGCCGGGGGTCTTAAGCCGCACATCAACGACGAGGTGAAGGTCAACTACGAGGGCAAGCTCATCGACGGCACCGTCTTCGATAGCTCCTACGAACGTGGCCAGCCGGCGGCCATGCCGCTGAAGAACCTGGTGAAGGCCTGGCAGGAAGCACTGCAGAAAATGAAGCCAGGCGACGTCTGGGTTCTCTATGTCCCGCCCGAGCTTGGCTACGGCGCCCAAGGCCAGGGGCCGATCCCGCCTGGCGCAGCCTTAGTTTTCAAGATCGAGCTGATCGACTTTCTGCCCGGCCCTGGCAGCGTCGAACAAGGCTAAAGCCCGCGGCGCATCCCGGCGTGGCTGCACACGAATCCCAGCCGCTCATAAAAACGCTGCGCGTCGACCCGGCTCAGATGGGTGAAAAGCTCCATGTGGAGACAGCCGCGGACCCGCGCCTCGTCAATCGCCCAATTCATCATCGTCTCGCCGATCCGCTGGCCGCGTAATTCTGAATCCACCCGCACGGCCGAGACCAGGGCGAGCTCCGCACCCTGGTTCGAGAGGCCCGCGATAAAGGTCAGCTGCAAGGTCCCGACCACCCGGCCCTTGCCGTCCTGCGCGACCGCCAGCAATGCGCGCGGGTTGGCTTCAATCTTCTCGAACGCTTCGAGGTAGCCTGTCGCCGGCGCGTCCGAGACGACCTCGCGTCCCGCGCCCAGCCCATCGTCAGCCAGTAGGCGCACAATGGCGGCGACGTCCTCGCGCCGGGCCGGCCGCAGTGTGATCGAAGTGGCGGACGGCATGGTCGCTGGACTAGACTGCGGCTCGCCGGCCAGCGCCTGCAATCATGAACGCCAAGATGACACCGATGAATCCGCCTGCCAGCAGCCCTTCGAGCCAGAACATCGGCGGCGGCACATGGAAGAACATGACCGACGAATTGGCCAGCGCCGCGCCCGGCAGGGCTCCGGCGACGAACAGGTAGGTCGAGAGCCTCGAGGTCGACATTGGCCTGGCCGGCATGGACTCGGCCTTTGCCACGTCCTGTTTGATCGTGCCGCGGCTCAGGAAGAAGCACAGCATCGCTAGCGGGATGATCGCCGTGGACAGATAGACCGTGATCTTGATGCCGTGGGCCGAGGCCGCAGCGCAGGTTGCCTTGGCGGCGTCGACGGCCGTCTTGCAGGCCTGAACGTCCAGGCCGCTTCCCGCCAGATAGTGGTTCATCATCATGTCGGTGGTCATGCCGAACGCTGTAGGTCCGCCACCGAGGCCGATCATGTTGATGACGAAGAGCAGAACTGCGGCGCTAAGAGCGCGCATCGCAGGCGGCACCAGGCCCTGCACGCCGCCATAGACGGGTCCCCACCAGGCGCCCACGCCAATGTTCGGAATGATCAGGAGGGTTAGGGCTAGCGGCATGTTGTCCGTGCCAGCTGCGAACCAAAGAATGGGAATGCTGACCAAGGGCACCAGCAGTGGGAAGAGTGCGTAATTGCGCACGTCCTTCGCGCCCCAACGGTCAGCGAGGACGCCACCGAGCCACGAGCCGAAGGCCCCACCAATTCCGGCGGAGAGTCCTAACGCCAGGCTGATAAAACCTAGTGGAGGCTTACCCGGGGCCGGCGCCATACCGAACTGGCCAGCCAGCGCAGTGAGCTCGTGGGCGTGGTTGCGTAGGAAGAAGGGCGTGAAAAACTGGCCGTGGGCGTAGCTGACGAAGGAGGTGAGCGCGCCGCCCATGGCGAACAGCCAAAAGGTCGGCCGCTGCTCCAGCGTCGAGAAGACCATTAGTAGCGGTATGTGGCTGGAGGCGTTGGCCGCGGCCTGAGCGTCCCGGCTGAGCTGGCTGCGCGGCTCGCGGAGGGTGAAGATAGCTAGGAGGGCGAACACCAGTCCTGGAGCACCAGCGACCAGGAATGCCGCCCGCCAGCCGTAATGCTCGGCGACGATACCGCCAATCGCCATACCCAGGAGCGTGCCGATGGAAATCCCCATGGAGTAGATGGCCAGCGCCGTGGCGCGTTTGTTGGCAGGGAAATAGTCGGCCAGCAGCGAGTGCGCCGTCGGAGAACAACCCGCCTCGCCGATGCCGACGCCGGCCCGGGCGAACGCGAGAATGGCGTAGTTCTTGGCAAGGCCCGAGATGACGGTGAAGCCGCTCCACAGCGCCAAGGAGATGGTCATAACCCAGGGACGGTTGGACTTGTCCGCAACTCGCGCGATTGGAATTCCGAGGATTGTGTAGACCGCCGCGAAGTAGATCCCGCCGAGCGCGCCCATCTGGGTATCAGTCAGGTGGAGGTCGTTCTTGATGCTCTCACCGATGGTGGTGATGATCTGCCGGTCGAGGAAATTGACCGTGTAGATCGCGACCAGCAGAGCCAGGGCGTATCGTCCGTAGTTGGCGGTCACCGGCGCAAAACGCGGCGCCGAAGGCGCAGCTACACCCGGTTCCAGGACGACATTCGCCATCAGTATCCTCCCAGTATTCTTTTCTTGTTGGCCGCATCTAGCCATGGCGAGGAGCCAGGCGCCAGCGCCTCGCTCCACCGAGTGGCCCGCTTTCCGTTGAGGGGTCCCGTGCGGGGGTCTATGGCTCTCAACTATGAGCAGCCTTGGCGCGACCCTCGAGATTCTGGAGACTTTAGTCGGCTTCGACACGACCTCCCGCAATTCCAATCTGGCGCTGATCGAGTGGGTCGAAGCCTATCTGAACCGGCATGGCGTGCCGCACCGCCGGGCCCCCAACGCCGATGGGACCAAGACAAACCTACTGGCCACAGTCGGCCCGTCGATCGAAGGTGGCGCCGTGCTCTCCGGCCATACCGATGTGGTTCCGGTAGATGGCCAGCCCTGGACTTCCGATCCATTCAGTATCGTGGAGCGCGACGGGCGGCTCTATGGCCGCGGAACCTGCGACATGAAAGGATTCCTGGCCTTGGCATTGGCCACTGTGCCCGACCTGATCGCCGCCAATCCGCGCAAGCCGGTTCATCTGGCCTTCTCCTATGATGAGGAGATCGGCTGCCTGGGCGCGCCGTCGATGATCGAAGTCATCAACCGCGAACTTCCCAAACCTGCCTTCGTGGTCGTCGGAGAGCCCACCGACATGGTGGCGGTGAACGGCCACAAGGGCATCGCCAACTTCAACGTCACGGTGACCGGTCGCGAGGCGCATTCGAGCCAGACTCAGCAGGGCGTCTCGGCGGTAATGGAGGCCGTGGGCTTGATGGCCTCTCTGAAGTCATTGGCCGAGCGCCTGCAGCGAGATGCTGATCCGGCCTCGCCCTTCACACCGAAGGGCGCGACACTCACCATCGGCATCGTCCGTGGCGGGACGGCGGGAAACATCCTGGCGCGGGAATGTCGGTTCATGTTCGACCTGAGGTGTCCGCCGCCCCTCGATCCTGAGACTTTGCTGAAGGACTTCTTTGCGGAGGCGCAGATACTGGACGCCAGCCTGAAAGTCCGTGCGCCGGAAGCCGGGGTCCGGGTCGAGATGTTGTCGAATGTGCCGGGGTTTGCGCCGGAGCCTGACGGCCCGGCGGAAAGGTTCGCGCGGCGTCTAGCAGGGGACAATGGCCCAACGCGTGTGGTGTCTTTCGCCACGGAGGCGGGACAGTTCCAGCGGGCAGGGCTCTCCACGATCCTGTGTGGCCCCGGCTCAATCGCCCAGGCGCATCAGCCGGACGAGTTCGTCGAGATTTCTCAAATGGAGCGGGGCGTGACCTTCATGCGCCGTCTCGTGGAATGGTCGGCTTCCGCTGAATGAACGCGCGACGCAGGAGCAGGTCGAGCGGGTTCCAGGTCATGGCGCTGGCGATATCCCAGGAGCTGGCGGTCCGGGTTGCTTGGGCCTCTCGGCGGGCCTCCAGAGCTACGCGCAGGTGCCTGATTCCCGCTGCGAGGCCTCGGACAGGGGTTGCGATCTCACCGCGGGTCGCATGGCGAGCAAAGAGCACCAAGGTCGCTAGGATATGTAGCGGAAGGGTGAGCCAAAACAACACTGGCGGCGTGTCCTTCACGAAGACCCAGAAGCGGTTGCGGGTGCCGTGGAAGACGGCGAAATCGCTTCGTCGCCCGCCGGTGGAGGCCGAACCCACATGGCGAACCACGGCGTCAGGGACGAGCAGGGTGGGCTCACCCACCAGCCGCAGGCGATAGCCTAGGTCGACGTCCTCGCAGTAGCAGAATAGGCGTTCATCGAAGCCGCCGAGCCTCATGAACAGGTCGCGCGCGATCATCATCGCCCCGCCGCAGGCCGAGAACACCCAACCCGGTTCCAAAGCGCCAGGATTGGGATGGGTGTAGCCGCCGCGGAACGGATAGCCGGCAAGCGCCATGACATCGCCGAGGCCATCAAGCTTGGTGGGATCTTCGGCCATCAGCTGGCGCGAGGTGAAGCTGTGCACGTCAGGATTGGTTTCCGCCGCCGCGACCAGCCGTGCCAGCCACTCGGGCTCGGCGAAGGCGTCGGGGTTGAGCAGCGCCAGCCAGAGCCCACGCGCCACCCTCGCGCCCTGGTTCACGGCAGCCGCGAAGCCCAGGTTCTCAGCGTTCTCGATCAGCCGGATGGACGGGTCGGCCTTGGCCGCGGCCTGGGCTGTCCGGTCGCTGGACGCGTTGTCGATCAGCAGGACTTCGTAGTTGCGGAACGTCTGGGCACGAACCGCACCCAGGCACTCGGCTAGCGTCGGTCCACTCTGATAGACCACCACCACGACGCTGACGGCGGGCGCCGAGGGGTTGCCATTCGCCGCAGCGCGGGCCATCCGAAAGGTCACTCCAACGTATCCGAGCCGCCATGACGATTATCACGCCCCTGGCCCTCGCCGAGGTCCTGCATATCACGCCGAAGCGACATGGCGATGCGCGCGGCTGGTTCGCCGAGACCTGGAGCCACACTGCGCTTCTGACTGCCGGGGTGGACACCCAGTTCGTGCAAGACAACCAGGCGTTCAACGCCAAGAAAGGCACGGTTCGCGGCCTGCATTTCCAGAAGGCGCCGCATGCACAAGGAAAGCTGGTGAGAGTGCTAAAAGGGGCGATTTTCGACGTGGCGGTCGACGTGCGCCTGGGCTCGGCCACCTTCGGCCAGTGGGTCGGCGCGACGCTGACGGCCGAGACCGGTGAGCAGCTTTGGGTCCCGCGCGGCTTCGCCCACGGCTACATGACGATCGCTGACGACACCGAGCTCTTCTATAAGGTCGACGGCGACTACGCCCCGCAGCTTGAGGGCGGCTTGATCTGGAATGACCCCGACATCGGTATCGTTTGGCCACTGGATGTCGAGCCAGTGTTGTCGGAGAAGGACAGGGTCCTCCCGCGCCTCAAAGACTTGCCTGCTGCACAGTTCTGATCTCGCGCCACTCGGCCAACACCTGCTCATCTCGTTCCAGCGACATGCCCACATCTAGCAGCGCCGTGAATGCCCCAGCATCCAACAACCTGGAAAGCGCCCATACTGCTGCGGCGCGCACCAGCGCTGATGGATCGCCCAGCAACCGTTCCGCCTCCGCCGCTAGAGTCGGCTCGCCAGAATTCCCGATGGCGTAGAGCACGTTGCGAACGAAGCGGTCGCGACCGATGCGTTTGACCGGGCTCTTCGTGAAGAGGCTGCGAAATTCGGCGTCATTCAGACGAGCGAGCTCGGCCAGTGATGGCGCTTGCAGGGCTGCGCGGGCGTGCAGTTTCTGTTCAGCAGCGACGGCAGCGAACTTATTCCAGGGGCAGACGGCTAGGCAGTCGTCGCAGCCATAGATTCGGTTTCCGAGCGACCTGCGGAACTCCCACGGGATCGGGCCCTTTAGCTCGATGGTCAGGTAGGAGATGCAGCGCCGCGCATCGAGCTGATAGGGCGCGGGGAACGCCTTTGTCGGACAGATGTCGAGGCAAGCGTGGCAGGTCCCACAGGTGGTCGTCTCAACGGTGTCGGGCACTAGGTCCAGGGTCGTCAGGATCGAGCCCAGAAAGAGCCAGGAGCCAAACTCGCGGGACACAAGGTTCGTGTGCTTTCCCTGCCAGCCTAGGCCGGCCCGCTCGGCCAGTGGCTTCTCGAGCAAGGGCGCGGTGTCGACGAATACCTTCAAATCGCCGCCGAACCGGGACTGCAACCAGCGCCCTAGCGTCTTAAGGTGGCTCTTGATCAGCTCGTGATAGTCGTCGCCTTGCGCATAGACGCTAATCGCGCCCCTGGTCGGCGTGGAAAGCACCGCCAGTGGGTCATGGTCCGGGCCGTAATTCACGCCTAGGACGATCGCCGAGCGGGCGTCGGGCCACATGGCCCTGGGGTTGGACCGGCGTTCGGCGGTCTCCGCCAGCCACGCCATCTCGCCGTGACGCCCAGCATCCACGAATTCAGCCAGCCGCTTTCCGGAGGCCCAGCTCTCGTCAATGTCGGTGAAACGGCAGAGGTCGAAACCCAGCGCCAGGGCCTCTGCGCGGATCAGGTCTTCAGGACGGTCAGAAGTCGAGATCGTCATAGTGCCTGGCGGGTGTCAGGCCCGGCCAGCGGTCGGCCAGTAGCGGCCGGAAGCACGGCCGGGATTTCAGTTTCATGTACCAGGTCTTGACCGCCGGGAAGTCCGCCCAGGGCATGTCGCCGCAATAGTCGATCACTGACAGGTGCGCTGCGGCCGCGAAATCGGCCAGGGACATCCGCCGTCCCGCCAGCCACTCGCGGTCCTGCAACAACTTGTCGATATAGAACATATGCGTTCTGAGGCCGTCGCGACCCTGGCGCAGGTTGTTGAGGTCAGGCGCACCCAGGCCCAATAGGCGTTTCTCCATCTTCTCGTGGAGGATGTAGCCACCGGCCTCGAATTCGAATTTGCGATCGAACCAGGCAAGCAGGCGCCTCGCCTCTGCCCGCTCAGCTGGTTCACGACCAAGAAGCGCGGGCTCAGGAACTGTTTCCTCCAAATGATCGAGGATTGCGCGAGCCTCGCAGAGCACAAGACGATCTTCGCCGTCGGTTTCCACAAGCACTGGCACCATACCCGACGGGTTCAAGGTGGTTAGATCCTTCGGGCGCTCCCAATAGCGGACCTGGGCCTCGGTGAAGGCCAGCCGCTTCTCACCCAGCGCCAGGCGAACCTGGCGCGAGGCGGGGTCGAGCGGAAAGTGGTGCAGTGTGCGTTCGAGGCTCATTTCCAGCTAACGCGGCGGCGGGTGGAATCGTTGAGGCTCAATGGACGCCGGACCCGTTAAGGTCGCGTTTACTACGCCTTGCCGGCCTTGGTATGAACCTCCGCAAATGCCCCGCCGTGCGGTTCGGCGCGACCGCGGGGGTCAGCGTGGATAATAATGTCGGCTGAGGGGAAGGCGTCCAGGACGCGTTTCTCGGCCGCGACGATCACTTGGTGCGCGGTTTCCAACGTCAGTTCCGGGTCCAGGTCGCAGTGCAGCTGGATGTGGACATAAGGACCTGACGCACGGGTGCGCAGTTGGTGGACGTCGGTTAGCCGGGTATCTTGCGTCAACAGGGCGATGATCTTTGCCCGTGCCTCGTCTGGCAGCTCGCGGTCCATGAGCTGACTTGCGGCTTCGCGGAAAACGCTCACCGCGCCCCAAAGCAGGATCGCCGCAATCGCCAACGCGGCGGCCGCGTCGAGCCAACTCATACCCAGCCAGGCTGAGGCGCCAATGCCAACGAGCGCGATGAGGTTTGAAGCGAAGTCGCTGGCGTAGTGAGCCCGGTCGCCGGACACGGCTACAGAGGCAGCCTTTTTGAGCACTTGGGTCTGGGCCGCGATTAGAAAGCCGGTCAACACGATCGAGGCGAGCATCACCGCCATCGCCCACTTCTCTTGTTGTAGCGCGTGAGGCTGCAGCAGGTCGGCGATGGCTTCGCGAGCGATCAGCGCGGCCGAGGCGAAGACCAAACCCGCCTGCACGAGACTGGAGAAAGCTTCGGCCTTGCCGTGCCCGAACCGATGCTCGGCGTCTGGTGGCGCAGCTGCATAGCGCACGGCAAAGAAGGTAATCAGCGACGCCACAAGGTCGAGGCCCGAGTCCGCGGTTGACGCCAGCAGCGCCACTGAGCCTGACGCAAGCCATGCCCCGACCTTGATTGTCACCAGCACCAGGGCGGTCACGACCGAGTAGATCGTGACGCGGCGGGTGAGGGCGGCGGTTTCGGAAGTGGAGAGACCGTGGACAGCGTTCATCGGCGGGAGTCTACCGGCCCCCCCGCTGCACGCCAGCGCGAACGACTCTCAGGTCATGCCGCCTGCCGTGGCTGTGGACCGACGTAGCGCGATTTGGGACGGATCAGGCGACCGCCGGAAAGCTGCTCGCGAGCGTGGGCGATCCAGCCCGACACCCGGCCTGTGGCGAAGACACAGGTGAAGGCGCTTGATGGGAAGGCGAGAGCCTCCAGCAGGAGAGCTGTGTAGAACTCGACATTCGTTTGCAGCGATCGGTCCGGCTTGCGTTCCTTGAGGATCGCCAGCGCCGCCGCCTCAACCGCCTCGGCGAATGCGAGGCGTCCGGGCATGACGTCGGACCCTTCGGTTAGCGTACGCACCGCGGCTTTCAGAGCGTCGGCGCGTGGGTCGCGCACACGGTAGACCCGATGGCCGAAGCCCATGAGCCGGTCACCCCGCGCCAGGGCGCTCTCGATCCATTCCCGCGCGTTCTCCGGCCGGCCGATCCCGTCCAGCATGTCGATGATCGGCCCGGGCGCGCCCCCGTGCAGCGGTCCCTTCAGCGCGCTGATCCCGCCCAACACCGCCGATGTCAGTCCAGCTCGGGTCGAGGCGATCACACGGGCGGCGAAGGTCGAGGCGTTCAGCCCGTGGTCGCTGACGGTGACGAGATAGGTGTCGAGTGCGTCGACCTCGGCTCGACTTGCCGGTTTGCCGCGCAACATGCGCAGAGTGTCCGCCGCGTGACTGAGCGCTGGATCGGGGCGCAAGGGCGCTTCGCCGGCCTGAGCGCGGACCATAGCCGCCGTAAAGACCGCCGGCGCGGCCACCAGTCGCAGAGCGATCTGCAGATCGTCTCCGTCGGCCAAACGGGCGGTAAGCGCTCGCATTCCCTCGATCGGCGTGCGGTCGAGGAGCCCGGTGTCGAGTGCAGACACCTCAGCGAACACTTCTCGCCGGGCCGCGCCGAGCGCTTGGCCGAGATCGTCCGGTATATGGTCGAAGAACCCATCCCACAACAGACGCGTGACTTCTTCGAAGGTCGTGCGACCGGCCAACTCGTCCAGCGAGCGGCCGCGAATGATCAATCGTCCAGCTTGGCCGTCGACTTCTGACAGCACTGTGTCTGCAGCGACCACGTCTTCCAATCCATCCGACATGACGGAGCTCCAAATTCGACTTGCTGGGCGTTCCAAATGCCTTCAAGCTGGTATCGTCAATCTTGATCAATATAATCAATATATGCCAACGACAGCCGATTGGATCTCCAGCGAGGAAGCCCGTGATCGCTTGGGCGTTCTCCCACAGACCCTCTATGCCTATGTGAGCCGCGGCCGGGTGCAGGTTCGCGCCGACCCAGCCGATCCACGCCGTAGCCTCTATCGCGCCGCCGACATCGCCGCGCTGGCGCTTCGCAAGTCGCGCAGTCGCAAGGTCTCCGACGTCGCCGCAGGGGCTATCGCCTGGGGTGAACCGGTTCTGGCGTCAGAGATCACCACGGTGGCTGGCGGGCGTCTGTTTTATCGCGGCCGCGACGCCATCCGTCTGGCCGAGAGCGAGACCTTGGAGTCCGTGGCGCGGCTCCTGCGTGGCGGGCATGGCGCGGCGTTGAAACGCACGGATCGACCTGAACCTCCAAGGCATCCGGACATGCGGACACGGGCCTATTTGGCGCTAGCCGCCCGCGCCGGCTCCGATCCACCGGCCCGAGGTCGCCATCCAATGGCATTGGCCGTCGAAGCCGCGACCCTCTTGGATGTACTCACCGATGCGGTCGCCGCAGACGTCGGCGGTGGGGCGATCCACAACCGCCTGGCGCTCGCCTGGGGTCTAGGTCCAGGTGGGCCCGGAGCAGACCTAATCCGCCGTATCCTGGTGCTGGTCGCCGACCATGAGCTGAACGCCTCAGCGTTTGCGGCTCGTGTGGCGGCCTCGACCGGTGCGTCCTTGTCCGCCTCGGCGCTGGCGGGTCTCGCCACACTTTCCGGCCCTCGGCACGGCGGCGCGACGGCGGCGGTGCGCACGTTTGCGGCGGAAGCCGCCCAGCTCGGCCCCCGGCAGGCCATCGCCAACCGATTGGTGGAAGACCGCACCCTGCCGGGCTTCGGCCACATGCTCTATCCCGACGACGATCCGCGGGCCGCTGCGCTCCTCGAGCACTTCATGCCGCCACCGGAGCTTCAGGCCCTTCGCGAAGCGGTGCAATTGGTGACTGGCCTCGCTCCCAATGTGGATTTCACCCTTGTGGCGGGGTGCGAGACCCTGCGTCTGCCACCCGATGCGCCCTTTTCCCTGTTCTCGGTAGCTCGGTGCGCCGGTTGGATCGCCCATGCTATCGAACAGGGCCAGGCCGATACCCTGATCCGCCCCCGCGCTCGCTATGTCGGGCCGGAACCGGAGTTCAGCTAGCCCCAAGTCTTAGCTGGCAAAGAACTCCTGGCGCGCGCTCAGCAGCGCCTTGACCAGCTCGCGTTCACCCAGATCCAGGACCGGGTTCCAGATGTCGAAGATCAGGATCACCCGCAGCTCATCGGCGTCGTTCCAAGCCTCGTGCTCGATGGTGTCGTCGAACACCCAGGCCTCGCCCATCTTCCAATCCCGCGTCTCGTTCCCGACGCGGAAACGGGCCGGACCGGGCAAGATCAGCGGCAGGTGGCAGAGTAGTCGGACATTGGTGGAGCCGGTGTGCGCTGGTATCTGGGTGTGCGCGTCGAGTGCGGAGAACATCGCCGTCGGCGCATAGCCGAGCTGTACCGACAGCGGCAGGCGCTCCAGCAGGGCAGCTGTGTTCGGGCAGAGTTTGCACGCGCCGTTCTGGCGCGTGCCGTCCTTCCAGAGGAAAAACGAACTCCAACGCTGCGAGTGGTTGAGCTCGCCCCATTGGTTGACCGGCGTACCCTTCGGATAGGCGATATAGGGGGAGAAGTCGTCCTTTGCGGCCACAAGAGCGCCGTCGAGCTCGCTTCGGATCATGTCGGTTGCCGCTTCAAGCTCCGCGAACCAGGGAAAAAGCGAACGGTCATAGAACGGGATCGCCGGCAGCCGCGGATAGTGCAGGAGGAGCGGCTCCTGCTGGTAGACCTTGGTCCGCCCTGAAAAGATCCCGACGCTCTCGTCGAACCGGCGGCGCGCTGCGTCGGAGAGTTCGGCCTTCACCGCGCCCGTGCGGCACAAGAGGTGCGCCTCGAACGCCTCCATGCTGCGCGCCACGACCTGGCGCGCGCGTTCGGTGGGCCCGCGAAGCGCCGGCGGAAGCTCGCTGTCCGTGGGAGCGAGGGCCAGTGCGTTCTTATAGGCGGTTGCGGCGGCACGTTCGCCGCTTGTCCTTTCGATCAACGCGCCCTTCGAAAGCCGCGCGACATAATCATAGGGGTCGATGCTGAGCGCCTCTTCAAGAGCGTCCAACGAGCCGGATAGGTCGCCCATGGCGCGGCACACCATCGCGCGCTGCATCTTG
>JAYUBY010000527.1:0-4152 GCA_043740635.1 Alphaproteobacteria bacterium
CCTGGCCGCTGGTCGAAGGACCGCCGTCGACGAATAGTAATTCTTGCTTGGTGCCATCGGCGCGAAGCGCGAAACCTAATAGGCCGCGGTCGGCAGTAGTGCCCTCGCCTTCCAGTGGCTCGACGACAACGGCACCCGCCCCGTCACCAAAGAGAACGCAGGTCCCGCGGTCCGTCCAGTCCATCAACCGGGTCATAGTCTCAGCGCCAATCACCAGGGCGCATTTAGATCGGCCGCGGGCTGTGAAACCGTCTGCAATCGAAAGGGCGTAGACAAAGCCGGAGCAGACAGCCTGCACGTCGAATGCGATCCCGATAGGACAACCCAACTTGCGCTGCACGATCGTCGCCACCGCCGGAAACGTCAGGTCCGCGGTTGTCGTAGCGACAATGATCAAGTCGACATCTTCAGGTGTGCGCCCCGCCGCCTCCAGCGCCCGTCGGGCAGCAGCCACAGCGAGGTCGGAAACCGGCTGATCGTCGCGAACCTGGTGACGCTGACGGATGCCAGTGCGCTCGACGATCCAGGCGTCCGACGTGTCCACGAACTTCGCAAGGTCGTCGTTGGTCACCACACGTTCAGGCAGGTAGCCGCCAACGCCGGTCACCGCACTGCGCAGAACGCTCGTCACTCAGTCGCTCCTAGTGGGCCGGCGCCGTTTGTCGCGATCGCGTCAACCGGCGCCGGCGCGGGCTCAGCCAGCGCATCGGGGAGCCGTCTCATATTCCGTTCGATCTCTCCGGAGAAGTCGCTGCGCGCCAAATCGACGGCTAGGCGGATCGCCATGGCGAAATCGCGGTTGCTGGCGCCGCCGTGGCATTTCAGCACGATGCCATTGAGGCCCAACAACGGCGCAGCAGGAGTCGGGCTCATCCGTTCGCTGAACTTGAGGAGCGCCGAACGCGCCAGCACCGCGCCGATTGTTGGCAGCAGGCCTGAGGTCAGCGTGCTTCGAAGCTCGGCGTTGATGAACCGCGCCACTCCCTCCATGGCCTTCAGAGCGACGTTGCCCGTGAAGCCATCAGTGACGATCACATCCACGACACCACGGGTGATGTCGTCGCCTTCCACGAAGCCGCGGTAATCGAGGTCGATCTTGCCTTCGCGCAGCACGCGGTTGGCTTCGCGAACCTCCTCGTGGCCCTTCATCTCCTCAGAACCAACATTCAAAAGCCCTACGGTGGGCTTGGGAACGCCATGAGCGGCTCGATGGAACGCCTCGCCCATAATGGCGAACTCCACCAGTCGCTCAGCGTCACAGTCGATGTTGGCGCCAACGTCCAGGAAAGTGGTCACCCCACGCGGCGTCGGGATGCTGGTCACCAGCGCTGGACGTTCCAGGTCCGCGCTCATCCGCAAGATAAGCTTGGAGATCGCCATCAAGGCGCCTGTGTTGCCGGCCGATACCGCCGCCACAGCCTGACCCTCACGGACCGCCTCGATGGCGTTCCACATTGACGTGCCTTTACCCCGGCGCAGTGCTTGGGCAGGCTTTTCGTCCATGGCGATCACCCGCTCAGCGTGGCGGATCTCCACACGTCGGATGGCATCTGCGTACTTGGCGAAGCCGGCCCTAATCAAGGTCTCGTCGCCATGCAGCAGAAATCTGACCTCCTGCGGAAGCGCCTGGATCGCGCGCACGACCGCCGGAATGACCACGGGCGGTCCGTGGTCTCCGCCCATGGCGTCGATGGAAATCACCAATGGTTGGGTCAAGACGGCGCTTTGGTCCTTCGACGGGTCCCGCCGGATTCGGCCCAGACGATAGCGCCCGGGCTCGGCAATGCAAACAAGGCCTTACCCGTTCATGGATCGCCGGCCTTCAACTTCTTGAGCACAGCGAAGGGTGAATCGGGGGCCTCCGGCGGGGCGTAATCGAACTCCACGCCGGGCTTGCGGGCGAAGGGGTCGATCTCCAGCGCCAAGTGCTCGATCACATACCCCGCTAGGTCGATGATGTCGCCATCAAGAACGTCAGGCGGGTCCGGCGCTTCGGGATCGTAGTCCACCTCGCCGCCGTTGGGCTCAGGCGCCTGGGGGCTGCCCGCCGGCACAGCTCGAACCTCGATCTCGCCGCTGAGTGACTGTTCGAAGTTATCCAGAGAGACAGCGCAGACCTGCTCCACCACAGCGTCAAAGCGACCGGTGATCTCAACTCCGTCCATCCAAGGTTTCAAAGTCAACGCCGCGCTCAGCGCCGGCAGGGACGCCAGGCCAAGCTCCTTGGCGATCTTCAGCCGTTCCGGCCCGTCGGGCTCCAGCTGGATCAGAAGGGTTCCGCGGCCGAGTTCGTGCAACCGCACCGGCAGGGACCAGTCCTGAATCATATAGCCGCCCATTGCACCGTTCCAGCGAGCAAGCGCTCGATCGGCTGGTCCGCGAGAGCGGCGCGCTGGCCAATGACGTAGTCAATTAGCCCAGCAACTAGAGAAGTGTCCGCTTCGGCATAGACGGTCCGTCCGAGGAGCGCCTGCAGCGGCTCTTGGTTCGGAAGGGCCGAAAAGGCCTTCTCATAGGATTTGCAGCGTCCGTAGAAGGCTTCACCCAACTTGCGCATTTTGCGACCCACAGACAGGTCGCCCACGCCCATCTCGCGCAGGGCGTTGTCGAGGCTCTTCGCATAGGTGTCGAAAATCGCCTGGGAAACGTCTGTAGCGGCCTGGCTTTGACCGCGCAGTCGATCCAACAGCAGGACCACGTGAAGGCTGTAGATCTCGAATCGGCCCTCGACGGTATCGGGCGCACCCAGATTGGAATAGAGCGCAGGCACGCGCGATTGTCCTACAGCTAGGCCGTAGAGCCTGCGGCCGGCAGCGAGCGCCGGACGGGGTCGGAACAGACGGTCCAACAGCATAGCGCCTCGATTTCGCCCGATCCATTCCATAAAGCCGCATTGAACTAAGGGGCGAGCGACGATAGGTCAAAGGCCCAGGCACGCCTTTCGGCGCAAAGAGTAGGCTCCAAGCTTCCGATGACGTCTCGAACCGCCTTCGTCGCCCTCGCCGCCGGCCTGTTAATTCCGGCCGCCGCCGCCAGTCTTTCGGCCTGCGCGCCGATCACCAGCTATTCCGGGTTCCAGGCGATCGAGTCGGACCCGAAGGATGTAAAGATCGGCACCGACACCAAATCGACCGTTCGCAGTCGACTGGGCTCGCCATCAGCCACCGGCACCTTTGACGTCAACACCTGGTTCTACATGAACCAGCTAAAGTCCCGCGTAGCGTTCAAGCAGCCAGAAGTGATCTCGCGCAACGTGACCGCGATCACCTTCAACAAGGACTCTGAGTTGGTGGAGAGCGTGAACAGCCTCACGCTCAAGGACGGCAAAGTCGTGGCCTTCAACGGCCGCGAAACGCCGACGCGCGGCCGAGAGCTCACAATTCTCGAACAGATCCTTGGCAACGTTGGCCGCGGCACCCTGATACCCAACCAGGACGATACCGTCCCAGGCAACCGGCCCGGCGACCGCCGGAACTGAGTGCGAAACGGCACATCCCCACGAACACGGGGATTCAGACGCCAAAAATCAAAGACGCCCCGGAGATCGCTCTCCGGGGCGTCTTCGTTTTCAGCCTATGGTTGCAATCAGTGGACCACGCCGTGGGCCAGAACCGCCAGCAGGAGAAGAGCCACGATATTCGTGATCTTGATCATGGGGTTCACGGCGGGACCAGCGGTGTCCTTGTACGGGTCGCCAACGGTGTCGCCGGTCACGGCGGCCTTGTGAGCTTCCGAGCCCTTGCCGCCATAGTGACCCTCTTCGATCAGCTTCTTGGCGTTGTCCCAGGCGCCGCCGCCCGATGTCATCGAGATGGCGACGAAGAGGCCCGTGACGATCACGCCCATCAGCATGGCGCCCAGCGAAGCGAAAGCGTCGACCTTGCCGGCTATCGCCTTGATCACGAAGAATAGCAGGACCGGACTGACGACCGGTAGCAGTGACGGAACAATCATTTCTTTGATCGCCGCCGAAGTCAGGATGGAGACCGCGCGGCCGTATTCTGGCTTCACCTCCCCGGTCATGATCCCGGGGTTCTCACGGAACTGACGACGAACTTCCTCGACGACGGCTTCAGCGGCTCGGCCCACGGCGGTCATCGACAGACCGCCAAATAGGAACGGCAGCAGACCACCGAACAACAGGCCAACCAC
>JAYUBY010000528.1:0-11095 GCA_043740635.1 Alphaproteobacteria bacterium
AGCACCGTTGGGACTACGGCGCCAACTCTATGATCGCCTCCGCGAGGATCCGGATTTCGAACCGCGGTGGAGCCAGAAATGCAGGATAGCCGCCGCTGCGATCGCGCCGGGCCCCGGGTCCGGACACACGGCCCGCGCAAGGCCAGGGGTGGGCACCGACCACGACAGCGCAGCGCTAGCCCCCGCGCCCGCCCCATGCCAACGTGCGCGGTCCTCTGGAGTCCGCCTCAATGCTGTCGAAGCTTGCCTCCGATCCGCGCGTCGATCCTCGCCTGAAGGCATTGTTCGGCGGGTGGCCGGATCGACCCCCAGTGGGGGACATTGCGAACCGCGAGGCGTTGATCGCCGAAGCGAACACCCCGGAGGCGCTGGCGGCGGAGGCTGCGATGAGCGGGTTGTTCGACGCGTGCGACAGCGAGGCGAACGCGCCGTCCTCAGGCCTTTCGATACGAAGGGACAGCTTCACCTCCTCCCCGGACGGCAACCAGGTTCAGGTGGCGATCATTCGGCCCGAGGGCTCTGACATTCTCCCATGCGTCTACTACCTCCACGGCGGCGGCATGCAGACCATGTCGTGCTTTAACGGCATGTATCAAGCCTGGGGCCGGATGATCGCGGCCCAGGGCGTGGAGGTCGTGATGGTGGACTTTCGCAACGCCCTTCGCCCCTCCTCGGCCCCGGAAGTGGCCCCCTTCCCAGCGGGAGTGAACGATTGCGTATCTGGCGTTAAGTGGGTGGCCGCGAATGCAGGCACGCTCAAGATCGATGCGACGCGGATCGTGGTCGCGGGCGAAAGTGGCGGCGGAAACCTTACTTTGGCGACGGGGCTGAAGCTGCTCCGTGACGGGGATATAGGGCTGGTCAGCGGACTCTACGCCTTCTGCCCCTACATCGCCGGCGTTTGGCCTCACCCGAACAACCCGTCATCGGTCGAGAACAACGGCATCCTGCTGGAGCTGCACAACAACCGCGGCGCTATGGCGTACGGGATCGAGGCCCTGGAGCGGCGCGACCCGCTGGCCTGGCCAAGCTTCGCTACCGAGGCTGACGTAAAGGGGCTTCCGCCCACGGTCATAAGCGTAAACGAGTGCGATCCCCTGAGAGACGAGGGCGTGGACTTCTACCGCCTTCTGCTGCGAGCAGGCGTCTCGGCGCGATGCCGCCAGGCAATGGGCACGATCCATGGCACGGAGATCTTCTCGATCGCGTGCCCAGAAATCAGCCAGGACGCGGCAGCGGACCTCGCGCGCTTTGCCCGCCTCTGCCACGCCACACCCCGGGCAACCGCTGCGCGGCAACCCGGCCCAGCTGCGGCATAGCTTTCGCTACGCTTCCAGCCGCGACTGAACAGGACGGTTGCGGTTCAGCGATGCGCCAGGAGCGGTCTGTCGGCTCTATGCCGATTTCGTTGAAAAAGGCCGTTCTTGGCAGAGCGTCGATGTAAGGGCGCAGCGGCGGAGCCGCTCCTCAGGCCATCGCCGGTGTGGTTGGCTGGATGAGCTTGGCGAGTTTGCGGAGGTTTTGAGCAGTGGCTGCGAGGTGGAATTCATCTTGGGCGCCGCAGGGACCGCGAAGGCGTAGACCATCGAGGCGAGCGCGCACCGCGCGATGGGCTAGCCCGAGGGCGGTGCTTTTCCTTGGCGCAGCGACGTAAGACGTCGGAGTCGCAGGAAAAGGACAGGGGTCAGGAATCTCGGCCTTGCTCAAAGACGCGGTTTTCCCTTGTATAGCGACGGGGTGGGCCCTTAACCATGTGAAGCGTCCTTTGAGCCCTGCTGTGACGACTGAGCCGGCCGAACGTCACTTCCTCAGGGGCGGCGGAGAGATGGGCGCCCTGATCCGCGCCCACGAATGGGGCGCGACGCCAATCGGGCCGCCGACACCCTGGCCGGAATCCCTGCGGACTGCGGTCGGCATTCTTCTCAATTCCGGATACCCCATGTACCTGGCATGGGGCGACGGATTCACCCAAATCTACAACGAGGCTTACAGGCCGATCCGGCAAGGGGAGGGTCGGCGAAGCCAAGGCCGCGAGCCCGATTGCACAGCGGCGGGCCCCACGAACCCAAAGGCAAAACCCGCCAGGATCAGCAAGGGGGCAGGTCAGGACTATCGACATTGCACCTGGCAACGTCTCGGCTAAGAGCGAGGTGGTATGCCACCACCGGCCCACGCGCCATCGGTAGGGACGCTCAACCCAAGTTGCGTCACAAAAATCTCCGGGGTAGGCCTGGTTACCGGAGGGCGGGATGGCGGTGGGTAAGACCGAGAAATTCAAGGGGCCTTACACGCCTTCTGCGCTCTGGCTGCATTGGGCAGTCGGGCTGGCTCTGCTGATGGCCGGGCTGGCCATGACCGTCGCGGTCTTGACCTCGGACATACCGATCGTGCCGAGGATCTTGTTGATCGCGATTATGACCCTGCCGCCGACGGTGTTCGGCGGCAATCGGCTGTATGGCCTGGCGGCGCGCAAGGCACATCTGCACGTCTACTACGTCTTGAACCGCTGGGGCCTGACCTGCCACGAGCCGGAAGCGACGACGACGGCCGGCAAGGTCGCTTGGGGCTCCATGCGGCGACTGGAGGCCGCCGGCGACACCCTGATCCTGCATTTCGTCGGCGAGAGCCTCGCACCTGACCCGATCCCCAAGCTCGGTCACCAGTTCAATACCCTGGTGCTCGGGGACGCCTACCGGCGATTTCATCCGACGCCGACTGTCCAGCCGTTGTCCGTAACCCTGGATCCGGCGACTACTTCCACCGCAGGCGCGAAATTCGGCGAGCGATTTCCGATCTGGTTCGCCAAGTACGCCACCGCCACTGACCCTGCGGACGGGGAAAACGCATGATCACGCCGGAGACGCTGTTCACCTGCATGATCGGCGGCATGGCCATGGGCGGGGTGATCATCGGCGCCGCCGTGCTGACCCGGCTGTGGGCGCGGGTGGCCCTGACGCTGGTCCTAGGCGTCGTCACCTATTTGCTGTTCCACACCGACAAGGCGGCGCCGGGCATCTTCCACACACCAGGCGGCGACTTCGTCGCCTTCGCGGTGGTTGGCCTGGGAACGCTGGGAGCCACCAGCGCGGTGTTCGGGCTCATCACGGGCCTGCGAGATCGGATCGCCGCTGTTCTCTCGCCGCAACTCTGGGACCCGCAACCGGCCCCGCCGCTCTCTCCCGAGGACTTCGCCAAGCGGTGGTTCGTCACCGTGGCGGCGGCGACCGGCGGCTTGATCGGGGGCCTGGCGGGGGGCAAGGATTTCCTGACGCCGTTCCTCCACGCCTTCTCCCCCACGCACATCCTGTTCACCCTGGTCATGGCCGTGGTCTCGATCACCCTCATTGGGCCGGTCGAGGAATACATCTTCGGCGCCGGCCGGGGTTCCGCCGACCAACAAGGGCATTCCGACTCTCACGCCAGCCACTTCGAATCCGTGCTCCGACGGTTATCGTGGCGGGCGACGGGCCGCCTGGCCCTGGTGGTGATCCTGATCATGCAGCTCAACATCCTGCATGTCTGCCTCGAAGAGACGGTGAGCGTCGGCGACCCGGGCGCCGTGTTCACGATGGTCCTGGCAAGTTTGGCCCCGGCGATCGCGACCTATTTCTGGAGCGCATCGCTGCAACGCGGCGCAATTCGCGTCGCCCCACGCGCGACGGCCGGGGCGTTGCTCGCAGGATACATTCTGTTGTTTCCGGTCTGCGCAATGGCGCTGATCGCGACTGGGCAGTCCGCCGCGCAAACCCACGCGCTGACCGGCGGCTTGCTGGCCGGGTACTGGGCCGTGGCCGGTGTCTTGGCGGTCGTTACCCCCGCGGTGATATCCGCCCTGAACTACGGAGCGTTCGCGCTTGTCGGCGGGTGGGTGCTAGACGCCGAGCGGCGCAGGACGGCGACGGCCCCGCTCTCGACCGTCGCCAAGCTTACGCTCGCGCTCGCCGCCACCTACGCCGTGGGGGTGTTAATCGCGATGAAGACGAGCGAGAGTCTTAATCACTTTCAATACCCGCTCGAGGCTTACACCGCCGCGGCCCTGCAACTGCTGTCGATGCTCGGGTGGGGGGTCGGACTTCTGGTCAGCGGGTTTCCGGACATCCTTCGGCGCGCCGCGTCGCCGGAAGCGGTCGCGACCGACGGGCCCGGACCCTCCGCCCAGCGAACGCCCATCCAGTGGCGGGCGTGGCTGGTCCTGGGCGGCCTGACATCCCTGACTCTACTTGGCATCGTGGAGTTAATCATCGCACTCGGACACCGCTGAGGGCCAGGACCTGGACACCAGCCGAACCGCGCGGCCCCATGTCGCCCACCTGATGGCGGTCAACGCCATTGTTCTGGAATGGGGCGGCGAGGAGGACACGCCACCGCCGCCGTGCTCCACGATGCGGTCGCGGACGAAGGTGGCGACGAGACCGCCGAGCTGATCGGCGCCCGCTTCGGTCCCCGGGTTACCGACATGGTTCTACACTGCACCGACAGCGCCCCGGCCGATCCCTCACAGAAGCGACTCTGGCCGGAACGCAAGACCGCCTACATCGAACGCCTGGCGCATGTCTGAAATGCCCAAATCCCTGGCTGCCGCCCGGTAAGACGCCAGCTTGTCCGTGGTGATGGTCTCGGGGTGAATTCCCTGGTTCTTGAGGAGTCGCCTCAGCAGCTTCAGCGCCGCGTGTTTGTTGCGGCGTTTCTGCACCAGCACATCGAGGACCTCGCCCTCGTCGTCGACCGCGCGCCACAGGTACATGCGCCGACCGCCGATCTTCACGACCATTTCGTCCAGACGCCAACGGCCCGTCGACGAGGTCCGACGACGGCGCAAGTTCGCGGCGATCAGCGGACCAAACTTGATCACCCAGCACCGCACGGCCTCGCCGCTGACCTCAATGCAGCCAGCATTTCCTCCACGTCACGAATGCTGAGCGTGAAACGGAATTAGAGCCAGACGGCATAGCGAATGACATCCGCCGGAAACCGGCGCCGCTTGAATGAGATTGGACTCACGCTTGCCTCCCCATGCCCGCCGTTTGGGGCCATGGCGGAGACAAGTTAGCGTTAGCCTGCCAGCATCTCACGACGAGCCGAACCGCTTCCTCACGCCTTTTCACCCTTATCCCCGCAACAAGTTCAGTGGACGCCAGCAACAGGCCGATCTGTAGATCGTCTTTGCAGCGTTGCTGCGACATCTGGAGGTAGCGCCATACGCGACAAATCGGCTAGTGTGTTGCGGGGATGGGGATGAAAATGGCGAACGAAGGCGTGTCGACTAAGGTTGTCCTGGGCGTCGCCGCAGCGGGCGCCGCGGCCTTGGCAATCTCCAAACTGGCCCCCTCGCTCGGAAACCTTAGTCCCCAAGCGGTCAGCGGAGATTCCAAACTTTCAGCGGCGTTTCTGAATCGCGCCACGTTCGGGGCGGATGATCCTAGCGTCGCTGCCTTGGCCTTTACCGGCCTCGAGGCGTGGTTCCAAACACAGGTTACCGCGGCGCCCAGCTCTGGCGGAGCCCCCGGATACTGGAGCGCGACGCCCAGCTTCCACCTCGACTGGATCATCCGTCGCACCGCCGACTTCGGCGCCGCTTATAAGGCTGCTGTAACGGCGGCGGCTGCCGCCGCAGCGCCCGGGAGCGCTCCGGCCAAGGTCAACCTACGCAAGGTCACCAACCAACAATTTCATGAGAGTTTTTGGGCGCGCGCTGTGACCGGCGACGACCAGCTTCGCCAACGAATGACCCTGGCGCTCTCCGAAATCATGGTGGTGTCGTTCGCGGGCTCTACCATCACCCCACGAATTGGCGCGTCCTGGTACGACATGCTGAGCGCGCACGCGTTCGGCAATTATCTGGACCTGATGAAGGCCGTGACCTTGCATCCGGCCATGGGGATCTACCTGAACATCATCGGCAATCAGCAGGCCGACAACGATCCGTCGCGCGAGCCCGATGAGAACTATGCGCGCGAGATCATGCAGCTGATGTCGATCGGCCTTTATCAGCTGAACACGGATGGTACGGCGAAGCTCGACGCTTCCGGCGCGCTGATTCCGACCTACACGCACGCCGACATCGCGGGCTTGGCAGCTACCCTTACCGGCTGGGGTTGGTACAATCCCAAACCTACGGCCACTACATTCTACAAGCAGCCCGGCGACGGTACGGACGCGAAATCGCCCGACGTGCAGGCGCTGATCCCTTATTCAACCAATCATTCCCAGCTTTCCAAGACGTTCTTGGGACAGACGATCGGCGCGTACAAAGGTGCTGCGCCCACCACTGCGGCGGGGATAAGCTCGCTTCAGGCCTACCAGATCCAAGGTCTGAACACCGCGCTCAAGATTATATTCAACCACCCCAATGTCGGGCCGTTCATCGCCCGTCGGCTGATCCAACGTTTCGTGACGAGCAATCCGAGCCCGGTCTATGTGCTGCGCGTCGCGATCGCCTTCAACGGTACAGCGACCTCCCCCCGCGGAGACCTGTTCGCTACGTTGAAGGCGGTCCTGACGGATCCCGAGGCAATCAATTTGACGCCTTCCACCTCGCCTACCTCCGGAAAACTTAAAGAGCCGGTGGTTCGGATGAGCCACTGGCTTCGCGCCAGTGGCGCGGTTTCAACGCTGCCAGCTTCGACCGCGGGCGGAAACTTCAACCAGTACGTAGACTTCGTCGCGCCGACGGCCTTGGCCCAGGCGCCGCTCGAGGCCCCCTCGGTCTTCAATTTCTGGGCGCCCGACTACACGCCGCAGGGGTCCTCCCTGGCCAAGGCAGGCCTCGTGGTCCCCGAATTCCAAGCCGTCGATGTGCTGACCGTCGCCGGCTACGCGAACACGATGATCCAGGTCATCCAGAACAAGGGCTGGCCCGGCAATGACGTGGTCACCACTTACGCGCAGGAAATCGCCGCGCTGACGCCAGCCAAAGCATCTGATCCGGACCAGAACCAAACTCTGATCGACCGGCTGAACACCCTCTACTTCGGTGGACAGATAAGCGCGACGTTGGCCGCGCGCCTCGCGCGCGTTCTGACGAGCACCATGACGAGCGCCAAGACGCCCACGGCGGCGCAACGGGCGCAGGTTCGCCTCGATAAGGTGCGAAGCGCGCTCATCCTCGTGCTCACCTCACCCGAATACTTGGTGCAAGGTTAGGGATCCGGCCATGGCGACCAAGATCCAAGGAACCTCCCGGCGTGACCTATTGGCGGGCATAGCCCTTTATGGCGCTGCCGCTCCGCTGGCATTGAATCTGTCAGCGATCGGCAAGGCGGCGGCTCAGGCGGTGGGCCCCACGGCGCCTTATCGCGCGCTGGTCTGCATCTTCATGATCGGTGGAAACGACAGCAACAATCTGCTGTTGGCCACCGATCAAGGGAGCTTCTCGCAATACTGGGCCGCTCGGATCTCCGGCAGCGACCCGATCGCTCTGATGCCGCCGGGCACGCCACCCGTCGCGATCGGGGCTATCTCGAGTGCGACCGGCAGGACCGTAAGGACGGCCGACCAGCCTGAGCATTGGGGCGGGGTCCTGCCAGTCGTACCGGCCACCCAGCAACTGGTGCCCCCAGCCAATAAGGTGACCAGCGCCGACCAGGTTCGTACCTTCGCCCTGCACCCGATGCTGACCGCGACACAAGGGCTGTTTGCGGCAGGCAAGGTTGCAGCAATCGCCAACGTCGGCACACTGATCGCCCCGCTCACGAAGCTCGCCTACCAGCACCCCTCAGCCACGGCCCCGATCCCGCAGCGCCTGTTCTCGCACGCCGATCAGCAGGCCGCATGGCAGTCGGGTCACCTGGACGGCTCGGCGACCGGATGGGGCGGGCTTATGGCCGACACCTTTCAGCCCGCCGCAAGTGGCGGCTCGGATTTCTCCTCCATCACGACGGCGGGAAACACTCCGTTTCCCCAGGGGCTCACGACAAAATCGTTCCGAGTGAGCTATGCGGCCAACAAGTCGATCGCTCAGACCATTGCGCTGGCCGCCACGAAGGGCAGCTACAACGAATCCGCGATTTTCCTGGATGAACTACGCGCGAACCTTCAGGATGGCTCCTCGGCTAATCAACTGGTCCAGACCTACGCGGGCGCGGTCTCCCATTCGCTGCAGACCGCGACGATTTACGATAACGTGCTCGCTGCGCCCGGCGGGCCCTATGCGACCGTTCCGGTTCCGCCTCCCTTCACCGACCCGATCGGGGGAAAGGTGATCGATAACCCGCTGGCCGATCAACTCGAGGCCGTGGTGCAAACCGCGGTCGGCCACGCCGCGCTGGGCGTCAGACGCCAAGTCTTTTTTGTGCAATACGGCAGCTTCGACACCCACGACGGTGAAAATCCGCGTCAAGGTCTGTTGCTCGCTCAGCTAGATCACGCCCTGCGCTATCTTGATCTGGCGTTGACGCAGGCCGGGCTATCCGACCAGGTGACTGCCTTCACTGCATCGGATTTCAATCGCACCTTTACGACCAACGGTGATGGGACCGACCATGCTTGGGGTGGCCACCATCTGGTTATGGGCGGCTCCGTAAAGGGTGGCGATATCTACGGCGCCTACCCCACCCTAGGCGTCGATCGGCCCGCAAGCGGCTCGACACCAGGGTTCAGCAATCCTGACGCGGTTGGAAACGCGCTCGTCCCAACCACCTCGGTAGAAACCTACATAGCCGGGATGGCCAGGTGGATGGGGGTCACGCCAGCTCAGACGGCGGCGATCTTCCCGCAATTGGCAAATTTCCCGACGCAGGATCTGGGGTTCATGAAGCCCTGATAGGAAGTCCCCATCAGCTCCCCGCCCTTCCCCCATAACCCCACATCGCCGAGGTTGAACACGAACAGTCGTTAGTATCCTGCGCAGCTCGCCGGGACCCCGCGAATGATATCGATGAGGCCACCGTCTCCCATTTCGCTCTGAGGCCCGACGCCGAGGGAATCGACTACCCTGGTCTGAATATCGAGTTGGGAGTAGTTCAAGAGGCGCACTAACGAAACCCGCGTGTCAGCCCAATTTTTCCTGCTGCGCGGAAAAGATCGACCTGTATTCGCCCGCTCCTCAATCCGGCGGCCGGGGACAGGGCTCCGCTCCAAAGCGAGCAAAGTGGCGTCCCTCACGTCGCACCATGACATTTGCAAAGCGCACCGGATCCATAATCCGAGTCAGGAGATTAGCGTCAGCGCGCGCATAAGTGTGCAGCAACAACGGGCGCATGCGCGGCGACAGGTTGGTCTTGGATCCGTCAATGGCGCGGCAGTTGTGAACGGTCACGGATCGCTTGGGGCCAGCCAGCAGAGGCGGATCTTATCTCCCACGTGCGCGCAAAAGGTGTGTGGGTGTCCGTCGCGCCGCGACATCCAATCGCCGCCACGACGGATCTTGAGTGACTGGTGGCACGCGAGACCGCGGCGTCGTCGTGCCGCCTTGCTACAGTTCGAAAGCTCGAAGCATTTCGCGATGCCATCGCTAGTACGTGAATTGTCCGTTGCGTTTTCTCCGCCGAAATTTCGCGTTAAGCGTGCTCTCTTTTAAAGCGACCTCACCCCAACATTCACGGCAATTTTCCGGCCTCAGGGGTTTCGAAAAAGCTGGCCGCCGCTTCGTCGATTTGCGCGCGAGGATGTTTTCGGCAGTAGGCGACCACATCGGACGCGATACCCTCAGGGCCCCGGAACGACTTGTGGGACGCCCCCTCCGATGTTGCGACTGCACGTCCCGTAAGATACCCCATTACCCATTGTAGCGCCGGGCGATCGTGCGACGCACGTGTACCGCGATGCAGAAAGTGGGAGCAGGTTTCAGCCCCCGCCCCTGAGAGGCGGGGTGTGGCGAGGGAGTTCGTCGCAACGAGCAGTGTGACCAGAATGATCGATAGGACGGACGTCGTTTTCTTCCGCGTCATGGGCGACTTTCTAGGAATTGCGTAACCCATAATTTGGGCGTTATCAGAGACAAGATGTAAGGAGCTTGCCCGCCCTCCTCCGGGGTGGGCGGCTTTGGGTTCCCAATCCATCCGGATCGACGAGACATGGCCCGCTCCATTGGTCGCCGCCCCAGGGAATTCTACTGATTTTGTGCTCCGGTCTATGACTACGTCTGCACTTGTTGTGATGTTGACCGCGGCTAATGACAACACGCCAAGCCCGGCTGACTGGCAGATCAACTTTTCGCCCGAGTTCTTCGCGCTCGCCGGCCGAGTGATGTCTGGGAGAGCTGCTTATCGAGATGCCGGGCTCTCGAAGCGAGGAGCTCGAGTATTGCAAGCCCTGGGCTACCTGTCGCCTTCCGACCTGCCTTCGCCGGTGGTGGACAGCCCGCGCTTGACCCCGCGTTTGATGGCCCACGCCGCTGCAATGCCGGGATGTGGGCCGCGCACCCTGGACGACCTGCGGCGCTGGCTAAGTGAATCTTGGTGAGCGGAAACTGTCGCTGCCGCGATCGCGTAACCACGGCTGGAAGGTACCTTTTCGAACCTGCGCCTCTATGAGCCGGGAGCCATGATCAGATCGCTCGCCGAAACAACGACGAGCGTCACACAGATATTCAACAAACCGATCACCGCCGTGAACCGCCGTCCGTCACGCATCGCGGTCATCAGGACGCAGGGAAGGACAATACTCACGGCAAGCAGACTATTCTGAAGAAGGAGCGCGCGACCGATCTGCGCTTCGCCGGGCCGGGGCGCGAGCCGGCCGATGGGACCACACACGATCGACACCAGCCACGGGACGGCAAGCAGGAGAAGCAGCGGCAATCGCTGGCGCGCGGGCGTTTCTCTCGCCGGAAAAACCCGCAACGAAACGATTATGATAATGAGCAGCAGCGTGGCGGTTGCCGGAAAGAACGCCCATGGCGAGACGCTGATTGCGCTGCCCAACCACACGATGACGGCGAAGGCCAGTCCCCACCAAAGCAAAGCCGTGCCAGGCTCCTTTGCATGGACCTCTTTCAGAAGCCGGACTTCGGGATGATCGCTCGGCATGGCTACCTCGTGGATGGGCTTACACCCGGAGATAGACCAGGGAAGTGGTCCTAATGCTCTCCGCCTCGACACGAAACCTCGCAAACGAGGTCGCTCACTTTGGCGCCCTAGTCCGGTCTGCGCCATGG
>JAYUBY010000529.1:0-20131 GCA_043740635.1 Alphaproteobacteria bacterium
CTCAAGCACCAGCAGAGCGCGAAAGCGATCAAGGCGAGCGGAACGAACACCTGCGGCCGGTACAACGTCCAGGCTGTCACCAAATAGAACAACATCTCAAAGCAAAGTGTCCAACCGACATGCAGGATGGGCTGACCGAATGGCGGATAGAATGTCAGGGTTGCGGCGAGTGAACCCCAGGTGAGGGCTCCTGCCTGACTCGCAAACGGGAGGTAAGCGGCAGTAAGTAGCCAGTAAAATGGGACGACCCGGCTGAGCCGAAGCCGCAAGAACTGACTGGGTGATTTTCCACTGGCTGTCTTTGCGATGATAAACCCGGAAAGGACGAAAAACACATCGACGCCGAATGATCCGGTGTTGGACAGGAAGCCTCCATAGATCGGAAGGCCGTCTAGAGTTCGTCCAGCCTGTTGAATGTGCAGCGCAGCGACCATGATAGCCGCGAAGAATCGCAGCGCCTGCAGGGAATCGATACGCCGCATCATGCCGGGCGCACCTTCAACTAAGTGCACTACCGAAGCCCTAAGACGCCTAGCTAGGTCGACTTGGCGGCCTTTCCGAAGGTCGCAGAAGGGGTCGGCTGGGTTCTCGAGCCCCTGCCGGTCTCGCCGGTGCTTGCATGTCGGCAAAGTCTCGGAGTTATTTCAGGTCCTTTCACGCCAGATCGCGAGAGCGAGTTCGGGGCGCAAGAGGAACAGCACTCCCCAAACAGCGAGAACGCCCAGGTAGCGGAGCCCTCCCATACGGCGCGAGCGCGGGCGGATCTCGGTTTCGTAGACGTTGGCGTAGTCAGCGATGACGCTCATAGCGGTCTCCTCAAAGCGATGAGGCGACGCTAGGAGCTCACTGCGACAGATCCGGACGTATGTGAGCGGCGTGAAATTTCGATCTGCTCGATGAGGATTGCCTTTAACACAGGCGGCGCCACGATCTCGACGTTGTCGCCCCAGGTGAAAAGGTGCCAGGCGAGCTCCAACATACCGCTCGCCCTGAAACGGACAATTACCGAACCGTCTGGCTGGGGCTCGACCACCTGGTTGGCGTGGAAGCGCCACCGAAGGGCATCCCCAGCGCCGGCCGGGGTCACTCTTAGCACCACGTCTTCTGTGTCGTCGTGAAAGATGCCAAAACTCTGGTCGGCGTAGTCCTGGAGCGAAAAGCCTTCGGGTCTGGCGGCTTGACGCTCGGCCACCGTTATTTCGCCAATGCGGTCGAGCCGCCAGTTGCGGGGGCCAGCGCCTTCATCGGCCACTAGATAGTTCGACCGCCCGAACAGCACTCCGAAGGGCGTCACTTCGCGTACTCGACCCGGCGTGGCCCCGCCCTCGTAGCGAAAGCGCAAAGCCCGCAACGACAGCAGTGCCTCGCGTACGGCCGCCAGAACGGCCTCATCTTCGAATGGACGCGGCCCCGCCTGGACGGCGATGGTCTCAGCCTGCAGCAAGGCTTCCAGGTCCGGTGCAAGCTTTCTGCGGGCCGCCGCACGCGTGGCCGACAGGACCTTCTGCTCCAGGGACTTTAGTGCCCCAGCTCGTGCTATAGCCCCCTGCTGGGCAAAAACTTCGGCGGCGGCGGCAAGAGCTGCCAGTTCCTCCGCCTTTGGAGCTTGAAAGAGCCCGTCAAGTCCGGCCGGAATGCGGAACCGTCGGGTCGGCGGATCGTCCACTTCCTCCAACTGCGGAAAGACATCGCGGACGGCGTCGCGCATCCGCTCGACGGTCCGCCGTCCGACGCCCAGGCCAGCGGCCATCTCGTCGAGGGTCAGGCCCTCAGCTGTGCTGGCCAGCATCCGTGCCAACTCCAAGAGCCGGCTTGCCTTTTCGTGGCGCATAAAACTTACGTCCGATTCTGTCGTGGCGACCAATCAGAGCTGAACGCGTTGAAACCCGCAACGGAGTTCAGATCATGGCATATCGCACCTTCCGCCCTCGCCGCCCCGCTCGGCCGATCGATATGGCCGCGTTCGAACGCCCCGCCTTGCCGGGTTCGGTGGTCGACGCTGTCTTGCGCTTTCACGACGAAGCCCAGGACCAAGGCGCGGGCCACACTCTGCTGAGGCTCAGCGAAAAGCGCTTGCGCGCGCCGGAGGTGAAGAAGGCCCTCGGCAAACTCACCGGGCGGGCCGCAGGCGTCGCCGTCCTTTGGAACGAGGATGAAAGTGAAATCATTCGGGTGCTGGAGGCGGCTTGAGCGTTCTGCGGCTGTAGTCGTCAGCTGATCAAGAAGAACGGCCAAGCAAGAACCTTATCCTTCGTGACGGTAGTTCGGTTGGTCGATACTGAGCTGATCGAGGACGTTGGCCTTGAGTGCAGCCAGCAGGCCCGGCGTCTCGACGCCCAACTCGCCGGCCCGCAGTCGGGCGCAAAGCTCGGTGTTCAATTCAGCATGGGTGTCGTCAGCATGGGTGTCGTCACGCCCGAGCACGCCTGAGAGCCGCTCCGTCGCCGCGCGTTCGGCTGCCCGGCCGGACGCCACCTCGCGCCCGACAGTCGCAAGCGCATTGGCCGCTACACGAGCCAGGAACGCGTTTCGGGGGTCAAGGCTGGGGCGGATCTGGTCGATCCAGCGGGCGACGGCTTCTGTCAGCTCCTCTGCCTTGGGGTGGGTGATCAAAGGCCCGCCTCCAGTAGATTGATAAGGTCGATTTCCGTCTCCGAGACCCGGCGGCCGATCATCGGGCGCTCCACCGAGGCGTCAGTCCCACCGACCCAGCTTTGGTACATCATCAAGCACATGACGCCCCACTTGAGCGACCCTAGCGCCTGCCAGGTGCGAAGCCGTTTCAGTGAGACAGGTCGGCCACCCGCCGCCTCGTAGCCGGCCAGCAGCTCGGCGTAGTCACCGAACCCGCCCACTGGCTTGTCCGGTCGCCCGAACCGCCAGGAGTTGACGCAGATCCACGACAGGTCTTCCGCCGGATCGCCGATGTGCGACAGCTCCCAGTCGAGGACCGCGGCAACGCCGGTCGTCGGGTCGATCATCAGGTTCCCGTTCCGGAAGTCACCATGCAACAGTACGGGCTCGACCGGTTCGGGCGCAGCTTTCTTCAGATATTGAAAGGCGAGCTCCAACACCGGTCGCTCAGCGCTCATTGACCGATAGGCGTCCTCGTAGCGGCTGAGCTCGACCAGGAAGTCCGCGGTCTTCAGCTGAGCCTCCGGCGGCGGCGGCGTAGCGTGGATCACCGCCAGGATCTCCCCACACTGGCGTGAAAGCCTCGGGCGCACCGCCTCGAAACGGGGATCGGAAACGATTCTGCGCCCCAGTGTCTCGCCGGCAATCCGTTCGGTGACATGGGCCTCGCCCAGGGCATCCTGTTCATCGCAAAGGTGCGCCAGCGGCGGAGCCGGCGCGCCTAGGGCCCGCACTGCTCGGATCAACGAAGCCTCGGCCGCCAGGCTGGTGGACCGCGAGTTTTCCGGATCGAACGGAGCGGAACGGCGACGCAGGATGTACTCGCGGCCAATGCCTGCGACCTGCACAGTAAAGGCCCAGGTTTCCATGCTGGCCCCACCGGAGAGCCGTTCGGCGCTGGCCAGGGATGCCCCGTCGCCTTCCAGGCGTTGGGCCAACCTTGGCAGCGCTGAGAGCACGTCGACAGTCATGACCTTGGGAAATTCCTCAGTTGGTCTAGGCTTGGATCAGGCGGGTGTTCCAGCGGCTTGTAAATGGCCCGGCTGAACGGTCACGCCCAACAAAACGATAGGGAACGCCGCCATGGACTTCGACCTTGCCCCCGAACTAGTGGCCTACCTAGCCGAGCTCGACGCCTTCATCGATGCTGAGATCAAGCCGCTGGAGCAGCAAGATGACAATATCCGCTACTTCGACCACCGACGCGAATACGAGCGTACCGATTGGGATGCCGGCGGCCTTCCGAAGAAGGAATGGGAGGCCCTGTTAGGCGAGGCCCGTCGACGAGCCGACGCCGCTGGCCATCTGCGCTTCGGTTGGCCGAAGGAGCTGGGTGGCAAGGGTGGAACCCAGCTGGAGCTGGCGGTGATCCGCGAACACCTGGCCGCCAAGGGGCTCGGGCTGCACAACGACCTACAGAACGAGCACTCAATCGTCGGCAACAACCCCTTCATTCTGATGTTCAAGGAGTTCGCCACTAACGCCCAGTACGAGCGCGACGCGGACAAGCTGCTGGCTGGCCAACTGCGCACTGGATTTGGCCTGACCGAGCCCGAACACGGCTCGGACGCCACCTTCATGGACACGACCGCCGTGCGCCAGGACAAGGACGGCAAACCCGGCTGGCTGATCCGCGGAGAGAAGATGTGGACCACAGGGATGCACGTGGCGACCCACGTGATGGTCTTCGCCCGAACGAGCGGCAAGGACGGCGACGCCAACGGCATCACCTGCTTCATCGTCCCGGCCAGCACGCCTGGCGTGAAGATCGAAGAGTACCTCTGGACCTTCAACATGCCCACCGATCATCCGCGGGTGAGCTTCACCGACGTGTGGATCCCGGAGGACAGCTACTGGGGCCAGATCGACCAGGGGCTCAGGCTGGGGCAAAGCTTCGTGCACCAGAACCGCATTCGCCAAGCGGCCTCTTCCCTCGGTGCGGCGGTCTATTGCATCGAGGAGAGCGTAAAGTACGCTCGCGAGCGCAAGCCGTTCGGCAAGGCGCTTGCCGAGAACCAGGCGATCCAGTGGCCGCTGGTGGAGCTGTCGACCCAGGCCGAGATGCTGCGGCTGCTAATCCGCAAGACCGCGTGGCAGATGGACCGGATGGAGCACAAGGAGATCGAGCGGCAGATCTCCGACAAGGTCTCCATGTGTAACTACTGGGCAAATCGTCTGGTCTGTGAGGCCGCCGACCGTGCCATGCAGGTGCATGGGGGCATCGGCTATTCCCGCCACAAGCCCTTCGAGCACATCTACCGCCACCACCGCCGCTATCGGATCACAGAGGGTTCGGAAGAGATCCAGATCCGCAAGGTGGCGGCCTATTTGTTCGGCTACGCCGGGCCCAAGCGCCGAGAGTTTGAGGCTCTCGGGATCAAGGCCTGATCATGGGTCCGGAGCACCGACTTGCGGTCTACGGGACGTTGGCGCCGGGCCGGTCGAACCAACATCAGCTGGCCGGGCTTATCGGCGACTGGACGACCGGTGTCGTGCGCGGGAAGCTGTTCCCCGAAGGCTGGGGCGCGATCCAAGGCTATCCTGCGCTCCGCCTCGATCCGCAGGGCGATGATATCGCGGTGCAGCTGTTCACTTCATCGGACCTGCCCGATCATTGGGACCGCCTCGATCGGTTCGAAGGCGCAGTCTACCGGCGCGCGCCTGCGACGGTGCACGCATTTGATGGCCCGATAGACACCTACATCTACGTGATCGCAGCAGACTAAGCTGCTGCAGCGCTGGCGTAGAGTTCATCGAAGATCGGCGGCAGGCTGTCAGGCAGTCCCAGCAAGGGGCCGGACGAGAGCAGCAGGACCACCTCGTCGCCCTTGAGGCCGCTGAGCAGTCTGATCGTCTCTTCGGCCGAATTCACGCCCTCGACAGGCACGCCTGTAGCTGCCGTGCGGGCGAGAATTTCCTCGAAGCTGGACTGATGGTGCGTCAGCGCCCCGTGGGTCGGCGGTGGGACAATCAGGACGCGGGCGGCGCCCTCGAACACCGTGTCGTACCAAGCGAGCGCGTCGCGGCTGCGCCAGGAGAAGGTGTGCGGTTCGAACACTACCGTCAGCGGACGCTGCGGATAGTGCAGCAAAAGCGCCTCTATGGCCGACCTGGCCTTCTCATAAGATGAGCCGAACCCCTCGATCAGTGGCACCGCTGAGCACGTCGTCAGTCGGTCGAGGCGGCGGCGGATCCCCGCGAAGCTAGCGACTGCTGACGATAGAGCCTGTTCGCTGACCAGGCCGCGCTCGCGCAGATAGGCGCCAACGCCGACGATATTCTCGATGTTGTGTGTGCCGAGCAGACTGGTGGAAAGCGCGATTCGGGGCCCGTCCGGGCTTACCAAAGTAAAGCGCGTGACATCGCCATAGACCACGTCGTCGGCCCACCAGCCGTCACAGCGCGCCGTGTCGTACCAGACGATGCGGCTTGCGGCTGCGCCCACGATCTTACGAATGGCTGGACTCTCCCGGGCGACCAACAGTCCCTCGGCCGGCAGCAACTTCAGGAGGTCGGCGAAAGGCGCCTCATAGTCGGCGAAGGTCGGAAAGACGTTGACGTGGTCATGGACCAGCGACGTCAGCAGCACGTCGCGCGGATGATAGAGCAGGAACTTCGAGCGCCGGTCAGCTGGGCCCACAATGTACTCGTCGCCTTCCAGCACCACCTCCGGCGCAGTCCCCCAGTGGCCGGTGTGGGGCAGCGACGGCGAGATCGCGCCGACCATCCAGCCCGCGTCATGGCGCGCCTCGCGCAGCACGTGGGCCATCAAGGCAGTGCAGGTCGACTTGCCGAAGGAACCCGCGACCACGGTGTTGACCCGGCCCGCTGTGGCGTCTCCCACCAATTCGGGGAAGCTGGTGATGCGCACTCCGCGCCGGCGTGCTTCGGCCACCTCGGGATTGCCCTCCCCGCCGAGCTTGGCGCTGGCGCCCAGCACCAAGACATCGAGGTCGGCTGGCACGTTCGCGGCGTCGAACCGGCGGTGGAACGGAAAGCCCAGGCCTTCCACATAAGTCGACATGGGCGGGAAGACGTCCTGGTCTGAGCCGCAGACCTGATGGCCGGCGTCTCGCATCATCAGGGCCGCGGCGCTCATTCCGGCGCCGGCGAGGCCTGTGAAGTGGATGCGCATGGACGGCGCTTCCTTTCGACTCGTGGGCCCCCGCTGCGCAAGGACTAGCCGATTGCGCCGGCCGCTCCAATCGCAGCCTCGCCAAGTCGCCCCTCGCTCGCTGCTAAGCCTGCGTCGGACCTGTTAACCTCGACTTAACCATGTAAGTCCACGCTCCAGATGTCTTCTTTGAAGACACCCCACCATCACCGACTTTTTCAGCCCGGCGTTCGCGCCGGGCTCTTTTTTCTAAGCCGCACCACTCGACTTGCAAGGTCGCGGAAGCCAACGTATACCCCCGCCCCTCGATGGACTGATCCCGGATAGCTCAGTTGGTAGAGCAGTCGGCTGTTAACCGACTTGTCGCAGGTTCGAGTCCTGCTCCGGGAGCCATCGAACTCAAGATTTATCCAATAGAATCCAGTTGTTGGATAGTCTCAGCTAAACCAGTCCTAAACCAAATCCTAAACAGCCTCGCCAACATCCTGGGGGGCTCGTCAGGCTGAACGGGGCAAGGTGGCCACGGTGGCGTCTGCGATGTAACGCGCTTGCGGACGTTTAACGGATCCGCTTCTGGGCTTGGATGCGCTGTCCGCTTTCGACAGCCTCGCGTACACTTATTGAGCTGCGTTTCTCCGTGAACGGGCGCGCTGGTCCCATTAGCTCCTGGCGAGCAGCACTTCGCGGGTGAAGTCGGGGCCATACAGGCGCTAGCATGAGAACACGACCTCCTGTCCTGGGGGCAAGCTCGCAGCAAGGGCCTCCAGCCCACGGGTCACGTCCGTGCGATGGATGAGCCTCCCCTCTTCTGGGGAGCACTTCAGAGGGCGCTCCATCAGCCTTGAAAGGTGCGGACAGGCCTCAAGAGCCCGCGCCGTGCAGGCGTAGTGGATAGGCGGCACGTTGCATCCATACTGCTGAGACCCGTCTTGCAGGGTCACCAGTCCGCCTGACGCAACAGGGAAGATGTAGCGGTCTTGCGGCGGCGTCGGTTTGCCGCAGGCGTGGCAAAGCAGGTCGACCATTCCGCGCCGCTGGCGGGTGACGTGCACCGCGGCGAAGAGCGGCTCGCCGAAACCGGGCGCCTGCTTCTGGTCAAGCTCCATCATGCCGGGAAAGTCCCGCGATGGCTGAAGTCGAAACGACTGTTCGCCGCTCCACGCGACAGACCAAAGCGCGTCGGTTGTAAACATCACAGCCTTTTCGAGTGACCCGCATCCTAAGACCGTCATTGGAATGCCCCCAAGGAGGCGGTCACACGACCAAAATCATCTATCGTCACCCCGAACGATGCTTAGGGGGCAAAACGTGACTCTAGCCGATTTCGCCACGCTCAGTACGGCCGCCAGCGGCCTGGCTGTGACCGGATCACTGATCTACCTCGCCATGCAAACACATCAGAACGCTAAACATACCAGGGCGCTAATTCACCAAGGAAGGATCGCGGGGCTCCGCGACGTATTTCTGGCGACGGCCGATGGCGATGTCGCCGCGGCCATGATCGTCGCAACGGGCGGAACACCAACGCCGCTCAAGGTCCAGAAATACCAATTCCTAGCCATTTCTGGCGCTCGAATTTACGGATGGCAGGATACCTATCTGCAGTACCAGAACGGTCTGCTGGGCGAAGATTTTCTTCTGCAAATGCGCGCCGGTGCGGAGTTCGTAATGAAAGATCCAGCCGCCCGCGAGGCCTGGGAAGTCTATCGCGTCCCCGGCACGTCCTTCACGACGTTCATGGACGCAATTGCGGGACGGACGAAAGACGCCGAGAAGTAGAGTTGCTGATCTTGGTCAGCACGCCAAATGTCTCTTGTCCCGCGGCTGAAGTTTCGGGTTTCTATTTCCGGGCCAAGAGCCAAAGGCCACTTTCGACCAATCAGGACACCAAACGGGCGGGCGCTTTGCCGCGCTTCAATGACCGCGTTAGATAACTCGGATGAAGCGCTGAGGTCTTATTGGGTTTGGGCAATTCGGCCAGCTGGCCGCAGACCATCTCAGGCGCCACTTCGACATTCTCGCAACGGACGTTGCCCCTGCCGCGGAGGCGGCAGCCATGAAGCTGGGTGTGTCTTTTGGCACGATGTCCGATGCCGCAGCCTGCGACGTTGTGGTGGTTGCTGCGCCAGAGGTCGCAATGCGCGGGGTCTTCAATTCCATGGCCCCCCACGTAAAGCCGGGCGCTCTTGTCGTCGATGTCGGCTCGGTCAAGTTGTTGCCGGCGCGGTGGATGATCGAAATCCTGACCCTTCATGCCGACCTTGTCGCCGCGCACCCTCTCTTTGGGCCTCAGAGCGCTGGAAACGGGTTATCGGGCCTACGCTTGGTGGTTTGACCGGTGAGGCACGATCGGCACGAGCAGGTGGCGGAGTTCGGCCGTTTGGTCGGTCTGACCGTGACCGTCACTACCCCGGAAGAGCACGACCGAGAGATGGCTTATGTCCAGGCGCTCACGCACCTTAGCGGCCGGTCACTTGTCAACATCGGTATTCCGGATGAGCAGCTAAACAATCCATCATATGAGCATCTTCTAGACCTTTGCTCATTGATCGGCGCCGACACTTTTGAACTCTTCACAGCAATTCAGAAACAAAACCCGTTCGCCGAAGAAGTCGTCATCGCCTTTGTGGATCAAGCAAAACCCCTGCTCACGCAGGTCGAAGGGGCGTCTAGGGGCCGATGAGCGACTGATCGACTAGACGACCGTAGACATGATCGCTTCTACCCGTTGCCTGCCTTCACAGAGTCGAGCGTCACCGCCAGTAATCCGCTGGAGGGCGGCATGGACATCTAGAAACCGAAGCCTGGTACCGACTGCGCGGGTTCCTGAAGGAATTTGAGATCCGTTTGCGGGAGCGGGCCTGCGGTCCTTCAGGCCTTGATCTTCCAGCGCGCATATTCCTCATCAATGCGTGGAGCGATCAATCCAACTCCGCAAGCAGGGCAACCAGCGATTTCATCGGCGAGGGCTCAATGATCAGTCTGTCGCCCTCTCGGCACATGATCGCGTCTTGCCCAGGGAGCTCAAATTCCCGTGGGATACGGACGGCCTGATTACGACCGTTCTTGAACATCTTGACGTGGCGGTGGGCGTCCATCGAAACACTATGGCAAATGCTTCGGCATATGCCACCCATTCAGGGCAACCGCTTCTACCTGCCGGACGCGCCGTAGCGTTTGCGCTCCGCCGCGATGCGCGCGCGCGCCTGCTCAAGTTCCTGGACCTCAGTGGCCGCGAGCAGAGAGTCGAGCACGCGGGTAAGGTGTTCGCGCATCGCGCCGCGCGGCTTCCGGCCAGTGGGTTCGTGATCCCAAAAGCATGGCATCCTGATGAGGGCCCAAATGATGAGGCTCGTCCACCGGCGACCCTCGCAGCTGGAGGCCGATCGCTTAGATCTCAAGCCTCACGCAACGCCAGCCGCCGAACGCCTGATCGGCTATGATCCGCCCTCGCCTTACCGAGACGGGCCGTTTTTCATTCGGCCTGAAGAGCAGGCTGACAGCGCCTGCAGGTGGGCTCTTGCCGCTCGCGCGAAGATCGACACTCATGGCTTCCGATGTCGCCTCGACCACGAGGATCCAATGGCCGAACCCGCCGGTCCGCCATGCTTCCGTTTCTCCGTCGTCCTCGTAGCAGGTTGCCTCGAAGGTCCCGGCCTGCGGCGCAAAGACCGCGAACCCACGCGCGTCTGCGCGGTGATCGAAGCTTTGGTCGGCGACGTTGAGCGGAATTGCCGAACCCTCACGCACCAACAACGGTGGCTGCCCCCAAGGCGCGGGTCGAGCGATTCGCTTTCCGCCCTGGAAACGCTCGCCGGTCCAGAAGTCGACCCAGACCGCACCCGCCGGCAGATAGACCTCCCGAGAGGTCACCCCCGGCTCAACTACGGACGCTACCAGCATGGACGGCCCCAACATCAGATCGTCGACATCCTCGAAGCACGCGGGATCATCGGGGAAATCGTGGAACGTCGGCCGAACGATGGGTTCGAAGTCTGTGTGATAGCGCCGGCCTAGGTCATAGAGATAAGGCAGCAGCCGGTAGCGTAGTCGGATCAGGTCACGCACGAACTGCGTGGCCTCCGGGAACATCCATGGCTCGTTGGCCGAGCCATCATCATTCCAAGAATGAATGCTGAAGCGCGGCATGAAGACACCTGCTTCGACCCAACGGACGAAGAGCTCAGCATCCGGCGATGGACCCGCGAACCCGCCGATATCGTGGCCCGAGTTAGAGACCCCACTAAGCGCAAGGCCCAGGCCCATACGTATGTTGTACTTCAGGCTCTCCCAGGACGTCGCGTTGTCACCAGACCAAGTCTGGACATAGCGCTGCATGCCGGCCCCGCCGGCGCGCGACACCAGAAAGGGTCTGCGATCCGGCGCATGGTCCTGCTGGGCGCGGCGCGATGTGCGCAGCATCAGCATGGTCTGCAGCGGCTTGCTCTCGATCGCCGGTGCTGCGGCTCCGAACATGGCCGCCAGCGCTTCAGGCGACGTTACCTCGAACTCGTTGTTGTCGTTCCAGGTCGCTTCAACGCCGATCTTGAGCAGCTCCGCCCTGACGTGGGCGCTCCACCAGTCCTGGGTGTCAGGGTTGGTGAAATCCAGATAGGCCCCGAGCCCGTCCCAGAACTGCGCCCACGCCGGCTCTCCATCGGGGCCAAATATCAGTAGGCCCTTGGCCCTCGCCTCCTCGATGAGGGGATGATCGTCCAGAAGGCAGGGCTTGATATTGGCGCATAGCCTGACGCCGGCGTCTCGGTAGCTGCGCGCAAACCCGGCCGGATCGGGGAACCGCTCCAGGTTCCAGTTGAAGACATAACGACGTGGACCGATTGCGGTGTAGCCCGAGGACAGATGGAAGCTGTCGCAGAGGATGTCGTGGCGCCGGCACTCGTCCAGGAAATCACCCATCCGCGCCTGGGCGTCGGGCGCGTCCGTATAGCTCATCGTCGAACCGGAATAGCCCAGCGCCCATCGCGGCAAGAACGCCGGGCGTCCCGTCAGCCAGGTGAAACGCCGGGTGACGTCGGCTACCTGCGGGCCAGCGATCACATAATAATCAAGCTCACCGCAGGTGGTGGTGAAGCTGCGGAAGAGGCCGTGATAGTTGCTCCGCTCGGCTCCTAGGTCGAACTCGCAATCGGCATAGGTGTCATAGAAGAGGCCGAAGGCCAGACCCGTTTCGCCGTGCCGAGTGATGTAGAATGGGATGTGCTTGTAGAGCGGGTCGGACGTGCGGGCGTCGTAGCCCATAGCGTCCATGTTGCTCATCCGAAAGCGGCGGCCCACGCGGTCCAGTTCCCCGGTTTTCTCCCCTAAGCCGAAATAGCGCTCTGCCGGGTCGCGGACCAGGTAGTGGCGGACGCTCTGGCCCCACCAACCCAAGTTGTAAGCCTGAGTGGGCCGGTCTCGCGCGATGAGCGTCCAGCCGGACCCATCGGCCATCTCCCACCGGAAGAAGAGGCCTACAAGGCGGACCGTTAGGCGCAGGCGATCCGTTGCTATGATCACCTGGTCGTCGCTCGTCTCGATGTCGAATGCCGGCCGTGAAAAGCCACTGTCGTCCATCCGCTCGCGCCCGACGTCCGGCGCGTCCTCGGCGCCTGGCGCAATGGCCCATGTGCGCAGCCCAGCCCCCTCGCCAGTCGAGCGATGCAGCACCCGGATTATGTCCGGCTCCAGCACGAAGATTTCGACAGCGTAGCCGTTGTCCGACCTCAGGGACACCCGCGCGCCCTCACGGCCGCTCATCGTAAAACGAGGCGGATGGGCTAGGGACAGGCTCACGCGTAGAGCCCCTGCGCATCGCGCCAGGAGGGCCTCATCAACACGAAAAGAGCGATGGCCGCCGTGATGTCGAAGACGCCGATAAGTCCGAACAGGGGCCCAAAGCCCACCGTGTCCGCCAGCGCGCCAATCAACAGCGAGAAGAGTAAGCCGCCGATCCAGCCAAACATGCCCACCAAGCCGTTGGCGCGGGCCACCGCATCGCGTGCGAAGACGTCGGTGGTGAGCGTGTTGATCAGGCCGGAGATCATTTGGTGTGCAAAGCCGCCGATAGAGAAGAAGGCGATCGCCAAGTAAGGGCTGACAGCTAGGCCCACACAGGCCGGTGCGATCATCAGCACGGCTCCAAGGGTGATCCCGCCAGCCCGGGATGTCAGCAGACCCATCCCGAAGCGCTTCATCAGAAACGGCGAGAGATAGCCGCCCAGGATGCCGCCGGCGTCAGCAGCCAGGAATGGCAGCCAGGCAAAAAGCGCGATGTGCTTCAAGTCCATGCCGCGTTCGCGCGCCAGGTAGTACGGGACCCAGAAGCTGAAGGTCTGCCAGGCGGGCTCGATCAGGAACCGGGGAACCGCCAGCGACCAGAACACCCTTCGTCGCAGCAGCTCCCGGATCGGTAGCGGCGGTCCAGACGCCGGCTCCACGATGGCTGGCGCGAGCTCGCGCTCCTCAGCGCTCAGGAGGCGGTGCGTGGTGGGTGGATTGTAGAGCACGTACCAGGCGAGCGCCCATACGAGGCCAATAGCTCCGGTGACCACGAAGGCCGATCGCCAGCCGTAGGCGAGCGAAAGTCCGATCACCACGGGCGGCGCGATGAGCGCACCTAGCGATGTGCCGGCGTTGAAATAGCCTATGGCCACGGAGCGGTCTTTTGCCGGGAACCACTCGCTGACCGCCTTCACGCCGGCCGGAATGGCAGCAGACTCACTTAAGCCCAGAAGGCCCCGGAAGAAGGCCAGCGACATCCAACCTCCGGCGAAGCCATGGGCCATGTTCGCGAGCGACCAGGCCACGGCGAAGAGCGCGAAGCCCACCTTCAAACCCAAGGAGTCGATGATCGCGCCGCTGATCGGCTGCATCACCGTGTAGGCGACCTGGAATGAGGCCAGGACCCAGGAATATTGCTGTGTCGAGAAGTGGAGGTCGTGGGTGAGCTGTGGGGCGAGCACGCCCAGGGAGTTGCGAGCCAGGTAGTTCAGGATGGTGCCCACGCAGACCAGGAGCACGATCCACCAGCGCAGGCGTTTGAGCGTCGTCATGTCGCTGGGCCAAGGGGCTCTAGACGCCGGCGAGCGCCCATCACCAGTTCCACATGGTTCCGTCTTCGAGACGGGCGATGGGCAGCTGCTTCGGCTCGTAGGGGTATTTCGCCGCGAGCGCCTCGTCGATGTCGACACCATGTCCTGGCGTCTCGCCGGGGAACAGCAGTCCCGCCTCAAACCGGTAGTCATGCGGGAAGACCGCATCGGTCTCGGGCGTGTGGCGCATGTATTCCTGGATGCCGAAATTGGGGACCCAGCTATCGAAGTGCAGAGCCGTTCCCATGGTCACTGGCGACAGGTCAGTCGCCCCATGGCACCCGGTGCGCACCTGCCAAACCGACGCGAAATCGGCGATCCGCCGCAGATGGGTAACGCCGCCAGCACCGACGATCGTGGCGCGGATGTAGTCGATCAGCTGCTCCTGCAGAAGGTCCTTGCAGTCCCAGATGGTATTGAAGATCTCTCCGACTGCGAGCGGCGTGGTGGTGTGCTGGCGCACCAACCGGAACCCTTCCTGGTTCTCTGCCGGGGTCACGTCCTCAAGCCAAAAGAGGTCATAGGGCTCGAGCGACTTGCCGAGCCTCGCAGCCTCCATCGGTGTCAGGCGATGGTGGGCGTCGTGCAGCAACTCGACGTGGGAGCCATGGCGGATCCGTAGCTGCTCGAACAGCTTGGGCACGTGTTTCAGATACTTCGACGTCGACCAGACGGTCTCTGTGGGAAGCGCTGAGTCGGCCGGCTCGTAGTACATTCGGTCGCCAGAGACACCGTAGGGTTTGTCGAGCCCTGGCACCCCGCTCTGCGCCCGCACGGCCTTGTACCCGAGGTCGATGTGGCGGCCGACCTCGTCACAGGTCTCCTCGATGTCAGTCCCGTTGGCGTGTCCATAGACCAGGACACCCTCGCGGCTCTTGCCGCCCAGCAGGTCGTAGAGCGGCAAACCAGCGGACTTGGCTTTGATATCCCACAGCGCCACATCCACCGCAGCGATCGCCCGCATGGTGACGGGTCCCCGGCGCCAGTAGGCGCCCCTGTAGAGCAACTGCCAGGTGTCTTCGATCCGGCGCGCATCACGTCCGATCAGCAGCGGAATCACGTGGTCTTCGAGATAGGCGGCGACCGCTTTTTCCCGGCCATTCAGCGTCGCGTCGCCGATGCCGTAGACGCCGTCGGTGGTGACGATCTTGAGCGTCACGAAGTTGCGGCCGGGACAGGTGACGATGACCTTCGCGTCGACGATGCGCATGGTGAGTTAAAACTTTTCCGTGTCGCTGGTGAGCCTGCGGGTCCTGGCAGAATTCTGCAATGTTTTCAGGGGCGCGCGCCCGTGATCCACAGCGGACGCCCCGCATGCGCTCCGTCTGATTCGGTAGGATGGAAAAATCGGCTTGTCCACTCTGGACTGACCAATACCGGTAAGTTTCGAGCCGGAAGCTGCGCTTGGCTAGCGGCGACCTGGAGGCGTTTGGCCCGCCGCGCAGGAACGTTGACGCCCGTTCCCTAGGCCGCGGCCTTGCGCGGCACAAGACGCTCGCTCTTCAAGGCCTCCTGGACGCCCGAGAACCCCGCCTCACCGTATTCAGCGTCCTCGTTGACCTGCCAAACGTCATAGAGCCGCTCGCCGGCGATAATGTTCTCCACCGTCAGCATGGCGGTCATCATGGCATGGTCCTGATTGTTGTATTTGTGCATGCCGTTGCGGCCGACCAGATGCAATGTTGGGAAGCTGCGTTCCAGGTCTATCCGCACGGCCTCGACGTTTGCTTGATACGCGTCGTCGTAGATTGGATAGGCCTTCGCCTGACGTACGACGCAGGCGTCGACCACGTCCTGCGGCGCGATCAAGCCGATATAGGCGATTTCGCGCTTGGCGAGCTCCACCAGTTCCTCATCCTTGGCTGCCCAAAGGCCATCTCCCTCGAAGCAGAAGTACTCGAGCCCAAGGCAGGCGTGATCGGCGTCTGGAGCCATCTCCGGAGACCACGACAGAAAATTCTGGATGCGGCCAACCTTCACTGCCGGGTCATGGATATAGATCCAGTTGTCGGGAAACGATTTAGCGTTCTTCGCGATCAGGGCCACGGTCAGGAAATCGCGATAGCGCAGCTCGCGCGCGTGCAGCCGGCTGATGGGCGAAGGCGAGAGCGACGCGGAAAGTTCAGAGATCGGCGCGGAGGACACAACGTGGCGCGCTGTGGTGACATAGGTCGTCCCGGTGCTGTCGATGGCGGTAACGGTCCACAGCTGTCGCTCGGCGTCCCACCTGGCGCTCGACATCGCCCGATCCATCAGGATGGACCCGCCGTTCCCGCGGATCTTGTCGGCCGCGGCGTCCCACATCATCCCAGGTCCGCGCCGTGGATATTGGAAGGTGTCGATCAGGCTCTTCACCCCGCCCTCACCGCCCCTGGACTTGAGCCCTAGGGAATTTGCCAAGCCGTTTATGACCGCGGTGAAGAGGTCGAGGCCCTTGATCCGCTGAGCCGCCCAATCAGCGGAAATCTCGTCGCAGGACATTCCCCAAACCTTCTCGGTGTAGGTCTTGAAGAAAATCGAGAAGAGCCGTTCGCCGAACTGATTTTGAACCCATTGATGAAAGGTCTTCGGAGCCTTGACGGGGAAGGCCTTGGCCCGGGCGTAGGACAGCAAGCAGCGGGCTGAGTTCAACAGCCCCAGCTTGAACAGGGCTTCGAAGGCGCGCAACGGATAGGCGAAGAATTTGCCGTTGTAATAGATCCGCGACAGCCGCGGCCGGGCAATGAAATCGTCGGGCAGTATTTCTTTCCAAAGATCGACCACCTCTTTCGACTTCGAAAAGAACCGGTGGCCGCCGATGTCGAAGAGAAAGTTCTTATAGTTCACGGTGCGGCTGATGCCGCCGACGTAGACCGGGTCCTTCTCCAGGATGGTTACGTCGCGCCCCCGCTTGGACAGCAGATAACCCGCCGTGAGCCCGGCAGGTCCGGCGCCGATGATCAAAACGTCGGTATCAGGCGTCTGCACTTTTGACTCGTCCGTTTGGAGGGCCTGCCAGCGCTGCCGTGAAGGTGAAGAACCGCTGGCCGGCATACGAGAAGAGGGCTGCCGTCGCCGCACAGGCGGCGATCAGCAAGAGCGGATGGACCTTTGGCGCCATGGCGCTGAGGGTGAGAAACAACAGGTAGTTGAACCCCTGCGCGCCCAGCGCCACGAGGCCGTAGCGCGCCAGCTCGTTGTGTTGCGCGCGCCGACTGGCCTCGAACGTGAACAACCGGTTCGCCCGCCAGGTGAATAGGGTCGCCACGATCAACGAGACTGCACGTGCGACCGGCCGGTCGAACGTGTGGCTATTCAGGACCATGAACACACCAGAATCAACCGCAAGGCCGCCGAAGCCAACGATCAGAAAGCGAAGGCCGCGCCTTGCTTCCCCACTCATCCGTTGAAGGTCGATTTCGCTCATCCGTCCCTGCGCGGCATTCCTCGCCATTGGGCGGTCGGGGCCGATCGTCACGCTGGCCGAATAAACTTTAGGCTGCGTAAACTCCGTCTCGATCAGTTTGCGGCTCCACCCCGAACCCTCGCGGCGACAGGCGATCGCACCCATGACCTCCGATGTAACCAAGGCCGAGCGGCCGAGGATCGCCCTGCCCTTGCCACTGGTCGCCTTGGCTGTCGCAGTCGTGGTCGGGATTTTACTGACGCTCACCTTGCCTGGCCGTCTGCAGGTCAGCCTGGGCGACACCGACGACGCCATGCGCTTCATGATGGTGCGCGCACTGCTGAGCGGCGAGACCAGTTGGTTCCACCCGCACCTGGCGCGGCTTCAGCCGCCCCTGGGCCTCGACATGCACTGGTCCAGGCTGGCCGACGGAGGCATGGCGGCAATGGTCTGGCTCTTTGAGCGCTTCATGGCGCCCGACCAAGCTGAGACGGCGATGCGGCTGCTTTGGCCCCTGGCCTGGACCGTTCCGGCCATCTGGTGCGTGCTGGCCATTGCTCGACAGATCAGTGGATCAGCCTCGATTCTGCCGGCTATATGCCTACTGACCTTGAACTTGCTGCTCTACGCGCAATGGCGCCCCGGTCGGATTGACCACCACGACCTGCAGATCGTTCTGTCGCTTGTAGCCATGATGGGCGCCGTCGACGGCCGCCGGCGCGGAGCGCTCGTGACCGGTGTCGCGACCGGTCTCGGAATGGCCATCGGACTGGAGGCCTTGGCCTTCCTGGCGCTCGCCGGGGCCAGCTTTTCCCTGCGCTTCCTGTTTGACCCCAGACAAGCGCCCGCAGCGCGCGTCTATGCCACCGCCCTGCTAACGTCGGTGACCCTGTTCTACCTCGCCCAGACGCCACCGCATTTGTTGGCGGCTTCGGTATGTGACGCCCTGGCGGCCAATCTCTGGTGCGGGGTCGCGGTCGCGGGTATGGGCCTGCTCATCACCACATGGGCTACCCGGTCGCGAGGTCCGCAGCTCCGGCTGGCTGCGCTGGTCGTCGTGGGCGCAGCGTCAGGGGCCGTCTACCTCGTGCTGGATCCGGCATGCTTGCATGGGCCTCTAGGCGGGGTCGACCCGCGCCTGAAGCCGATTTGGATGGACCATGTCGGCGAGATGCAGCCCCTGCTCAGAAATCTCGCGACCAAGCACTCGGAGTTCGTCGCCACTTCCCTCGTGTCGATCGGACTCTCCATCGCCAGTTGGGCATGGCTGGGCTCACGCGCTGAGGGCCGAACCTCCGCTTGGTGGGTGCTTGGCGCGATGTTAGCCGCCAGCGTCTTCATCGCCTTGGGCGCAGAGCGCATGGTCCACTATGCCAACTGGTTTGCGCTCCCACTGATAGCGGCCGCCTTGGGTGACCTCACCACGCGCTACTGGAAGTCCAGTCCAATTCCAGCCCTCGCCCTGGTCATCCTGTTCAGCCAGCCAGTTTTGATTCCCGCAATTGACGACATCCCTGGCTGGGAGCGCCCGGTGGACCCGGCCAACGATGCGCCGTGCACTCATCGGCCAGCCTTTCAATCGCTCGCCAAGCTGCCACCTGGCCTGGTTCTGGCGGAGATCAACCTTGGGCCGCGCATCGCGGCGGAGACAAAGGACTCCGTGATGGCTGCGCCTTACCACCGGATGACCTTCGGGATCCTGGCGGCGCACCATGCACTGGCTGCAGCGCCAGGCGAGGATGAAGCGGCGACCCGCGCCCTAGGCGCCTCCTATGTCGTAAATTGTCCGGCTCAGTCGGGTCAGTTCCATCATCGGACGCTCGATGCGACGAGCCTGCAGGCGCGACTTGACCGTTTCATGCCGCCTGTGTGGCTGGAGCCGCTATCCGCTAGGTCAGCCCCACTTCAGATCTACCGCGTTCGGCCAAGCGCCCCGGCCGTAACTTCACAATAGGCCGCGTCGCTCAGCGCTTTGCCACCGCGCGGGATCCGGCCAGGATCCACGCTGCAGAGCTCAGAGTGATAGCGATGAACAGCTCTGTGAGCTCCATTCGGTCGTGCGGCGCGGCGGCGACACGGGGGATGTGCACCAGCAGGACGAAGGAGCCCATCATCAAGGCCTCGGCGGTCGCTGCCCAGCGTCGCTGGACGCCGACGATCAAGGCCAGACCCGTCAGCACGTGGATCGCGCCGGTAAGGTAGGTCAAGTCCAGGCGCATGGGGAGCCAAGCCGGGACCATATCCGTGGTGAACTTGCTGTAGAAAAAGTGCGACACGCCAAAGACGACGAAGCAGACGCCCATCACCGTGACCGAGATCCGGCCAGCCGAGCCCTTGGCCTCGCGGCTGGCGATGAAGGCGCCAGTGGCCATCGCCAGGGATTCACAAACCGCCTGCCAGGAAACCCAGACGGTGGGCTTCGCAAGCGCGTGGGGCAGGTGCAGCACCAGCACCCAAAGCCCGATAAAGGCCGCGGCCAGGGTCGCTCCCCAGAACCGGGTCCGGCGGATCGCCATCATCAAGCCAGCCGCCAGGACGATAAGGCCCGATACGGACGCCCACGTCGAATAGGCCGGCCAGGATTTCGGGGCGGGCTGCCAGACTTCAGCGAAGTCCTGATAGAGCAGCGACAGCAGACCCAGGCCGCAAAGACCTGCGGCCATGCCGATGGCCGCGGCCTCGCCCAGGCCTGATCCGGTTCTGCGCGACGCCATTCGGCCTCCCCCTCTTTTCCACCTGCATCTTAGGGCATGGCGCGGCCAGCCCCACACGATGCGACCGAAGTCGAATGCTAATTCGCCGTCACGGCCTAGGGGTTGTTGGGATTCACCGCGAGTGAATGACTGCGGCTGAGAGATAGATCATGGCTGAGAAGCTGCGATCGGTCTTGTCGCTGCGCATGGCGAT
>JAYUBY010000530.1:0-10896 GCA_043740635.1 Alphaproteobacteria bacterium
GCCGGGATCGGAATCGCGATTTCCGGCAGGTTCAAGCCCTTGTGGTCCGACAGCATCTCGCCCGCCTCGACCACCGTGTCGGCGAAATCGGGACCGTGCTTGATGACCCGCAGCCGCACCTTGCCATCGTCAAGCAGGACGGCCGCACCTTTGCGCAGCGCTGCGAAGATCTCCGGATGCGGCACGCCGATGCGCGAGGCGTCGCCGGGCGTCGACTTCAAATCGAGCCGCAGATGATGTCCGGCCTTGAGCCGGACTCTGCCATCGGCGAACTCGCCGAGCCGCAGCTTTGGCCCTTGGAGGTCGGCAAGCACCGCGATAGGCCGCCCGACCAAGGCCTCGACCTTGCGGACATCTTCAATCGTGCGTGCGTGATCGTGGTGCGAGCCATGGCTGAAGTTGACGCGGAAGACGTCTGCGCCGGCCAGGGCCAACTCACGGATTTTCTCGACGCCCCGACTAGCCGGACCGAGAGTGGCGACGATTCGGGCTCTGCGCACGCGGATCATGTCTGAGGCTTAGGCTTGCGGAGCCAAGCTGATCAAGGCGCGTTATGAGGCTAGCCGACGAATTGCCGGACGCGTCATGGCGGGGGCCTGACGGATGAGCGGACGAAGCAACGTGGGCCAGCCCTTTTGAGCCAGAACCTGGAACTCTTCCCGATTGGAAATTGCGCGGCCAGCGCACTCATTGACGACGCCGGTCGTTATGTCTGGGCCTGCGCGCCGAGAGTCGACGGCGACCCGTTTTTCTCAGCTCTGCTCAGCGGCGCGGACCTGGCGGATGAAGCGACGCACGGCCATTGGGCTATTGAGGTCGAAGGCCAGGCGGCGACGCAGCAGGCCTACCTGCGCAATACCCCGATCCTGCGAACCGAGATCACCGACGAACGGGGGGCGAGGCTCGAGATCATCGACTTCTGTCCGCGCTACCGGCAGTTCGGTCGGATCTATCGACCGCTGGCGTTTGTCCGGTTGATACGGCCCCTGGATGGCACGCCACGCATCCGCATCAAATTGCGTCCGATGGTCGACTACGGCGCAGCGCCGGCCGGCACCACAATGGGGTCCAACCACATTCGCTATGTCGGTGGTGAGACGACGTTGCGACTGACCACCGATGGCCCGGTCAGTCATGTCCTCGACGAACGTATTTTCCGGCTCGAAACGCCGATCGCCCTGTTTCTTGGTCCAGACGAAGGCTTCGGCTCCGACATTACGACTACCTCGGGTCGGATGCTGCGGGAAACCACTGACTATTGGCGCCACTGGGTGAGGACCCTCTCGACACCACTTGAATGGCAGGCGGCAGTGATCCGCTCGGCGATTACCATGAAGCTCTGCGCCCATGAGGACACCGGCGCGATCGTGGCGGCGTTGACGACCTCTATCCCGGAGCATGCGGTTGAGCCTGGCGAGGAAGCGCGAAATTGGGACTATCGGTTTTGCTGGCTGAGGGACGCTTACTACGTGGTCCAGGCGCTGAACCGGCTCGGCGCGGCGGATATGCTGGAGAACTACCTCGCCTACCTGCGCAACCTCGTCAACCAGGTCGGCGAGGATGGACGCGTACAGCCCGTCTACGGCGTTGGGCTGGAGCCTGTGCTCACGGAGCGCATCGCCCCCCACCTGGCCGGTTATCGGAGCATGGGCCCCGTCAGGATCGGCAACCAGGCGCACGAGCATCAGCAATACGACGTCTTCGGCCAGATCGTGCTCTCCACGGTGCAAGCCTTCTTCGACGAGCGGCTATTGCGGCCGGCTTCCATTGACGATTTCTGTGCTCTGGAGCCCGTGGGCGATCGTGCCTTTGAGCTGCACGACAAACCCGACGCGAGCCTCTGGGAATTCCGTGGACGCGAGGCGGTGCATACCTATTCCTCAGTGATGTGTTGGGCGGCATGTGACCGATTAGGGAACGCCGCGCACAGGCTGGGCCTGACAGACCGGGCTGAGTTCTGGAACGGACGCGCCACCCAGATTCGCGCCACCATCGAGCACGAAGCCTGGAACGAAAAGCTCGGTCGCTACTCCTCGACCTTTGGCGGCGATCAGCTCGACGCGAGCCTACTTCAACTGGTCGACGTCCGCTTCTGCGCGCCGACCGACCCGCGGATGCTGGCCACCATGGAGGCCGTTGAGCAGGGCCTGCGGCGCGGTGAATTCATGCTGCGCTATGCGCTGCCGGACGACTTCGGCGAGCCCAAAACGGCGTTCAATTTCTGTACATTCTGGCTGATTGAGGCCCTGCACCTTTCCGGCCGCAGCGACGAGGCGCGAGAGCTGTTCGAGGAGATGCTGAGCCGCCGCACCAAGGCAGGCCTGCTGTCCGAAGACATCACCTTCGATGGAAAAGAGCTCTGGGGAAACTACCCCCAGACCTACTCCCTGGTCGGCCTGATCAACTGTGCGACGTTGCTCTCGCGTCCGTGGTCGAGCGTGCGCTAGTCCAGCCAGGCCCGTTCGGATCGCTCGATGAGCGCAAACGCGCCTGAGGGGCCCCAAGACCCCGCGGCGTAGGGCTTTGGCGCCATCCCTGCCTCGGCCCAGGCGTCGGCGACGCCGTCGACCCAGCGCCAGGCTTCCTCGACCTCATCGCGGCGAACGAAGAGGGTGGAGTTGCCGTGGATAACATCGAGCAGTAGCCGTTCGTAGGCGATGCGCCGTCGAGCACCGGGCCCCTCGTAGGCGCGCAGCAACGACAGAGACAGCGGCATAGATTGTAGGCGCATGCCGCCTCTGCTGATCCCCGGCGACTTATTCATCAGGGTAAGCGCGATATCCTCGTCCGGCTGTAGGTCAATGACCAAGCGATTGGCGACCAGGTCATCCTTGGCAGCGTTGCCGAAGATCGAATGCGGTACAGGCTTGAATTGGATGGCGATCTGGGTACGCCGCTCAGGCAGACGCTTACCGGTACGAAGATAGAAGGGTACGCCTGCCCAGCGCCAGTTGTCGATATCCGCCCGCAGCGCCACGAAGGTTTCGGTGCCGGTGTGCTGGCCGCGCTCGGTCTCGTAGCCGGGCGCTTCTTTGCCGCCGACGACCCCCTTGGTGTATTGGCCGCGGACCGAGGCATTCTGGGCATCAGCCCGGGTGAAGCGGCGCAGGGATCGCAGCACTTTGACCTTTTCGTTGCGCACCGAGCGCGGGTCCATATCGGCCGGCGGCTCCATGGCCACGAAACAAAGGAGCTGCAGCATGTGGTTCTGCAGCATGTCACGCAGAGCCCCGTATTCGTCGTAGTAGGGCCAGCGGTCTCCGACGCCTTCGGTCTCGGCCACGGTGATTTGCACATGGTCGATGGTCAGGTTGTTCCAGAGCGGCTCGAAGAGGGTGTTGGCGAACCGAAGCGCGATCAGGTTCTGCACCGTCTCTTTGCCCAGGTAGTGGTCGATCCGGAAAACCCGGTCCTCGTGAAAGACCGAGCCCACCGCCTCGTTGACTTCGAGAGATGACTCCAGGTCGCGGCCGATTGGCTTTTCCAGCACGATCCGGCTGCACTCGCTCGCTAGACCCGAGGCGGCGAGCGCCGCGCAGACCCGGCCGTATAGGCTGGGCGAGATAGCCAGGAAGAACATCGGACGGGTGCTGCCGTCGAGGTGGGGTTTGAGCTCTGCAGCACCTTCGGTCGTGGTGGCGTCGCATGCGACGTAGTCGAGGCGTTCACTGAACCGCGCCCAGACACCGTCGTCGACCGCCTCTGGCCGGGCGTCGAGGATCCCCCGAACCTGCTCCACGAACTCATTGCGGCTATGCTGGGCTCGCGCGGTGGCCAGGATCTTGAAGCCCACCGGCAACAGACCATCGGCGTCGAGGAAATATAGCGAAGGCAAAAGCATGCGCCGCGACAGGTCGCCGGTCGCGCCAAACAGGACAATTGCGTCGGCCAGGGGCGCGTCAGCCAGCGGCGTCTGGGCCATCGGGCCTCACCTCGAAGTATGGTTAAGTTGATCGTCGCATAGCGCGGATTGCTGTACGGAACGTCAAGGGCGAGAACGCCTTTCCGTGCTAACCATGGGATCGAAGGCCCGAGCCGCACGTTCTGCGATGGCTCAGGGGGGCGAATACGCTCATGTCAGTCCAGGAAATCATTATCGGACTGCCCGCCCCCGCGCCGCTGCGTCTGGGTGAGACGGCGCTGTTTCTCGACCTGGACGGGACGCTTGCTCCCATCGCCGCGCGACCTCAAGACGTGCTTCCGGACCCGCGCCGCACTGGCCTGCTACAACAGCTTGCCCAGAAGCTCGACAATCGATTGGCCGTGGTCAGCGGTCGTACGCTTACGGATGTCGATCGGATCCTCGAAGGCCGCGTTTCGTCCGTGGCGGCGGTCCATGGCTTGATCCGGCGTGATCCCGGCGGTCGGATATTCGGGACATCTCCGCATTCAAGGCTCGGCGACGCCGTCCACGCACTTCGAGAGTTCGCCACACGCGACGCCGGCCTGATCGTGGAGGAGAAAGCGGGCCTCTCCGTCGCTCTGCATTTTCGTCTGGCCCACCGGCACGCCGCAGCCGCGCGCGCCTGCGCTCACGACCTTGCGGCGCAGACCGGCCTTTTCTTGCAGGAAGGCGATATGGTCGAAGAGTTGCGCACGCCCGGCGCCAGCAAGGGCGACAGCGTGCGGGCTTTCATGGCGCAGATGCCCTTCGCCGTCGCGCGGCCGGTGTTTGTCGGCGATGACGCCACGGACGAAGACGGCTTCGCCGCGGCCCGAGACCTGGGTGGCTTTGGTGTCCGGGTGGGCCCTTCCCGCGAGACCGCTGCGGAATTCCGCCTGACCAGCGTGGAAGCTGCGCTTGCTTGGCTGGAGAGCTCCTCGTGAGCCGCCTGATTATCGTCTCCAATCGGGTGAGCGCGCCAACCGTCGCGGGTGAAGAGACCGTGGGCGGGCTTGCCATGGCGTTGTCGGCAGCGCTTCGCGAATATTCGGGCCTGTGGTTCGGTTGGAGCGGCAAGACCGTTCCAGCGTTCACCGGCGAACTCGACATCCGGACGCTGGACGGCGTCACCACCGCCGTTGTCGATCTCGAGGATGTGGATCTCGACGAATACTACAACGGCTACGCCAACAAGACGCTGTGGCCGCTATTCCATTATCGGACAGACTTGGCCGCCTATGATCGGGTCTATGGCGAAGGCTACCGGCGGGTGAACAAGCGGTTCGCCGAGACCCTGGCCCCGTTGATCGAGCCCGACGACCTGATCTGGGTACACGACTACCACTTGATCCCGTTGGCCCGGGAACTTCGGACGCTGGGGGTTAAGAACCGCATTGGCTTCTTCCTTCACGTGCCTTGGCCGGCCCACCAGGTGTTCACCACCTTGCCAGGTCACGCCCAGCTCGTGCAGGCGATGTTTGAGTACGACTTGGTCGGCTTTCAGACCGCTGAGTATCTGCAAGCCTTCGAGGAATATGTGCTGTCGCAGGCGCACGGGGGCCAGCCATCTCCCGACACCCTGAAGGCCTTCGGCCAGACCCTCAGAGTTGGCGCGTTCCCGATTGGCATCGATGCTGCTGATTTCGGGCGGATGCTGAAATCGGCCAAGGCACGACGCATGCGCGACCTCGTCTCGGCCGCTTCGGTCTTCCGTCACCTGATCGTCGGCGTCGACCGGCTCGACTACTCCAAGGGCCTAGAAGAGCGGTTCCTGGGATTCGAACAATTCCTCTCTGACAATCCGGATATGCGCCGTGAGGTGCTGATGTTGCAGATTGCGCCGGTTAGCCGCGAAAGCGTAGACGCTTACCGGGAAATCCGTGGGCGGCTCGACGCGCTTTCAGGCCGGATCAATGGCGAGTTCGCCGACATCGACTGGGCACCATTCCGGTATGTGAACCGCAACTATCGGCGGGACGAACTGGCAGGCATTTACGGCGCCGCGCGAGTGGGGCTGGTCACGCCTCTACGGGATGGGATGAACCTGGTCGCCAAGGAATTCGTCGCCGCCCAGAACCCTGACGATCCTGGCGTCCTGGTCCTGTCGCGCTTTGCCGGCGCGGCGCGGCAGATGCGCGAAGCCCTGCTAGTCAATCCAAACAGCCCCGAAGAAATCGCTGAAGCGCTCAAGCGCGCACTGACCATGGAGCGTCCAGAACGGATTCGCCGCTGGCGGGCGCTGTTCGACGGGGTGCAGCGCGACGATGTCACTGCCTGGCGAGACAATTTTGTCAGCGCCTTGGCAAACGCAGAAGAACAACAAACGGCGCTGGCGGGCTAGGCGATCCGGAGGCTGAAGTCGCCCGCCTGACGCCCGAGCTTACTGCGATTTAAGTTGCGGGGGGTCCTGGGCAGGCGGAGTAGTGAAAGCTGGCTTCAGGAGCTTCTGCATGAGAAGCGCAATCCTGGCAGGCCTTTCTGCGCTGCTGATGTTGGGTCCTCCGGCGGTCGCCGCCCCGAACGCCAAAGCACGCTTGGAAGGTCTGGACGCACTGCGAACTCAATACGTCTTGAAGAGCGCCTCGTTCTCGCCGGCCGACCGCGAGCAAGCTATGGCCATGGTTGAGGGTTTGGAGCGCCGCGCGGACAATCTGCCAGACGTCGATCTACTCGTCGGCGTGCTTCGGGTCATCGCCTCGGCGCACAACGGCCATGACAGCCTAGGTGGCAAGGAGGCCGCCGCTCCGCCGGCCAGGCTGCCGGTACACATGATCTGGTTCGCAGACGGTCTCTTTATTGCGCGTGCCGGACCGCAATACGTCGATCTACTCGGCGCGAAGGTCACCGCCATCGACGGCGTGGCGCCCGAGCCGCTTCTCAAGCGTCTGAACGAGGCAAGTGGTGGCATCCCCGACTCGGTCAGGCAGGACGCCACCTAGATTTTGGAGCGCGCGAGCCTGTTGCATGGCCTAGGCATCGCCAAGGCCACCGACCGCTTGCGCCTCGACTTGGTGCTGCCCAATGGCCGCTGTGTCAGCTGCTTCCTGTCCGATGCGCCGCTGGAGACCGTGCCACACGGTGTTCCACTCACGCGCATCTGGTCGCGCGCGCCCTTTGCGGGTGAGGAGGCGCTGGGCTGGCGGTCGCACCCTCCGCCGCGCCCGAGCCCCTCTATCTACAGGACCCAGACGAGCCATTCCGCATGCTGAGCCTGCCTAAGCTTGACGCGCTCTACATCTAACTGTGGGCCAATTCCGACACCCGCGGCCACGCCATCGTGCCGTTCTCCGATGTCGCCCGCGCGGCGCTGAAAGCGCAGAAACCGCGCAATGTAATCCTCGACCTGCGCTTCGACGTTGGCGGCAATATCATGCTAACTCGCGGGCTCGCGCGCGACATCGCTACGACGACTCCGGGGCGGGTGTTCGTGCTCACGAGTCCTTTCACCTTCTCGGCGGGAATCGTCACGGCCTCCGCGGCCAAGCACGATGGCGGCCCGCGCGTGACGCTGGTCGGCGCGCCAGTGAGCGAGGCGCTGCGTTTTTAGTCCGAGAGCAAGAAGGCGGCCTGTTTGCCGAACTCGCACTACTGCATGAACGTCAACATTGGCCTTTGGGATCTCGTCCACAACTGCAAGGGCGAGACGGCCTGCTTCGGCGACGTCTTCGACGCTCGCGTGGACAGCCTGACGCCGGAGATCGCCGTACCTGTCACGTCTAAGGCGTGGTTTGCGGGGCGTGATCCGGCGCTGGAGGCAGTGGCGGTGGCGCTCTCGAAATAACCGCCTACCAGATCCTGACCCGCTTCTCCGGTGGCACATAGAGTGCGTCGCCGGGCTTGACCCCGAAAGCCGCATACCAGGCGTCGATGTTCCGTACTGGGCCGTTAACCCGATACTGGCGCGGCGAGTGTGGGTCACTGACCACTTGGCGGCGCACGGCGTCGTCGCGGACCTTGCCCCGCCAAGCCTGGGCCCAGCCCAGGAGCACCCGCTGGTCTCCGGTCAAGCCGTCGATCACTGGCGCGGGCTTGCCGTGCAGGGACGCGTGGTAAGCGTCGAGGCCCAACGTCAAGCCGCCCAGGTCAGCGATGTTCTCACCCATGGTCAGCTCGCCGTTCACATGCGCGCCGGGCAATGGTTCGTACGCGGAGTATTGTGCGCCGAAGACCTTCGCACGGGCCTCGAAGGTCTTGGCGTCGGCGGCGGCCCACCAGTCGCGGAGGGTTCCCTTCGAGTCGTACTTGCGCCCCTGGTCGTCGAAGCCGTGGGTTAGTTCGTGGCCGATGACGCCGCCGACGGCGCCATAGTTGATCGCAGGATCAGCGCTGGGATCGAAGATCGGTGGCTGCAAAATCACAGCGGGGAAGACGATGTCGATCAGCGTGCCGTTGTAGGCATCGTTGGTCTGTGGGGTCATACCCCAGTCACCGCGGTCAACCGGCCCGTTCTGGCGCGCGAGATAGAACGCCGCGTCGGCCTCCGCGGCCCGACGCACGTCTCCCACCAGATCATCGTCGCGGATTTCGACCTTGGAATAGCCGCGCGGCTTGTCCGGATACCCGACCTTGACGTTATAGGCGGCGAGCTTCTTAAAGGCCTCGGCCTTGGTGGCCGGGCTCATCCAATCCAGCGTCTTGATGCGCGCGGCATAGGCGGTCTTGAGGTCGGCGACCAATGCCTGGACCTTGGCCTTGGCAGCCGGCGGGAAATAGCGCGCCGTGTAGAGCTGACCCACCGCCCAGCCGAGGTTGCCAAAGCTGTCGTAGTGGCCGCCGGCCAGATAGTCGCCGCCGCTGACGGCGTGGACGCCTCGCTTCCAACGCGCCTCCTGCTCAGCCTGGCCTGACAGGGTCTTCTGGCGCATTTCGAAATAGGCGCGGGCAAAGGGCTTCGAGAGATAGGGCGCGGCGTTGTCCGCCACGTTGAAGGCCAGCCATGCCTGCAGGACGTCGACTGGCGTTTGCGCATAGATGGCCGCGATCTTCGGGAAGGCGGTCTTCTCGACTACCACGACCTTGGACGGCGCACCCAGGCCCGCCTCGCTTACAAATGCGCGCCAGGGGAAGCCCGGCGCGGCCCTTTCCAGCTCAGGCATAGTGTAGGGGTTGTAGGTGGTGTCAGGGTTGCGCTGTTCTGCCTTGGTCCAGCTGACCTCGGCGATCTTAGTCTCAAGCGAGACAATGGCGGCGGCCTTGCCGGAGGCGTCCGGCCAACCTTCGAGCCCGAGAAGCTTTTCCACATAGGCCTGATAGGCAGCCTTCTTTTCGGCGAACGAGGCCTGGAGATAGTAGTCGCGGTCGGGAAGCCCGAGGCCCGCCTGACTCAAGTAGGTCGCGTAGTGGCTGATATCCTTAGTGTCGACGTCGAGGTTGATGCCAAAAGCCGAGCTTTCGAAATCCTTCATCTGGCGACCCATGAGGCCCCCAATCTCCTCGCGGGTTGTCGCGGCGCGGATGGCGTCAAGCTCGGGCGAGATGGGCTTGGGGCCCAGGGTCTCGATGCGAGCCTCGTCCATGAAGGCCTTGTAGAAGGCGCCGACTTTGCCCTTGACCGTCCTCGGCGAGTGGCCGGCCTTGGCCGCGGCGTTCTCCAAGATCGCCTGCAGGCGCACCTCGGCCATGTTGCTTTCCAGCAACCGCAGGCTGATGCCGGGTTTGTCGGCGGGGATCGGCGTGCGATCGAGCCAAGCGCCGTTGGCATAGCGGAAGAAGTCGTCGCCCGGTTTGGCCTGCAGGTCTCGGGCCGTGAGGTCGAAGCCCCAGGCGCCATACTTCAATAGCGCCGGTTCGGCGCCGAAGGTCGGAGCGGCGGAAAACGTCAGGATCACGGCCAGAGCGGTAGCGGATTTCAACACTTGGCCTCTTCTCCGATTTCAACGGCTGGGAGGTCAACACTCGCCGGAGGGACGGTCAAGGCGCTGGCCCGTACCGAACTTCCGAGACACAATCGCGCAACAGCCGCGCCTTAGAGACCGGCGAAATCCTTGGGGGGAATAATCGATGACCGGTCGCCGCAATTTCACCGCCGCCGCGCTGGCGCTAAGCGTCCTGGCCTTGCCTGTCGCGAGTTTCGCGCAAAGCGTGCTGCCTGGCCCGACGGCGACCATCAAGCAGGGAAAGTTGCTCGGCGCGAATGTCGAAGGCGTCGAAGAGTTCTGGGGCATTCCGTACGCCTCACCGCCGATCGGCGACCTGCGCTGGAAGCCGCCGGCGACGGCGCACGGCTGGTCGGGCGAACGTGACGCCGCCAAGGCCGGGGCCTCGTGCCAGGCCACCCAAAAGGGCGAGTACACGGAAGACTGCCTGTTCGCCAACGTGACCCGACCGGCCGGCGCCAAACCCGGCGAGAAGCTGCCCGTCTACGTCTGGATCCACGGCGGAGGCTTCACCATCGGCTCGGCCACGGGAGCATTCGGCGCGGAGACCGACGGCATCCAGTTCGCCAAGGACGGGGTGATCACCGTCTCGGTCAGCTATCGCCTGGGTCGCGCCGGATGGTTCGCCCACCCTGCGCTCTGCAAGGAAGGCCCCTGCGGCAACTATGGACTGATGGACCAAATTGCGGCCCTGCAGTGGGTGAAGGCCAATATCGCGTCCTTCGGCGGCGACCCGACCAACGTCACCATCGGCGGCGAGAGCGCCGGAGGCATTTCGGTCCTAGAGCTGATGTTGGCGCCTGACGCGCGCGGGCTCTTCCAGAAGGCGATCGGCGAATCGAGCTTCGGACGCTTGGAGCCCACTTCCATGGCTGACGCGCAAGCCGCTGGCGTCAAGGCGGCCTCCGCGGCCGGCGTGAGCGGGACGGATGCCGACGCCGCCGCGGCGCTACGCAAACTGCCACTTAGCGCCATGCCCTATTCTGGCCCCTTCACCAGCCGAGCCGGCCCGATACTCGACGGCCGCTATGTGCAGAGCGGCATCGCCGAGGGCTTCGCCGCCCGCAAACAGGCCAAGGTCCCGCTGTTAATCGGCGGCAATTCCAATGAGGCCAGTCTCTTCCGCCCACAGGCAGC
>JAYUBY010000531.1:0-15385 GCA_043740635.1 Alphaproteobacteria bacterium
CTTCACCCCCTCCGACTCCAGGAAGAGGAAGTTAGACTGGTAGGCCCCGTAGATGTTCTGCTGGGTCCCACCCATCCGCAGAAACTTGATCCGCATCGCCTCAAGGTTGGCGGCGCAGGTCTCGAGGTTCTGCGCGTTTACGAGCTTAAAATACTTCAGTTTTCCATCTTTTTGAGGCACGACGCTGTAGCAGATTCCGGCGTCCCCCGGCGGCTCGGTCCGTGGGGTGCAGGCGGATAGCGCCACAGCGACGGTGGCGGCGATGGCGATGGCGATCGGGACGAGGCGTTGCATGGCGTAAATCTTACACAAGTCAAACCGGATGCGCGAGCCGTTAGCCGGCTGGCGGGCAACCCTGCTGATCCATGAGCGGGCGAAACGCTCGGTTGTCGGAGGAAAGTTCAACCCGCCCTGCGACAAGCCGCAGGGTCTGCTGAGCCCATCGTCCATAGACCGCCTCGCCGGCTCTCTCGCAACGTCCGGCAAACAACGTTTGAACACAGGCAGATAGCGCAAGGTCATTGGGCAGCTTGCGCCATTGGCCCTCGGAATAGCGCCAGCAGGCGCCTAACGGACCGCTGACGATCGTCGGCGCCGCGGCCGGTGAAGTGGCGTCAGGCGCAGCACCCACCTCTTCCGACTTTGCTTCCGAAGGCGGTAGAGGTGTGATCATCGCGCCGGCCTGGTCAGCGGCGGCGAGCGCGCCGGTCTGGTCGAGGCCGACATCGAGGGCGTCGGTGGCGACCCCGTTGCGCTTGGCGCACTCCGCCAGGGTTAGCTCACCCACGAATTGCCCCGCGACGAAGCATCGGAGCGGCCGTGTTGGGTCCATATGTCCGTCGCTCGCATCGCTGGAGTTGATCACCAGGCCTGCTCGGGATGCTGGAGGGGGCGCGACGCGCTCTCCTCGATGCTGCGAGACGAGGACCCAGGCGAAGGCAAGCCCCGCCAGTAGCGCTACGGCGGCGCCGGCCAGGGCCAAGACCGTCCTGCGATCCTTTAAAAAGTCCATGCCTCTCGCTAGACCCCGGCGCCGCCGGTTTCAAGCATTGCCCCTGTCAGGGCGCGGCCAGGCTCGGCGCGGGCCGCCTCAGGCCCGCAAGGATGTTGTCGAGGTGCCGCCTGTCAGGCGCTCAAGGCCGGCCGTCAGGTTGGCGAGTTGATCGCTCAAATACTTCGGAACAGTTCCGCTCTTCCCGGCGGCCGCGGCGGCAGCCGCCGGGGTCAGTGGCGAGGAGGCCGTCACCAAGTCTTGATAGGCCCTGCGAATAACGCCCAAAGCAGAGTTGACCACCGATTTCGCGTGGGTGATTTGGGACGCGTTGTCGATGTTCACGGTGCTGGCCAGTCCTAGGCCATAAATCTTGCTGCCGCCATCTGCGGGGCTGGTCTTTTTTCCTACCGTAGTGACCCTTGAGATAAGGCCCTCCGGAAGGCCGAGCGTCGCCAAGGCATTCTTTCCCTCCGGCCCGCCGCCGAGCTGAACCATCGAAGACCCATAGGTCGGCGTCAGAATGAGCTGCTGCTGAGACATCGTGTTGGTAACCGTCGCGGTGAGATTCGAACCACTGGCGCGCTGTATTTTTATCGCCAGCGTCTTGAGAGTTTCGCCGGGATCAATCGTGATGGTTGTCTGTGGCCCCTTCGCCGGACCGACTGTGAACTGTTCGCCAGCGCGCAGCGTGCTGTGGGACCTCAGCTGCAGCGATGTGTCGCCCCCAAGGGTTCCCTTCGGAAGGCCGATGCGATCAAGGAAACTGGAACCGGTGGTATCGACGGCGATTGCGGTCGGCGCAGCCATTCCATCCTTGCCGGTAAACCGCTCAGAACTAACGATCGTGCCGGAGGTGATATTCAGCTGGGCGATGAAGCCATCCTTGGTTCCAACCGCGGGCTGGTTCGGCAGATCCGTGCCCGCCTGCCCCGCGATCCAGACTTGGCCGTTGGAAACCGAAAGGGCGGACGCCCTGTCATTCCCGGAGCCGCCGTAATAAGCGATGGCGTCGCCGGCGCTGGGGGAAAGATTCTCAGCAATCTGCGCTGCAAATGCGTCCGTGCCCCCTGAGGCTGCGCGAGTGATCGTTCCGGCCGAAAGGGCCGCGTTCGCGGTGGTTCCCGCCACGACAAGCTGACCGGCGTTGAGCGCCAGCCCGGTGATGCTGCCACCCTGCAAGTCCCCAAGATCGCGCGTCGACGACAGCACCGGCTGTCCCGTCGATATGTCATAATTCCGGAGCACGGCGTGACCGCTCTCAACGCTGGCGGTGATGAGCCGGTTGCCGTCGACGACCATACCCTTGGGCGTGTCCTGGCCGGCGGTGCCGAAGGATTGGGTGAAGGTTGCGTGCGGTGTGCCGGCAGCGGTGGTCTGGAAGGCCGCGATATAGCCGTCGTAGCCTCCGGATGGCGCAACCGGACTGCCAGGCATTGCGCCCTGGGCCTGGCCCGCTATGTAGACCGTACTGCCGTCGGCGCTGAACGTGACCTGGCTGGCCTGATCCTGCAGCGCCGCGCCACGGCGATCGGTCCACACCTCGTTGCCGGAAGCGTCATAAAGGGTGGTGAAGCTGTCAGTCAGATCGGACGGGCCGTTAGCGTTTGAATTCAACGCGCCGTTAGTGGCGCCGTTGAGCGTGCCGGTGACCTGGCCGACAACCGCTACCTGACCTGTTGACGAGACCGCCAGCCCAAGTCCCGAGGCGCTATCTGAAGCACCCAGAGTGCGCGTGTAGATCAGGCGCCCGGCCGAATCGTACTTCATCAGCGCGACGTCCTGGGTCCCCTGGACGGCCTGACCTTCAACTGAGTGGGTGACGTCGGCCAGCATGTAGACCGAACCATCGGCGCCCGTCTGCATGGCGTGGATGGTGCCAACACCGGTATCGAGGTTTTCAGCAAAGACGCGGCCAGCCACAAAGTTTGGCTGGCTGGAAATCTGCGGCGGCGCGCTGACGTTCGTCGTATCGGTCTGGAACTTCAATAGCTGGGAGCGGGTGTCCGCAACGTGGGTCACAGCGGGATTGGGGTTGCCGACGGTCTGGCCAACGTAGACAGCGCCGGCGGTCTGCGGCGCCGAGAAACCCACAGTCTCGCTGGTGCCGACGTGAATTTGCAACGCCCATTGGTCGGAGGTTGGGGGCAAACTCACAGTCCTGCCGCCGGAGGTGATCGTCTGGACCTGTCCAGGAATTCGGATCGTGGCGACCCGAGTTTGGACGCCCGCAGCCGACAACTGAGAATTGATGTAGGTGACTACGTTCGCAATACTGCGCGGCTGGGCCCCTAGGTTGGAGAGGTCAATCGGAATGTTCGTCGTGGTGTGGTTCAACTTCACAGCAATGTTGAACTGCGCGGCCCCGTCGAACGCTGGGACATCAGCGGTCGCCGAATTGGTCAGCGGGGGCGTAGTGTAAGTCGTTGCGGACTTGGCGATACTAAGCTTGGCGGTGTCGGCCGTATCCGCCTCGCCTAGCGTCAACCTCAACTTGTTGAACGTGCTGGTATTTGTGTAGCTTGAAATCTGCGTCAGACCGCTATCGAAGGCTTTCGACAGCTGGGCATGAAACTGCGGCGAGGTAGGTCCGGCCGCCGTATTGGCCAGATCCATCAAGCTGGAGAGCCCTTGATAGAGGGCGAACAGTTTTCTGTAATCCGTTGATGCGCTTGGCAAATCCAGCTGAGCTGCATTTTCGTTGATGAAAGACTGGCCGGCTAAGGCCACCTGCACATTGGCGCTCGCTTTTGCCGTGGTCTCGGTAGTATTCCAGGGCGGTGTCGGGGCTACAGGCCGGCTCGGCGTCGAAGAATTTCCTGACGAACTCGGTGCATACAGGCTGGAAAGGTCCATGCTTGTGACGCCGTTGCTGTTGGTGTTCGACGTATTGAACAGCCCCAGCACAAAGCTCTGATCGGTTCCGATCTGCATAGTCGACCTTTGGCGGACGAAGCTCCGCACTCCGACCATGAGGCTCGAACAGCTTAAGCTTTGTTAAGACACCACGGAAAACATTCAAAAAACTGCGGTATGCCAAGGCGGGGATTTACTCGAAGAAAAGGTCCGGGCAGCCGCGCCGCCCGGACCCCAACTACGCCCCAACGGAAACGGTTATTTGAAGAGCGACAGAATGATCTGCGGCGCCGCGTTTGCGATCGAAAGAGCCTGAGTCCCCAGCTGCTGTTGTACCTGCAACGCCTGCAGGTGGGCGCTCTCCTTGGCGAGGTCAGCATCTACGAGATTGCCAACCCCGGCCGTGAGCTGGTCCGCCAGCTTCTGGACAAAGATGTTGTGATTTGAAATCGCCTTAGCTTGCGATCCCATATTCCCTAGCGCTTGGTTGGTGTTCGAGATCGAGGGTGTGAGCTGGTTTAGCACCGCGGTAGCCAGCGCCACCGAGGTTAGAGAAGCTGTCGCCGGAATGGTGATAATCGCGCCGCCAAGGCTCAAGTTTTGGCTCGACAAGGTGATCGTGCCCGTTGCGTTGGCATTGGCGATGAACCCGATCTGAGCGACGCTGCCGTTCAGCATGTTCGCGCCATCGAAATTGGCATTCGAGATGATCTGGGTGATCTGCAGCAGTTCGGACTTAAACGCTGAGTCGAGAGCGTTCCTCGAGGCGGTGTCGATGGACGGGTCCATGGCCGCCACGACGTTGGCCTTCATCTGAACCAGTAGGTCTGAGATTGTCTGTCCGGCCGACGCTGCGACGTCGGCGATAGATGTCGCCCGATCGAGGCTCGATTTTACGGCTCCGAGCGAGCCTATGTCCGCCCTCTGCCCCTGCGCGATGGCCCAGACCGCTGCGTTGTCCTTGGCGTTGTTAACCGAAAGGCCGGTGCTGATCCGATTCTGGACTTCCTGGAGCTGATGGCTCGTGTTGTTCAGATTCTGCAGCGCGATCAGCGCGGCATTGTTCGTGTGGACGCTAAGTCCCATCGACCGATCTCCTCGAGCCCATCACTCGCTCTAAACGCGAGTCGGGGGCGTGTTCGAGGTCAAGGTATGGAATCGTAGTGAGCAGATAGTTAACGGCGACGCCAATTGCCGCCGCCGGCAAGCCGGGGCGGTTTCAAGGTCTCGGATTGCGCCCCCTTTTTTTGAGCGTCTTTTAGAGGATCAGGCCTTGGTGCGGACTACGTCGCCGGCTTCGTAATCGAGCTGTTCGCGGAGCTGTAAAACCTGCTCTCGCGGCAGCTGTTGGATTACTTGCCCGGTTAACCGATTAACGGTTTTGTAGACGTAGGAGTTAGTGGCCTTGTCCTCTTCTATGACTAGTCGCAGGTCCGCGGGATCCGGTGCTTGGACCACCGGCGCTGCTGCAGATCCGACAGAAGTCGAACGCGACGGCGCTGGCTTTTGGCCAAATGTCGGATCAGGGGTGGCTGCGGCGGTCGCAACCTTGCTTTCCATGTCATCTGCCGTTGGCGCTTTCGGCGCCGACGCTCCATGAACACAAAACGGACGGCGGAAGTGAAACCCTTCCGCCGCCGCTCAATGGCCTACTTGAAGAGGCCGAGGAGGACCGAAGACGACTGGTTGGCGATCGAGAGAGCTTCGATACCCAATTGCTGCTTAGTCTGCAGCGCTTGGAGATTCGCGCTTTCCTTCGCCAGGTCGGCGTCCACCAGGTTACCGACACCCGCGTTGATCGTATTCTGCAGGTTGGTGATGAACGTCTGGTGCGACCCCAGTGCCTTGCTGCCGGTGCCGAGTTTACCGAGGGCGCTCGAAACCTTGGCGATCGAATTGTTCAGCTTCGTGATCGCCTGGGTCGCCAGGGTCACCGAGCTGATCGAATCCGTGGCCGCAACACTGACGTTCGCGCCGCCCAAAGCCAGGCTTTGGTGGGCGACACTAATCACCTGGGTGCCGGAGTCGTTGGCGAGAGCCTGAACCTGCGTGGCGCTGCCGTCGACTAGATTGGCGCCATTGAAAAGGGCGTTACCCGTGACCGTCGTGATTTGGTTGCGCAGCGAGACAAATTCATCGCTCAGAGCCTGGCGGCTCGTGGTGTCCAGCGTGACGTCCGACGCCGCGAGGGCCTTCTCTTTCATTTGACTAAGCAGGTCCGACACGGAGGAACCGGCCGAAAGCGCCACGTCGACGGTCGATTGACCGCGCTGCAACGAAGAAACCACCGAGTTCAGAGCTTGGGCGGTGGCGCGCTGGTTTTGCGCGATACCGAAAATAGCGGCGTTGTCCTTAGCCGACGAGACCTTCAGGCCGGTGTTGATGCGGTTCTGGGTCGTCTGCAGTTGGGATTGCGTCAGGCTCAGGTTTTGGAGCGCGATCATCGCGCCGACATTGGTATTGACGGAGAATGCCATAGTGGAAGTCCTTTTCTCAGGTCGTCGGCCGTCGTTTTGGCAGCCGTGAGCGTTTTGCTCAGAATTCCTAGGAGCAAGCATCGGGCCATGTAACCTCCGCCGATCATGCCCCATAAGTCATTGTTTTTATGTAATTAAATGTATATTGAGTACGTTTTGTCTCGGCAATTCCTGCCGAGCGGAGTGGCTGCCCGGCAGGAATTACCCACCGAGCTCGGCAAATAGCGCTCAAGCGGGCGCAATGCGCATCGACACACTTGCCGCGAGGCAAAGCCACTTTGTGTTCCAGGAGTTCGCCGGAAACGTCCGACGGGAGCGTTGTCAGGCCGCGGCGATCGCCGGGGTCGATGTGGGAACAAGCCCTTGCATGATCATGCGATTGATTTCGATCAGAGACTCAATGTCGTCCTGGCGTCGGATCACGGCGCTAGTATGCCGGCCGACCCAGATGGCCAGAGAAATAATTGAGGCGCGCAGCGACGCCGGCAAGCCGTTGCCAGGGTTGCTGCAATCTTCGCTGAGCGCGCTCCAGACACGACGGTTCCAGTCCAGCGCATCGACGCGCGCGGGAAGGTCCTTCGGATCGGCCTTGGCCGCCTCGATCAACGCAAGCGTGACCTGCGAGAAAAGGCGGTATTCCATTTGACGCGGACTTTCAGCCCACGTCGCCGCCTTTTGGTACGCCTGTAGGGACATTCCCCAACCTCTCGTCTTCGTATTCGATGAGCTTTCGACAGCGCATCAGCGCCTTGTAGTACTCGCGCGCCATGCAGCTCCTTGAGATCTCCACGCAATCTGAGAGGACCACGGTGTTGCTGATGGCATTCATGAATTCGGTCAGGCGGCGGACAAATTCGTCGTAGAAGCGCTCGGCCCCGGCCTCATCGAGGTACATCATCATGACCGGAAAATAGATGCGCCGCGCCGGCGTATTCGCCTCGTCCTCCTGCATGATGTCCTTCTCTCGAAGGACAGACGCTTTGTTCTGCAGGACAAGAACGCCACGGCGATCTCCATTCTGCAGGACTGCGCCGTTGAGAACGAATTTCTCACCCGGCTTCAGCGACAATTTTAGCGGCAAGTTCCGCCTCCCGATCCCAGCGTGTGCGAACCGACAATGCGATTCGAATGAGCCATTGTCGCCTTCTGCTTGGCCCTACGCACGATAGAGTTAAGCCGTTCCCGGTTAACGGCGCCTTGCCGGAGGGCGAAACGTTGGCGGATTCGATAATTCCGCCAGTACTTTAAGCTCTCATTAGCCATGTTCGCCGAGGAGTCGCGTGTCCATCGGAGACTCTCTTCCTATGCCGCGTCCAGCTAAGCCGACCGCCACGTCTGTTCTGGCGCTGCAATCCGCCCTGCCCGCGTCGGCCGAGCCGATCGCCGGCCTCGCCGGCGAGGCCGGTTCCAAGGCCGTGCTTGAGAACCTGAATATCGCCCTCGCTGAGCTTAAGGCTCTGGCGATCGCACCCATGCTGCAGCGGGCTATCGACGCGATCCGAGCTGAGGATCCGAAGACGGCCTACGAATGGGCGGTCAAGGCCCTCGAACGCGATGAGCACAGTGGTCTCGGTTGGTACCTCCTGGCCATTACCTTGGAGCAAGGTGGCGACTTCGCGAATTCAATCCGGGCCTATGAAGCGGCGCTGAAGCTCCTGCCGGATCATGCAGACGTCGCCTGCGACCTCGGACGTTTGGCTCTTCGTCTGGGAATGAAGCCGCAGGCCGAGGAACTGTTCCGCCGCTTCCTGGGGCACTACCCAGACGACCTTGAGGCGATCAACAACCTCGTCTGCGCCATTCGAGAGCAGGGCCGGTACGATGAGGCGATAGAAACCCTTCGCGCCGCGATCATCAGGATGCCGGAGGTCTCTATGCTGTGGAACACGATGGGCACGATCGTTTCCGACCAAGGAGACGCAGCCAACGCCCAGGTGTTTTACGAGGAGGCGCTGCGGCTCCAGCCGAACTTCCCTAAGGCGCGCCACAACCTCAGCAACGTGATGCTCATGCGCGGCGAAGCCGACGCAGCCCTCGTGGAGATCGACGCCGCCCTGGCCGACGTTAAGTCCGAATCCGACCACCAGATGATGCGCCTGGCCCGCGCCACCACCCTGATGTGCGCCGGGCGAATTGGCGAGGGCTGGGACGAATACGAATCGCGCCTTCATCCACAACTCAGCATCCGCACGGCGTTCGCCATCGATCGTACCCGCTGGGAGCCCGGCGCCAACCTTGCTGGCAAATCTCTATTGGTGGTTGCCGAGCAGGGACTTGGCGATGAGGTTCTCTTCGCCAACGTCCTGCCAGACGTGATCGATCGTCTGGGGCCAGAGGGCAAGCTGCGCCTCGCAGTTGAATCCCGGCTCGTCCCCATTTTCCAGCGTTCCTTCCCCATGGCCAAGGTTCAGGCGCACGCCACCTTCCAGGTTGGCAGTGTGATCAACCGCGTCGTCCCCTTCATCGATGACGGCCCGAAGATCGATCTTTGGACACCGATGGCATCGCTGCTGCGGGAATTCCGTCGCTCGGAGGAGGTCTTTCCCAAACGCCCCAACTTCTTGACCGCCGACCCGAAGCGCGTGGCGCATTGGCGCAAGATTTTGAGAGCGGCGCCCGCCCGCCCCAAGATCGGACTGCTCTGGAAGAGCTTAGTGAGCCGGGACGCACGACACCGACTCTTCTCTCCATTTGCCCAGTGGGAACCCATCCTGACGCAGCCGGGCGTCTGCCTCGTGAATTTGCAATATGGCGATTGCAGCGAGGAGATCGCCTTCGCCAAACGGGAACTCGGCGTCGATATCTGGACACCACCTGGGATCGACCTCAAACAGGATCTTGACGACGTCGCCGCTCTCTCCTGCGCGCTGGATCTGGTGGTCGGCTTCTCCAACGCGACTTCGAACATCGCCGCGGCCTGCGGCGTCCCGAGCTTCCTAATTTCGGCTCCTGGAGCCTGGCCGCGTTTGGGGACAAGCCGTTACCCCTGGTACCCGCGGACGAGCGTGTTCCAGCCCTCCTCTTACGGCGATTGGGATTCCGTGATGGCCGAGGTCGCCCAAGCCATTGGTGTCTGGGCCAAGGACCGCTGACGATTCCGCGCTGTGAACGCCGGGAAGCGAGGAAGGAGATTCCAGTCAGCCTGCAGGGCGACAGTATCGACGGAATCCCGCCCGAACGCCCTGAAGTTTGAAGCCGGCACGCTCGAACAGCCGTTGGCTGGCCAGGTTGCCCTCCTTGACCTCGGCCACGATCTTTCCGACGACATGCTTCATGGCTTCAGAGAGCAATGCAAAGCCATGGCCCTGTGAGCGGCAGACGGGGTTGATGTTGATTGAGACCTCCGTCTCCTTTCCACGATCAAACCTTACCATTCCGACCTTCTGGTCCCCTACCTCGCCGATCAGAAGGATCAGATTTGGATCCTGCAGGGCCTTGCTGAACCATTCCAGGTGCGCCGCCTGCTGCAGCAAATCCTGCGTTCGCGACATTGCCCTGGTGTGCGGATCGTTGCGCCAGGTCCAGATATCCAGGGCGTCGGCTTCCGTGGCCTTTCGAACAATCATGGAATGGCCCTGGAACTGTTCCACGCAAGTCCAGCAATCGCCTCGGTGCCAAAGCCTGGGTCAGATGGATAGAGGCGCGCATAGACGTCTCGTACGAACTCCAGATCTTCGTGGACATCCACGGTCCAGCGCAGGTGCGCCAGCGACGGAGCGCGCTTGACACCTTCAAGATGAAAGCGCTCCGGTCGGCGATAGATAAATGGTGTCACGTGCTCGCGATCATAGGCGTCCTGAGCTTCTTGCCACGCATCCAAGAGCGCTGAAGCGCGGGCGACCTCCACGTCCAGGCCGTGCGGAAAAGTCCGTGACGCAGTGTTACTCGTGTAGTCAGCCCCGCTCGAAAGGTGGCGCTCAACGACTGCATCGACTACCGATCCGTCGGTGAGGGGGCAATCAGCCGTCAGCCGGATGACAACCTCGGCGTCCACGTGCTGCGCCATAGCTCCGGCAAAGCGGCCCAGGACGTCGTTCAGGGACCCCCGGAACACTGCAATCCCCTGACTAGCGCAGTATGCAGCCAAAGGATCGTCGCTGGGATCAGAGCTAGTGGCGACAACGAGCTTATCGATGCATGTGGCGTAACGCAGTCGCTCCACCTGGCGCCCGATCATCGGCACCCCCAACACCGGCGCCATGACTTTGCCCGGCAAACGGGTTGAGGACATGCGAGCCTGGAGAATGGCGAGGTTCACGGTGGATAGGGCCTTTCGAGCTCAGCAGTAGCGCCGAATCTGCCGGACCTACAACGTGGCGGTTGGGTCGCACGCCTGACGAACCAAAGCCGCTTGCAAGCCGCGCAGGCGTCTTTAGGCTGGCGCCAAGTAAACAACTGTTCGAACTCGGGCTTGAGGCCCGCCGCGGGGAACCCCATGAGCCAGCGTTTCGAAGGCACTGACAACTATATCGCCACCGAGGACCTGAAGGTCGCGGTGAACGCCGCCGTGGCGCTTGAGCGCCCGCTTCTGATCAAGGGCGAGCCGGGCACCGGCAAGACGGTCCTGGCCTATGAAATCGCCGCTGCCTTGGGCGCACCGCTGATCACCTGGCACATCAAGTCGACCACCAAAGCCCATCAAGGACTCTACGAATACGACGCCGTCACTCGCTTGCGCGACAGCCAACTCGGCGAAGTCGGCGTCAAGGACGTTAAGAACTATATCAAGAAGGGCAAGCTCTGGGAGGCGTTTGAAAGCCCCGTGCGCCCCGTCCTGCTGATCGATGAAATCGACAAGGCTGATATCGAATTCCCCAACGACCTCCTGCAGGAGCTCGATCGGATGGAATTCTACGTCTACGAGACCAACGAGACGATCAAGGCCGCCATCCGGCCCATCGTGCTGATTACTTCGAACAATGAAAAGGAGTTGCCGGACGCCTTCCTTCGCCGGTGCTTTTTCCACTATATCCGCTTCCCTGAAGCCGAGACGATGCAGGAAATCGTCGAGGTTCACTATCCGGGCATCAAGCAGAAGCTCGTCGCCGAGGCGCTGCGCATTTTTTACGACATGCGCAAGGTGCCGGGCCTGAAGAAGAAACCCTCAACATCGGAGCTGCTCGACTGGCTGAAGCTCCTGATGGTCGAGGACATCGACGCCGACGTGTTGAAGGAAAGGGATCCCACCAAGTTGATCCCGCCCCTCCATGGCGCCCTGCTGAAGAATGAGCAGGACGTGCACCTCTTCGAACGCCTCGCGTTCCTGGCGCGACGCGAGGGTGCGGGCTCTCGACCCGGCCAATAGCGCCGCCGATCGCGCGATGTAACCGGCGTTACGTCGAATTCACTCGCCTTTTGAAAGGGCTCCGGTCACGTTTCAAGCGAACGGACTGGAGCGTTTTTCATGAAGTCGCTGCTCTTCCTCTCGGCCTGCGGACTTGTCCTGACCGGCATATCCGCCTGCGCGCCGGTGACGCCGCCAACCGCGCGCGTAGCGCTGGATTGCCCGACGGATCAGGGCGACCTCAAACTCTCAAACGTGTCCCCAGACAGGAAGACCTGCCTGTATTCGAGCCGCGACGGCGATCAGGTATCCCTGCGGCTGATCCCCATTTCCGGTTCCTATATGGCAGCGCTGCAGCCTATCGAGCAGGAACTGCAGGGCGAAGTCTTAACCGACCCGCAGGCCGCCAAAGCCAAACCGGGGTCGGCCAAGATCTCTGTCGGCTCAGCGACATCCGATTCAGCGAAAGCCGCCAAACAGGCCAATGAGGATGCCCACGCCGATGCGGCTAAGCGCGACAAGGACTCTGACAGCGACTCCAAGATCGACGTCGGCGGTGATCACAATGGCGACCACGCTCACATCGATCTGCCCGGCATCCACATCAGCGCCGATGACAATAAGGCGAACGTCAATGTCGGCGGTATTGATGTGAACGCAGGCGAGAACGGCCCCACCGTACGGATGTCGCGCGACGTTCGCCTGCGCGGTGAGGCACTGTCACCCCAAAGGAACGGCTTCAGGTCTACATATATCCTGGCGCGCGATGACCTGAAGGATGGCTGGAAGGCGGTTGGCTACGAGGCTGCCGGCCCCAAGGCCGGCCCAGTCACGGTCGCCGTCTTCAAGGCCCACGAAGGCCACCACCATGACGTGTCGGAGTCCGTCAAACGACTGGTGCGTCGCAACGCCGGCGTCTAGGTCGTAGGCTGGACCTCGACGACCTTGTAGGTCAGCGGCCGCCCATCCTCGTCGGTGATGGTGACGTATTCGCCGACGGCGAAGCGGTGCTCGCCCAGCCGATAGAGTGGCTCGTCCTCACCGACGTTGTCCTCCTCATAGTCAAAGAACCAGCGCGACCCCTTTCGCGCCAGACGCCCGTCCGCCGGATCCTCGTCCGGCGCGAACCGGCGCACAGTGCAGGCGTCGCGCGCCTTTCCGTAGGCTGCCGCGTCGAGGTGACCATCGTCGGTGAGCGGCGCGGTCAAGGCGTAGCCGCGGTGGTCGTCGCCGCCGGCGAACTCCGTGCCCGGGTTGCGGGCAAGCCGCATGACGATACGCGACAGGGTCATTGGACGTCCTCTGGAAAGGGCTAGTGAGACAAGAACAGCGAAGGCGCGTCTGAGTTCAAAAGGGTACGCGTAGTCCCGCCGAATATGAACTCCTGCAGGCGTGGATGGCCAAACGCACCAGCCACCAGGATTTCGGCGCCCGCCTTCTTGGCAGCATACATGAGGAGCGGGGCGGCATCCCCTGAGTCCGGCAGCACATCGACCTCGGCCTTGACGCCGCGGGCAGCGTAGTAGGATTTCAGCCGCCCGGCGTCAAAACTGCGCGAGCTGGCCTTGGGCGCAGCCAGGATCACCACTTTTTTGGCCTTCTCCAGCAGTGGCAAGGCCAGGCGTGCCGCGCGGCTCGCCTCCTTACCGCCATCCCAGGCTACAGCGACTGAGCCACCAACCTTCAATCCCGGGCGGGCGATCAGCACTGGCCGCTGCTCATCGGCCACCATTTGCTGGAACGCCTCTGCCAGCGGACCACGCCCTCGCGCCGAATCGGACCCGAACACGACAACATCGGAAAGACGGCTCTCCGCCGAGAGCCCTGCCCAGACCGGCGTCTGAAGCGAAATGAAGCGGCTCTTCGCGTAGTTTGATTTCTCCATAGAGGCCCGGGCGGCCTTCTCGCCGGCCTGGGCTGCCTCTTTCAAGGATTCCAAGGCGGTGGTCTGCACGCCGCCGAGGAAGCCCTCGCCCATCCACGGCATGACGTCGGCTACGTCGGCCGGCGTGTAGACGCCCACCATTTCGGCGTCGAAGGGCTCAGCCAGCATGACCGCCGCAGCAATCGCTGCCGCATCTGCCTGGCCGCCGGACAGCGGCGCCATGATACGGGCCCAGCTCATCGGTTCGGCTCCCTCAGGGTTTTCTTCAACGGCCGTACGCCTATGCTCGCATTGATCTTTCGCAAGGCATGGGTCAGGTCACAACCTTGCCTGCTGTTGGCTTGACTGTGGAGGGAATGCTTCGGTGAGGAAAGGGCTGCGTCGTTCGCCAATAGAAACCCGGGCCTGGCAACGCATGCTGTCCGGCCGTCGGCTTGACCTACTGGACCCCTCGCCGATGGATATCGAGATCGAGGACATCGCCCATGGTTTAGCCCGCGTCGCACGGTGGAACGGCCAGACAGTGGGCGAACACGCCTTCTCCGTCGCTCAGCATTCGGTCGTCGTCGAGGAAATCGTCGCCCACATCCAGCCGGACGTGGCGCCGCGCTGGCGTCTGGCCGCCCTCCTGCATGACGCCTCGGAGTATGTGATCGGCGACATGATCTCGCCGTTCAAGGCCGCGCTAGGCGTCAACTACAAGGACTTCGAAGAGCGGCTGGAGAACGCCATCCACACCCGCTTCGGACTACCGGCCAAGACACCAGTCCTGATCAAGAAGCTGATCAAACAGGCGGATCGCGCCTGCGCCTTCTTCGAGGCGACTCAGTTGGCGGGCTTCAACCATTTGGAATCCGTGACTTTTTTCGACGCTCCACCTACCGGCTACAAGTTGAAGATCGACCCTCAGCCGCCAGCCGTGGCGCAGGCCCGATACCTGGAACGCTTCCACGTCCTCTCCGAAGCCGCGGGGTACACACCCGTCGCTGCGGCCTTCAACACCGAATGAACGGGACCCTCGACAGCAAGCCAGACGAAGGGCTGGTCGTCATCGGCCTATCGGCGGTCGTGGTGGCGATCCAGGCGGATGACGCCGTCGTTCTCACAGTACGCCCGTCAGGCGCCAGCGCCGAGGGCTTGCCCTTCGGACCCTTCGACCCGCACGGGCATCGGACGTTCGAACTCGCCATGCGAGCCTTCGTGACAGAGCAAACCCTGTTCACCTTGGGGTACGTCGAACAGCTCTACACATTCGGCGACAAGGGCCGCGACGCACCGCTCGCCGACATGGGTGGCGGTCCGTCCGAACACGCGAGAGTGATCTCCGTGGGCTACCTGGCGCTCGCCACAGTCGCGGTAGACACCCATGCGCCAGGCTCGGAGTGGCGGCCTTGGACCTGGTTTTTCCCCTACGAGGACTGGCGCCAGGGCCGACCTGACGCTCTGCCTTTGATCGAGCAGGCCCTGCGCAGGTGGGCCGAACGCGATGGTCAACGCCTGAGCCGCGCCCGGCTGCTTTTCGCCTTGGACGGTGCTCCCTGGAACGAGGAGCGGGTGCTGGAACGCTACGAACTGCTCTACGAAGCCGGCCTAGCCCGAGAAGCCGCGCGCGACCGTGGCGAGGCCCCAACTGCCCTACCCCCGCAGCTCGCCGCGGCGATCGGCGAGCCCATGCTCTCCGACCACCGTCGGATCCTCGCCACGGCGGTAAGCCGCCTGCGCGGCAAGCTGAAGTACCGGCCGGTGGTATTCGAACTGATGCCGGAGGCCTTCACGCTCTCGGCCCTCCAGCGCGCCGTTGAGGCCATAGCTGGCGTTCCGCTGCACAAGCAGAACTTCCGTCGGGCCCTGGAGCGTGCAGAATTGGTTGAGGGCCTGGGTCGGATGGACGC